>CACWOS010000053.1 GCA_902762565.1 uncultured Prevotellaceae bacterium
GTAACTCCTTGATTTCTAAGGCGCTTCAGGATGGGCTTGAACCAACGACCCCCTGATTAACAGTCAGGTGCTCTAACCAACTGAGCTACTGAAGCAGGTGCGCATCCTTTCTGATTTGCGGGTGCAAAGGTAAGGAGTTTTTTTGAATCCTGCAAACTTTTTGGCGAAAAAATTCACGGAATGCGTATTTTTTTGTAATTTTGCACCCATAAACAATAAAAATAAGATGAAAAGAAGCATTATTCTACTGATATGTGCTTGCTTCATGTCACTGACGATGAGAAGTCAGGATGTGAAAAATCACAATTTGGAGGTAAGTAAGAATCTGGAGATATTCAACGCGCTCTATAAGAATCTGGACTTGATGTATGTTGACACGTTGGATGCTAACAAGGTGGTGACGGCAGGTATAGATGCGATGCTGAACACGCTGGATCCCTATACGGAGTACTATCCTGAGGAGCGTCAGAAGGACTTGAAGACGATGCTGACGGGTAAGTATGCTGGTATCGGTGCCTTGATTCGCTATCATCAGAAGCTGAAGCGTGTGGTGATAGACGAGCCATACGCTGGCATGCCTGCTGCCGAGGTGGGACTAAAGAAGGGTGACATCATCCTGCAGATTGACGACACGGTGATGACGGACAAGAATGTATCGTACGTGAGCAGTCATCTTCGCGGTGAGCCTGGTACGACCTTTATGTTGAAGATTTTGCGGCCATCTACAGGTAAGAAACTGAACTTTAAGATGACGCGTCGTTCCATTAAGATGCCTGAGATTACCTGGTATGGCATGCGTCCCAATAACGTTGGCTATATCTGTCTGAACACGTTTACTGGCGAGCCGACCAAGCCCATGCGTTTGGCTTTCCTCGACCTGAAGAAGCAGGGTGCCGAAAAGTTGATACTGGACTTGCGTGGCAATGGTGGCGGTTCGCTGTCGGAGTGTGTGGATATACTGAATATGTGGGTACCCAAGGGCGTTCGCATTGTGGAGACGAAGGGTAAGCTAAAGCGTGCTAACAACGACTATATTACTCGTATGGAACCGCTTGACACCGTCATGCCTATCGTCGTGCTGGTAAATGGCGAGACGGCTTCGGCCTCAGAAATTACCAGTGGTGCCCTACAGGACTTGAAACGTGGTGTTATTATTGGTACGCGTACTTATGGTAAAGGATTGGTGCAAGTGCCTAACATCGACCTGCCCTACAATGCCAATCTGAAGTTGACGACTTCCCGTTATTATCTGCCTAGTGGACGCGGCATCAAGATGAAGGAAGGCATCAAACCCGATGTGGAGGTGAAGCCTGATACGATGGCTAACATCACTCTATATCTGGATCGTCTGGACTCTACGGAGGTGATGTTTGACTATGCCGTAGACTACATCTCGAAGCATTCCACCATTGCTGCCGCCAAGGACTTCCATCTGACGGATGCCGACTATGAAGATTTTAAACAACGCGTCATCAATGCAGGGTTTACCTATGACCAAGTGAGCAAGAAGCAATTTGAGGAGTTGGTGAAGACTGCCAAGTTTGAAGGCTACTATGATGATGCCAAGGCGGAGTTTGACGCGTTGAAGGCCAAGATAGACCACCATGATGTGGCTCGCGATTTGGATGCCCACCGACAGGAAATCCAATTGATGTTGGAACAAGAGATAGTTTCTGCCTATTATTATCAGGGTGGACAGCTCCAAATAGGCCTGCGAACAGACAAAACGATTGCCGAAGCTGAGCGTATTCTAAACGAAGAAGGTGTTTATAAACAGACCATAAATGGTGAAGAAAAGAACATTGGTACGGATTCGTCGATGAAATCGGGGGAGTAAATGTTAAATTAGCGTTAAATAGACACTTTTCCACCTAAAAAATATTGCACAATCAAAAACTATTTGTACCTTTGTACTCGCACACAACTAGTAATTTTAATCTATATTTATCATTTTCCTCGGAGTAAAGTCGCCTGTGAGAGGTGGCTTTACTTTTTGTTACAATATCTGCATCAGCTCTTTCATGCCTTCCGATGCCCCTTTCTGAATTTGTGTGACATTACTGCCAGCACTGATGGGGTTGGGGTCGATGAGGTAGACGGGAACGCCTGGACGCACATAATGGATGAGTCCTGCTGCGGGATAGACGTTGAGCGACGTGCCGATGATAATGAAGATGTCGGCAGTCTGTGCCTCTTCGGCAGCGATGGTGATGTTGGGAACAGCCTCGCCAAAGAAGACGATGAACGGACGCAACAAGGAGCCATCACCAGCTTTCGTACCTGGTTCAATCTCGCAATTGTCTGGCGTCAGCTGTTGCTGGTAGCGTGGATTGTCGGGGTCGTTGCTTGAACAGACCTTCATCAGTTCGCCATGCAGATGAATGACCTTCGTCGAACCAGCCTGCTCGTGCAGATTATCGACATTCTGAGTGACAACAGTTACGTCATACTTCTTTTCAAGTTCAGCCACAAGTTTATGACCCTCGTTGGGCTTGACGCCCCAACACTTCTTGCGCAACATGTTGTAGAAGTTGGTCACTAATGTCGGGTCCTTAAGCCACCCCTCATGTGTGGCCACCTGCTGAACGGGATACTCCTCCCAAAGGCCATCAGCATCGCGGAAGGTCTTTAATCCGCTCTCTACTGACATGCCTGCACCTGTTAAAACTACAATCTTTTTCATAAGCTAAAGTATTAAGAATGCACAAAATTAGTAATTTTTCTCGAAATGTCATTCATAAATCATAGAAAAGTTGTACCTTTGCAGCCGATTTTACGCATATACATTATTAATATATAGAGAAAAGAAATGGATAAAGTAAGTTATGCATTGGGTATCGGCATCGGCCACCAGTTGGCAAACATGGGTGGTCAGGAGCTGAATATCGATGATTTTGCACAGGCTGTGAAGGACGTTTTGGCAGGTAAGGACCTGAAGATTAAGAGCAGCGAGGCTCAGCAGATTGTTCAGGAGTTTTTTGCAGCTCAGGAAGAGAAGATTAGCAAGCAGCGTGCTGAGGCAGGCAAGGCTCATAAGGAGGCTGGTGAGAAATATCTGGCCGATAATGCCAAGAAGGATGGTGTCATCACACTGCCCTCTGGTCTGCAGTATCAGGTGTTGAAGGAGGGTAACGGCAAGAAGCCATCGGCCAAGGATTCAGTAAAGTGCCATTACGAGGGTTTCCTGATTGATGGTACCGTATTCGATAGCAGTATCCAGCGTGGCGAGCCTGCCGTGTTTGGACTGCAGCAGGTCATTGCAGGCTGGACTGAGGGTCTGCAGCTGATGCAGGAGGGTGCCAAGTATCGTTTCTTCATCCCCTACCGTCTAGCTTATGGTGAAGGTGGTGCAGGCAGTTCTATTCCTCCTTTTGCCGCCCTTGTGTTCGATGTAGAACTCATTGAGGTGATGTAAGCGGCCTGCGGCCTAAATGATAAATGACAATTGATAATTAACAAATAGTTTTATTAAAAAAAGATGAAAAAGTTTACATTTGCTGCTATTGCAGCAGTTGCAGCCGTCATGATGTATTCATGCGGCAATGGTACTCCTAAGGCAAACCTGAAGAGTGATGTTGATACCGTTAGTTACGCTATTGGTATGGCTCAGACCCAGGGTCTGAAGGATTACCTCGTAGGTCGTCTGGGTGTTGATACCACTTATATCGACGACTTTATCAAGGGTCTGAACGAAGGTGCCAACGCTGGTGACGACAAGAAGAAGGCCGCTTACTATGCTGGTATCCAGATTGGTCAGCAGATTTCTAACCAGATGGTGAAGGGTATCAACCACGAGTTGTTTGGCGAAGATTCTACCAAGACGATCTCTCTGAAGAACTTCATGGCAGGTTTCGTAGCTGGTACACTGGGCAAGGGTGGTCTGATGACTGTTGACTCTGCTGCTCAGGTCGCTCAGGAGATGATGCGCACCATCAAGGCTAAGAATATGGAAAAGGAGTTCGGTCCTAACAAGAAGGAGGGCGAGAAGTTCCTGGCCGAGAATGCTAAGAAGGAAGGTGTTAAGGTGCTGCCCAGCGGTGTTCAGTACAAGGTTCTGAAGGAAGGTACTGGTGCCATTCCTGCCGATACCTCTCGCGTGAAGGTACACTACGAGGGTAAGACACTTGATGGTAAGGTATTCGACAGCTCTTACAAGCGTGGTCAGCCTGCTGACTTCCGTGCTAACCAGGTTATCAAGGGTTGGACAGACGCTCTGACTCACATGCCCGCTGGTTCTACTTGGGAGGTTTACATCCCTCAGGAGCTGGCTTACGGCGAGCGTCAGCAGGGTGCTGATATCAAGCCTTTCTCTATGCTGATTTTCAAGATTGAACTCATCGAAGTAGATCCTAAGAAGTAATGAAGCAGTATATCATGGTAGCACTCGCCCTTCTTGTGGTGGGTGCTACTTTCAGTTCAGTACAGGCTCAGAGTGCCGCACGTATCGACTCGCTGAGCTATAGCATGGGTATGGCTCAGACGCAGGGTCTGAAGGATTATCTTGCCAAGCAGTTAAAAATCGACGTCAACTATATGGATGACTTCGTGAAAGGTCTGAAGGAGGGCGTTGCCGAGAGTTCGCAGGCTAAGGCTGCCTACTATGCAGGCACGCAGATTGGTCAGCAGATTCTGCGCCAGATGATGCCCGGTCTCAACAAGGACCTGTTTGGCGCTGAGAGTACTAAGAGCATCTCGCTCGACCAGTTCATGGCAGGCTTCATCAGTGGTGTCACTGGCAAAGACGGCAAGATGACTGTCGACTCTGCTAATCAGGTCGCTCGTCGCCTGATGGAACAGGTGAAAAACGACGCACTGATGGAGCAGTATGGTGACAACAAGAAGGCTGGCGAGGACTTCATAGCTGCTCAGGCTAAGCTGGCTAAGAAAAAGAAGTCAGGTATCACCGTGCTACCTAGCGGTCTGATATACAAGGTGCTGGTGAAGGGCAACGGTCCTGTGGCAAAGGAGACCGATAAGGTCAAGGTGAAGTACGAGGGTCGCCTCATTGACGGTACCGTGTTCGACTCCACCGAGAAGCATGGTGGCGAGCCTGCTACCTTCTCTCCCAGTCAGGTCATCAAGGGCTGGACAGAAGCGCTCACACTGATGCCCGTCGGCTCTAAGTGGCAGCTCTACATCCCTCAGGAACTGGCTTACGGCAATCGCGACGCAGGTCAGATTAAGCCCTTCAGCGCTCTCATCTTCGACGTAGAAGTGTTGGAGATTGTAGAAGACAAGAAGGACGAGAAGAAGGAAGAGAATAAGTAATATATGCAAGAAACAAGACAAAACAAAATAGCCCGTCTGCTCCAGAAAGAACTCTCACTGATCTTTCAGGAGCAGACCCGCTCTATGCATGGTGTGATGGTCAGCGTGACGCGTACTAAGATTTCGCCAGACCTCAGCATCTGTACTGCCTACCTCAGCATTTTCCCGTCTGAGCGTGGCGAAGAGCTCATCAAGAACATCACTCGCAACGAGAAGCAGATACGCTACGAGCTGGGTACCCGCATCCGTCATCAGATGCGCATCATCCCTGAGCTTCGCTTCTTTATCGACGACTCGTTGGATTACATCGAGCGCATCGACGAACTACTGAAGAAGTGAACTATGAATTTTCCGTTTTACATAGCACGGCGTTACCTCTTCTCAAAGAAGTCGACCCACGCCATCAACGTCATCAGCGGCATCTCCGTTGTCGGAGTAACCATTGCCACAATGGCCTTGGTGGTCACGCTGTCTGTGTTTAACGGTTTCCACGACCTTGTGGCGTCCTTCTTCACGCAGATGGACCCACAGCTGAAGGTCATTCCTGTCAAGGGCAAGAGTGCGCCTGCCGACGACCCCATCCTGACGAAGATTCGCCAGTTGCCTGAGGTCGAGGTGGCGACGGAGTGTCTGGAAGACCAAGCTTTGGCCGTTTATGGTGATCGTCAGATGATGGTCAAGATAAAAGGTGTAGAGGACAACTTCGACCAGCTCACTCATATCCGCGAGATTCTGGATGGCGACGGCACCTTCGAACTGCATGCTGCCGACATGAACTACGGCATTCCTGGTTTAGGCGTTGCCTATCAGATGGGCTTGGGCTACACCTATCCGAATCCGCTGAAAATCTATGCCCCACGTCGTGAAGGTCAGCTGAATATGGCCGACCCTACGGAGGGTTTCGTCGAGGACGAACTGTACTCACCTGGTGTTGTGTTCTGCATGAAGCAGAGCAAGTACGACAAGAGCTATATTCTGACCTCGCTGCCCTTTGCGCGCAACCTGTTTCAGAAGGACGGCATGCTCTCGTCGCTTGAGCTGCGCCTGAAGCCTGGCAGCGATTTCGACCACGTGAAGGACGAGATGAAGTCCCTTGCTGGCGAGAAGTATCAGGTGTTGGACCGCTACGAACAGCAGGACGACACCTTCCGCATTATGAAGGTCGAGAAGCTCATTGCCTACATCTTCCTGACTTTCATCCTCATGATAGCCTGTTTCAATATCATCGGCTCGCTATCCATGCTTATTATCGACAAACGTAATGATGTTCAGACATTACGCAATCTTGGTGCCAACGACAGCCAGATCTGTCGCATCTTCCTTTTTGAAGGTCGCATGATTAGCGTCATTGGTGCCGTCATAGGCATTCTTATTGGCCTGTTGCTCTGTTGGCTGCAACAGCAGTTCGGCCTTGTCCGCCTAGGCTCCAGTGAGGGCAACTTCGTGGTCGATGCCTATCCCGTCAGCGTCCATCCTTGGGACATTGTGCTGATATTCTTCACCGTCATCGCTGTTGGTTTCCTCAGCGTCTGGTATCCCGTCCGCTACTTTGCCCGTCGCCTGTTGCGATAATCCCCAATCTAAACCTCATAGAAGGACTGTCTATGTGAGTGTAAAAAAGGTACGCAGCGAACGCTGCCGACTTTAGACACGCCCGCCGCCGATATCAGCAGCGGGCGCTGCTGATTAAAGACACGCCCGCTGCTTTCTCGCAAGAGATAGTCTCTCTCCCTGTTCCAACGTCATCTACACCCTGTAAGCGAGTCACTTTCCCCCTGCAAGTGACGTCCGAACAACCCTAAAGCAACATTCCATTTTATCTTAACCCGTACTTTTGTAAAAATGCAGAAGAAGGTTTTGGACTTTCGTTTTTTTTATCTATATTTGCAGCATAAATAATAAAGATAGACGTCTGGTCGCAACCTTTAGAAAAAAATATCGATTTCTTTGTAACAAACACGAAAGAAAACTCGTATGTACAGATAGAAGGGGTCATCGATGGCACTTCAAAGAGTAATGTGTAACAATTAAACAACCAAAAGAAGATGAATCATTTTTCTATGACATTTAGTTCTTTGCAGACAATGAAAAAGTTGGCCGTTTGTGCCGTGTTAGCTTTCTTGTGTGCTGGTGCCAATGCCCAAAGCAATACCTTTGACGAGTTGGCAAAAATCAAGGGCGTAGAGTATCAGCATGTTGACAAGAACATGATCAACCTCGCTGCCAAGCAGGGGAACGGGTTACATGTTGGAGAGGTTGTCAACCTTGGTGGCGGCGATGACGGTGGAAAATTCCTTGACCAGTTTGACGACGTGAAGGTTTTCACATGCGAAAAAGAAGGCAACATCAAGAAATTCCAGAAGGCTGCCCTGAAACTGCTGAAAGGCAAGGAATGGGAGCCGCTGGTTGATACGAAAGGCGATGATGGCGAGATGGTGAAAATCTATCTTTCGAAGAAGGATGAGCAGTCTACCAACGTTGTCTTGGCAGTAGAAGAAGGCGAAGCCACGTTGGTGGTCATCAATGGTACGTTCGATATTTCCAAGATGCTGCATCAGGGTATGAAGATGAATGTCGGAGTGAACAACTAAACATTAAAAGAGATGAAACAGCTATTCTTATTACTCGCTATGCTGCTTTGCGTAGGCAGCGCGTTCGGCCAGACAGCCGACAAACTTATAAAAAAGTATAAGGCACTGCCTAATGCTGAGTATGCAGAGACTACAGAACAAACACGTGCCGGTATTCCAGAGAAAAATAGTGAAACAAATGGTCTGAGTGCGGAAGATTACGACTTTATTCGAAAGAACTTCAAGAAGGCAGAACAGTTGCAACTGACGTTGGATGATGACCAGAAAGCTGAACTGGCTAAAGACATTGAAGGACTGAGGGGCTTCGAGTTGCTCTATACGCAGAATGACAATTCAGAACCTGAAGAAAGTAAGAATCCTGTACAGAACATGATTAACCAAACGTTTAATCCTGATTATCAGCTCCGTATCTATGGTAAGGTGAAGAACGATATTGTCAATCATGTCTTGATTCGTTGGGATATCTGGGGCAAGGTGTCATTGGTACATCTTGACTGCAAAATCAAAAAAGAACAGTTGCTGAAAAGTTTTATCAATGATGATGTGGTCAGCTTTAATGAGAAGGTGACTGAAGAGACTGGCATGAACGATGTCATGAAGGAAGTGAAGAATGGAAACGCACTCTTCGTCATCAATGGGAAGGAATGTCCAGAGATTCACTCCATGGAAGAGGCCAAGGAGTATATGGAGAAGCACGACTTCCACTTCAACCATGAATCGTGGGTTGTTGGCAGTGCCGTAAGGGCAAAATACCCCAACACCGACAAAAAGGTGGTCATTGAGTTTAGCAGAACAGAGAAATAAGAATAGAAGTAACGGAATGGACGCGCGGGAGTTTAAGCAGCGGTACATGCCCCATCATCAGATGCTCTATCGGGTAGCTTATCACCTAACGGGCAACGCGCAGGATGCCGAAGACCTGCTTCAGGATCTGTACTTGAAGCTATGGCAGAAGCGCGACGACCTGCCTGACGAGGCGATGGAGCAGGCTTATCTCGTGACCATGATGCGAAACCTGTTCATCGACCAGCGACGATTGAAACATCTGGACGCCTCGGCAGAACTGAAAAGTGAGGACGGGCCGCTCGACGAACGGAGCCTCGAAAGTCAGATAGATGCCCGCGACGAGGTCAGGCAGATGGAAGGACTCATCAGCGAACTGTCCGAAAGAGACGCCAAAATCATTCAGATGCATCTGGTGGATGACCGCTCCTACGAAGAGATAGAACGCGACACAGGACTCTCACAAGGCAATATCCGCATTATCGTGATGCGAACGAAAAAGAAACTTAAGCAACAAATCCAAAATATAACGAAGACATGGACGAACTGAATCTTAAAACGTTAGAACAGATACCCATTCCCGAAGGACTGGAACAGCGGCTCTCTGCCAAGATTGACCAGTGGGAACGTGAGGAGCAGAAGGCCAAGCAGCACATGCTCATGCCAAGAGTCCTGCGCTATGCGGCTGTCGCAGCCAGCTTTGCCCTTGTCTTTGGTGTGGGTTACCATCTGTGGAGCCAGGATAGAGATTTGAACCTGGCCGAGCAGGACACCTACCAAGACCCTGTGCTGGCACAGCAGGAAGCCGAGCGTGCACTCAACCTGCTGGCATATAACCTGAACAAGGGTATGGGACATCTTGAGAAGGCGAAAGCCCTGAGCGACAAGACAGAACAATCATTTAACGAGAAACTAAAGGTATTGAAGCGATATGAAACAGGTAATCATTAAGGTCCTCCTTTGCATCGTGGTGGCTCTAGGCTGCCTCACTGCTAACGCCCAGGTAAAGGCATTCGAGAAATATGCTGACACGAAGAACGTAACCTACGTTTTTATCTCGAAATACATGCTCAGTATGGCGGGCAAGAATGCCGCCCCATCGGTTCCTGGTATCGACACCAAGACGCTGGCAGGCAAACTGACGGGCATCCAGATCATCACTTCTGTGGGTAATGCTACTCAGAAGAAGCTGAAGAACGACGTCAAGTCCATCATGGCCAAGGACAAGTACGAACTGCTTATGCAGATGAACGAGGACGACAACAAGGTGAACATCTTCCACCATGTAGACAAGCAGCAGTCGGCCGTCATCATGCTGGTAGAAGGCGATGACAATACGACGGTTATGGTCTTCTCGGGCAAGTTCACGCTCGACGATGTGATGAAGATGACGCAATAGTCCTTACAGGATATTTGCTCAGAGTCTGAAGGCTTACAATTACGGCTCAAAATAGATGATACTATCGGAGTAATTGGAAATACTCCAAGAGTATTCAAAATTTCTTTTGGAGTAATAACTCAAGCAGAAAGTCAAGATTCCGTTCCCATTCGTGTACAAATATACGAAGAACTATTGAAAGTCATACGTTTTTAAGCCAAAATCTGCAGAAACATGCTTCAAAATTTGGAATATTAGAGAAAAATATCTATCTTCGCACCAAATTATTAAAGCTCCGCCATTCTTTCTTGAATGGACATGGCCGTCTGAGGACGGCTTTTTTAGTATATAGACATAGGTATTATGGCACAACGCGTAACGTTCTACATTGATGGATTTAACTTCTAGAGAAATGGAGGCCTGCTAACATTGTAAAGTAAAGAGCGCGGCAGTATCGTGCTTATCGCTTGTGGCCTTTGAGCTTTGGGCTAGCAATCCGAAGGCTTCAACCTAGTGGCGCGAAGGAAGCGGAGGCATGGTCCGAAGGAAGCGGACGCCCCTTCCGCTACGTGCGGACGGGGTGCGAGAAGGAAGCGGAAGGGCCTTCCGCACGGAGCTGACGCGAACCTTAGATGATTGCGATGATCCAATGACTTGGACGCGAAAAATCAAGGAATTCGATAATGTCCCTCACTTATTCACATGACCCCTTTGCACATCGGCCTTTGAAAGGGGTCATGTGAATAAGTGTGGGTATCTTCTATACAAGGGTGATTTTCTCGACTTCTACTGGCTCATGGAGAAAAAGCTGAGCCTGCTCTTTGAACTTTTCTGGGTTCTCTGTGGTCAGATAGTGTGTGACGCCCTCTTTTGAACAACGTTGCTCGATGTCAGAGTGACGTTCCAGGTAGTTTTGTAGAGAGTTTGCCACGTATTCACCCTGAGAAACGATGCGGATGCCACGCGGCATGTACTTATGGATTTTAGGCAATAGGAGAGGGTAGTGTGTGCAGCCTAAGATGACGGTATCGATGTCTGGGTCTAGACGCAGGAGTTGGTCGATACGTTTCTTGACGAAATAGTCGGCACCAGGCGAGTCAGCTTCGTTATACTCCACCAGCGGCACCCAGAAGGGGCAGGCCACACCTGTCACTTGGACATCAGGGAATAACTTTTGGATTTCCAGGTTGTACGACTCGCTCTTGATGGTACCCTCAGTGGCAAAGATACCTACGTGACGCGAGTGTGTCAATGAGCCGATGACTTCGGCTGTAGGACGAATAACGCCCAAGACTCGACGTTGAGGGTCGAGCTTGGGCAAATCGTTTTGTTGTATGCTTCGCAGAGCTTTGGCTGATGCCGTGTTGCAACCAAGGACAATCAGGTGACAACCCATCTCGAACATGCGAATGACGGCCTGACGCGTAAATTCGTATACGACATCGAACGAGCGCGTACCGTAGGGCGCACGGGCATTATCGCCCAGATAAAGGTAGTCGTACTGGGGTAACAGCTGGCGGATGCCATGTAGAATGGTCAGCCCACCGTATCCGCTGTCGAAAATGCCGATAGGTCCTGGCGACTGACTAAGCATCGTAGCTTACTTCAGCAAGTCTTTTACAGTCTCGGTGATGTCCTCACCCATAGCGGTGTTGAGCCAAGGAGCTACGTTGCCGTCGGTATTCAGAATGAAGGCGTAACCACGTGCCTCACCAATCTGCTTCAGCACACCAGCCAGACGCTCCTTCAGTGGAGCCTTAGCATCGCACTCAGCTTGGCAGAGCAGGCGCTGACTCTCCTTCTTGAAGGCGATGTTCTTGTCTAACATCTCCTGCAACTCGCTCTGACGCTTCTGTAGAATGGTCTGTGGGAAACCTGCCTGTCCATCGAGGAATTCTTCGTACTTCTTGTTAAAGTCATCCTCCACACGCTTCTGCTCAGCAGCGTACTTGTCGCGAAGCTGTTGCATCGAAGCCTGCATTGTGGCATACTCAGGCATTGCCTGGAACACGGAGTCGTAGCTCAGATAGCCGTACTTCAGGGCAGCGGGAGCCTGAGCGTCCTGTGCGTAACCTACTAAACCCATCAGGGTCAACACCAATATCAATGTTACTTTCTTCATAAATCTATTGTTTTTTTGACTATTTGGGGGCAAAGGTACAAAAAAAAAGAGCGAATAACAAAAGTTTCGCTCTTTTTTTCATCATTAAAAAGATTTATTTCAGCCCGAGTTTAGCCTTTACCTGTGCTGTAACATCGGTAGAGAGGGTAGAGCTGATGTAGGGTATGCCACTGCCCATATCCATAATATAAACATATCCACCTGCCTGACCGACAGCCTTGATAGCCTCGACAACCTTGGTAGTGATGGCCTGCATCTTCTCATTTTGTTCCTTAGCTAAAGCCTGTTGGTTGTCCTGATAGCTCTGCTGAATCTTCTGGTACATTTCTTGCAACTCAGTCTCACGGCGCTGCTTGATGTTAGCGGGCAGGGTGGCCTGTTCTTTTTCGTAGGCCTCACTCTTCTTCTGGAGTTCTTCCTGCATGGACTTCAAGTCAGCCTCATACTGTTTGGTCAGTGCCTCGATGTCGGTGCGTGCCTTTGCGAACTCAGGCATAGCCTGGATAATCTCCTGAGAGTTAACATGTCCGAACTTCTGGGCATTTGCGGTGGTGAAACCGCAGATAGCGCAAATAGCGCAAAGAATCATCTTTTTCATTTTTACTTTCTTATTGTTAATTATTAATCTTTCAATATCTCATTTTTTAATATCTCAATTGCTGTATCCTAGCTTGGAGAGCACCTCGTTGGAGATGTCGACCTTGGGGGAACCAAAGATAATACCAGCATCGGAAGCACGATCAAGTACGAGCTGATAGCCACGGAGATCGGCAATATCCTTGACGGCAGTGTAGACCTCTTCCTGAATGGGAGACATGAGGGCCGTACGCTTCTTGAAGAGCTCGCCTTGAGGACCAAAGTATTTCTTCTTCAAGTCGGCAGCTTCTTTCTCCTTCTCCATAATAGCATCTTGACGGGCTTTCTTCTGTTCCTGTGAAAGGAATACCACCTCGTTCTGATAGTTCTTGTAGAGTGTCTGTGCCTCTATCTGAATGGCATCAACCTCAGCCTGCCATTTCTTAGATACTTGGTTCAACTGCTCGTTGGCGCGTTCGTAGGCAGGAATATTCTTAAAGATATAGTCCATATCCACAAGGGCAAACTTTTGCGCATGCATCGACATGGTCGTTGCAAACATTATCATCATCAATATTACTTTCTTCATAATCGTCTCTTTTTATGTTAATACATCTCCTTTGACGCAAAAACTTGCAAACAGTTTAAAAGTTTCCTTAGAATTCTTGTCCGAGGATGAAGTGGAACTGGCTGCCGCCCTTTGAAGAACCGGCGTAGGCCTTGTCGAAACCATAAGCCCAGTCGATACCCATCAGACCCACCATCGGGAGGAAGATGCGGACACCCAGACCTGCCGAACGCTTGAGCTCGAAGGGATTGAAGTTCTTGACCTCGTTCCATGCATTACCACCTTCGAGGAATCCAAGTCCGTAGATGGTGGTGTTGCCCAGCATGAAGGGATAGCGCAACTCGAGTGTGAAGCGGTCGTACGCATAACCTTCAGCACGGTATGGGGTGAGCGAACCATTGTCATAACCACGCAGTCCGATGGTCTCTTCAGCGTAACCTGACGAGTAGCCGCTCATACCGTCACCACCCACATAGAAGGTTTCGAATGGCGACTTTTTATCCTTGTTGTACGAACCTAATAATCCTAGTTCGACACGCGTCATCAACACGAAGCACTTCTGACCACCTGAGAGTGCTGTATAGCTCTTGGTCTTAAGCTTCCACTTGTGATACTCAATCCAACGATACTTGTCTTGCAATTCTGCATTGTAGCGGTCGACGTCTGTATTATAGGTCTCAGCTGTAGCCAGAGTAGCATAGTTCTTATTGTCGAAGACAGACCAAGGTGGCGTCAGTGTGACGCTGGCTAGGAACTCAGAACCACGGCGTGGGAATAACTGGTTGTCGGTAGAGGTACGCGACAGCGTTATACCGAGATTGATGTTGTTACAGTTACCATTTGAGATGATGAAGTAACTCCAGTCACGCAACATATATCGCGTATAAGAAAGTTGTAAACCCAACTGGAAATAGTCGTCAGGCCAGCGTAGACGCTTACCCCATCCAATAGATGCACCAAACAACTTGATGTATTTGTCGTCATCCATCATCGAGGTATAATCATAGTAGCCGCTGTTGTAGGAACCATAACCACCATAATAGTTATAGTAGTTGTTCATCCATGCAGAGTTACGGTAGGTGCTCGAGATATCGCTTTGTTTGGAGTAGAAAGCATTTAGACTGAACGAATTAGGACGCTTGCCGCCAAACCAGCCAGTAGAATAGCCTCCAGAAATAGAACTATAGTAGCTACCATTTGACTGTAGTGAGAGTGAAAGTTGTTCGCCGTCACCAATAGGCATGATGCCACGATGCATCTTGTTTTTGCCAAACAGGTTGCGCATTGAGAAATTGTTGAGCTTGATACCCACACGACCAATGATACCCGTCTGACCCCAACCAAGCGAGAATTCCAATTGGTCGTTAGATTTCTGCTCTAGTTGCCAGTTGATATCCACAGTACCATCCTCGTAGTTTGGCTTGATATCGGGATTCACTTTCTCAGGATCGAAGAAACCCATAGAGGCGATGTCACGTGCAGAACGCTGTAAGGCATCTTTCGAGAATAAGTCGCCAGGCTTAGTGCGAAGCTCACGACGTACGACCTCTTCGTAAAGACGGTCGTTACCATAGATGCGCACATGACTGATATGTGCCTGTGTACCCTCTTGGATACGCATCTCGAGATCGATGGAGTCGCCAACGATGTTCACCTCAACGGGGTCAAGGTTGTAAAAAAGATAACCATTGTTCCAGTAATAGTTGCCTACGGCATCCTCGTCCTCAGAGAGGCGCTTCTTCATGTGCTTCTGGTTATAGATATCGCCTTTTTTCATGCCTAATACGGCAGAGAGATAGTCGCTGGTAACAACGGTATTGCCTACCCAAGTGATGTTGCGAAGATAATATTTCTGTCCCTCGTCAAGCTTAACGTAGACGTTGACATGCTTATCGTCGACAGTCCATACAGAGTCTTCGAGGATGGCGGCATCGCGATAACCCAGTTCGTTGTACTTCTCTATCAGCATCTTCTTAGCTTCGTCGTAGCGTTCAGGGGTAAACTTCTTGGCTTTGAAGAAATTCTTCAGTTTGCCAGCTTCGTTAATTTTACCAAAGGCACCCTTCTTAAAGAACGAGCCTGTAATCTTACTATCCTTTAGTTGTTCATTGCCATCGAAGATAATTTGACGTACCTTCATTTTGGCTTTCTTGTCGATTTCGACATCGAGAATCACCTGATTCTTGCCAGTCACATCGTCGCGTTGAACAATATTAATCTCGGCATTCTTGTATCCCTTATCGTCGAAATACTTCTTGGCCAAAATCTTAGCACGGTCAATCATGTTGGGCGTAATCTGTGCACCACGCATAATGCCCAGCTTACTTTCCATATCGTCACGTTCAGACTTCTTCAGACCATAGTAGTTGATAGTGCTGACACGAGGACGGGTAGCCAAATGTATGCAGAGATAGATTTTCTGGTCGACAATAGAGTCGGCTGTGATGGCAACCTTCGAAAACAAACCATGCTTCCAATAACGCTTGACGGCTTCAGTAATTTCAGTGCCTGGCACGTCAATAACCTGTCCGACGCTCAATCCAGACAATCCTGTCAGTACATAGTCCTCATAGCCTTCAACTCCTTTCACGGCCAATCCGCCAATCTCCAAATGGCGCGGCGTGCCTGCATACGAGATGTCGGGGTTGACAATCTTGTCTTGCGCAGCTATGCTGCTAATGAATAGTGAACAGTGAATAGTGAATAGTATTCCTACCATCCATATTCGCTTGTTCATTTTCATTCTATTACTTGTCTTCAGTATTTTCATTATATACTTTTCACTATTCACTTTTCACTAGAGGCTAAACCTCGTTTTCCACCTGTGCTTCCGTTTTGCCAAAGCGGCGCTGACGACCCTGATAGTTTGCAATGGCTTTGTGAAGAGCCTCTTCGTCGAAATCGGGCCAGTAGGTGTCACAGAAATAGAACTCTGAATAAGCACACTGCCACAATAGATAGTTCGAGATACGCAGCTCTCCTCCCGTACGAATCAGTAATTCAGGATCGGGCATCTGAGCTGTCCATAGGTGATCATTGATGGTTTGTTCTGTGATGTCAGCAATATTAAGCTTACCACTCTTTACTTCATCAGCTATCTGTTTGGTGGCACGCACCAATTCAAGTTTCGAAGAGTAACTCATGGCCACCACCATCGTCATACCGTCGTTATCTTTGGTCAAGTTCTCCATGTAGGTTATCTTGTCCTGTACACTTTGGGGCAAACGCTCACGGTCGCCTATCAGCGTGAACTTGACGTTGTTGTCGGTAAACAGTTCCATCTCAATGAAGCTGAGCACCAACCCCATAAGTGCCTCTATCTCATAGGCGGGGCGATTCCAGTTTTCTGTAGAGAATGTGTAAAGCGTCAGGTACTTCACGCCTAGACGTGCACACTCTGCCGTAATTTTCTTTACCGTATCAAGGCCAGCCTTGTGTCCAAAAGTACGGTCTAAACCACGATCTGTTGCCCAGCGTCCATTGCCGTCCATGATGATGGCAATATGCTGTGGTATGCGGTTTTTATCCAGTTCTGCTGTCATATATTTATTATTTCTTATTTCATTTCATCAGTTCCTGTCGTTATGACATGTACGGCATTTCGCCCACAAATCATAGCTCAACGACAGGCGGAATTGACTGTAGCAGTCAGTGTTCTTGAATAGACCACTACTTTGAATTCCATATGGGTCCTTAATGCCGTCCAATCCATCACTCGTAGTGATATGCGTGGCCCATTCTGCAGCCAGATTCAAGCGATCGGCAATCTTATACTTTATGCCGACACCGATAGGCATGTTCGCACCAAATATGGTTTTGTCGGCTTTGGCAATCGTTACGCCTAGACCGATAGCAACATATGGCGTCAGCCGCTTAGCCCCGCGATATTCAAATCCTGTGCCATAGGGCCAGAAATTGTATTCCAATCGTAATCCCGCGTCAACCACTGTGTTCTTGAAATCGTAGCTCAGTGGCATTGTTGTGCTGGTGGGGACACTGGCGTCTGCAGGATAATATGTTTTGGCATTCTTTGACGAACCTTTTAGTTGCCCGTAGCTCACATTCAATGCTAATGCTCTGCGTGGGTCGAACTTGTATTTTGCGAGTAGTGTCGCCATGGGTTGGGGGTTCTTGAAGATGTTACCGTTGAAGTCGCCTTGATAAGATACCATTCCGATACCACCACCTATTTCCAACCTGTATTCAGGCTCTGTCTGAGCATGAATACTAGTTGCTAGTAGCAATAGAGTGGCTGTCACGACATTTCTCATCTTACTTTTGATTCTTCCACCCCAATTTGTTCAGTCTTCCACGCCACACCTGACCAGTACCTTCGCAGTGTAGCCAGATGAAATTGTCTTCATCGACGGAGGCTGTTACCTTTGTCGCATTGTAGTCAAAGTCTTCAGGCAAGACATAGCGTGAATTCCATTTCCACGTGATGCCGTTGTCGCGACTCTGGAATATATTAACATAGGGACTATATTCGCATCCGCCAATGCCGGCACCACCTAGTGCTAGAATGCCATCGTCGTATTTCACAACGGTCAAGTCCTTTATTCTTGGCAACGCCAGTGAATCACCCTTCGTTGAGTTTCGTTCCATATAGGTCCAGGTGGAATAAGGGGCGTTCTTGCTATAGTCAACCACCTTACGCCAAACCATTGCAATGGATTCCTTGTTCTGCTCGTTCACCTCACGGTTGCCGACCAGCAGCACATAATCGATGCTGTCCACATTGTCCATAGGGTAACTGATGAGTGCCAAATCGCGGGTTGGCATCATATCTGCATCGTCAGTGATGGTCTCTTCCTGCCAATTGACTCCCTTGTCGTATGACACCATCAGCTTATTGTCTGTCGACCAGGCATACTGCTCTGAGGTACATCCACCCAACAGCTGTTTAATACCTGCAGGCAGGTTAGTCTCCCCTGCAGGTTGCCAATTATCCTCCATCAGATGCCATACAAACTCGTTGCCGTCTTCCTGGTGTGCATTGACACTGACGTAGTAATCATTGTAGACAGTACCGTCGCTTGAAAATACACGAAGCTTGCGGGGCTTTGTAAAGTCGATGCTATCTGACGAAGTGAAATAATCAAAGACATTCCGTTGGTTCAGCCTTTCTATGATAGTCACACCATTATGATGAGTGGTTATTGTAGTCAAAACATGTTTGAGATCTGTTCCTAAAGGCAGTGAGTCATTGTTGTATATGCAACGACCAATAATTGTCGTGTCTTTAAAGTGATGAGTGCCTTTATTTGACTGATCGATATTGAAAAAATAGCTGCTTCCAGAGAATGTGGTTTTGGTATTGTCGATATACTTGTTCATCGTGCCCAATGTAAAACCAATAATGGCAGCATTGTCATAGAGCGTAACGTTATTTTCGTCAGAAGAATTAAGGCAAGAGGCCATCAATACCATGGTCATTGCCCAAATTAATGATATCTTAATGAACTTCATTTGCGTACTTTTTTCCAATTTGGGTGCAAATTTACGCACAAATCTTCAATTATGAGCATTTTTCTACCTTTTATTAAGTAAAATATATGATAAAAGACGATATTTTAGGTTTATTTATAAAAAGAGCGCGGTATGAATCACTCACTCCGCGCTATTTTTCAACGAATATCGGTATTTGTTAGTGTGATAACACTTAATGCTGTCACCACAGCTGTACATACCAATATCACCGTTGTTTGAAAATCTAATAACATAATCTTTACCTTAAAAAATCTAATAACTACTAACCTAATGAATAACTATGAAAAAATAAACGTAGTCATCACGACTATGGGTGCAAAGGTACTAAGAAATTAAGAGTTAAGAGTTAAGAGTTGAGAAAAAATGCCTGAAATACATTGCTTTTTGACCTACATCAAAAAAAGATTGGCCATGCTCAATGCACAGCCAATCCATTTTTCTATAGAGTATCTTTCTTAACTCTTAACTAAATTAGAGCTTTGGACCAGCGGCAACCAGTGCCTTACCAGCCTCGTTGCCCTCGTACTTCTTGAAATTCTTAATGAAGCGGGCAGCCAAGTCCTCAGCCTTCTTGTTCCACTCAGCTGCATCAGCGTATGTGTCACGAGGATCGAGGATAGCGGGATTTACGTTGGGCAGAGCTGTGGGAACCTCGAAATCGAAGTAAGGAATCTTCTTGGTCTCAGCCTTCAGGATAGCACCATCCAGGATAGCGTCGATGATACCACGTGTATCGGGGATAGAGATACGCTTGCCAGTACCGTTCCAACCAGTGTTGACGAGGTATGCCTTAGCACCGCTCTTCTCCATCTTCTTCACGAGCTCCTCAGCATACTTGGTGGGGTGCAGCTCGAGGAATGCCTGACCGAAGCAAGCAGAGAATGTAGGAGTAGGCTCTGTGATACCGCGCTCTGTACCAGCCAGCTTAGCTGTGAATCCGCTCAGGAAGTAGTACTTGGTCTGCTCTGGAGTCAGGATAGATACTGGGGGCAGTACGCCAAAGGCGTCAGCGCTCAGGAAGATAACGTTCTTAGCCTCTGGACCAGCGCTCTTGCCATTTACCTTCTGGGCAATCTTCTCGATGTGGTTGATAGGATATGATACACGAGTGTTCTCAGTAACGCTCTTGTCAGCGAAATCAATCTTACCGTCCTCAGCAACAGTTACGTTCTCGAGTAGAGCGTCGCGCTTGATAGCACCGTAGATGTCAGGCTCGTTCTCCTTAGAGAGGTTGATAACCTTTGCATAGCAACCACCTTCGAAGTTGAACACACCCTCGTCGTCCCATCCGTGCTCGTCGTCACCAATCAGCAGACGCTTTGGATCGGTTGACAGCGTGGTCTTACCTGTACCAGACAGACCGAAGAAGATAGCGGTGTTCTTACCCTCCATGTCGGTATTAGCAGAGCAGTGCATAGAAGCGATACCCTGCAGAGGCAGATAGTAGTTCATCATTGAGAACATACCCTTCTTCATCTCACCACCGTACCAGGTGTTG
>CACWOS010000054.1 GCA_902762565.1 uncultured Prevotellaceae bacterium
AGCTGAACTGATAGTAGAACGAGCCGATGCCGAACAAGAACACATGGGACTGACCACTTGGGAGAATGCACCTGACGGAAAGATTGTCAAGACAGATGTGTCGATAGCCAAGAACTACCTGAAAGAGGTGGAACTGGCAGACATGGGACAACTTGTGAATGGTGTATTGGAATTGGCAGAACGTATGGCTAAACGCCATATCCCGATGACAATGGAGGACTGGGCCAAACAGATTGATACAATTTTAGCGGCTGGTGGTAATGAAGTGCTGCAAACAGCAGGTTCAGTAACAGCGGAAGAGGCCAAAGAACATGCCGAGACAGAATTTGAAAAGTACCGCATCGTACAAGACCGTTTGTTCCAGAGCGACTTTGATAAGTATTTGGGTGAGTTGCCTTTTGATGGTGAGTAAGATTCTTAATATTTGCTATTCCCAAAATAACTGTAGTGGTTGTTGTCGGGGTTGACGACGATTTGTTCGACAACAATCTCTGGGTCAATCATGATGAGCTTCAGGGTGTGACGACCAGGTGTTGCAGTGAACGTGGCGTCGAGCCAGCGGAGATTGTCGAACACCTCGTCACGACGGGGGAGCTGACGACCGTTCACAAAACCGCTCAAAGCGAGACGGCTACGTGGCGGCAACGGCTTCAGCACCTTTGAGACAGCAAGATTCTGAGGGGTGTATTCCGAGAAGGTGTCAACGATGCCGCGACGGGCGTCGATGACTTGTACGGGCTGGTCGTCAATCTGGATGCTGAAACGCAGACCGCGAGCAGGTAGGATATCCTGAGTGGGCATTATGCCAATGGCGACTGAAGGTTGAGAGTTGGCTTCCGCTGTGTTGGCGAGGTCAATCTCATACTCCAGCACGGGGCCGCTGCCATCAGCAGGCCATTCCTTCATCACATCCTTGGCACCCATGCAGCCCTCGCCGCGACCGAGGTCCGGCAGGAAAACCCAGGCGTCGCTTTTGCGGGTGAATTTGTGGGCAGGAATGGAGTATTCCTTCGTGTCAGCAGAGGGGCGCAGATTGTGCTTCACCTTGAAGCCGAGGGTCATCGGATGGTAGTTCTCCTTGGGGATGAACCACTGGGTGTAACCAATGTGGTTGTCCTGCATCATGCCGTCCCACTTGCCACCGGCTATACCTTTATGATAATAGTCGGTGAGTCGCTGATCCTTTACCATCAGGTGATTGATAGTCAGGCTGTCGCCGAGGGTGGCGCTATTATATATCTGAGCCACACCCGCACTGGCCACTGTGGGATAATATACCAACTGATAGAAGGCATCCTGCGCTTCGGCGGGAATCTGCTCCTTTAGAACCTCGCAACGCACCACGAGCGACTGCCAGAGCTTTTCTATCCGCAGCATCTCCTCCATATTATAGATGCCGGGTACCTGCGCCTCAGGCTTGCGCCAAAGGTTGTACTTAGAGTATTTGGCGATGATGTCGGCACACTCGTCGGTGATTTCGGCGGGCAAATCGCCGAACACGCTGGCCGTCCATTGGCGCAGCCACGCCTGTTCGTCGCCGGGCTGGATGGCGTCGGGATTCCAGGCGTAACGCATGATGAAGTCGATGGGTACCTCCTTCGGTTTCAGGTCGCCTACATTGATAATCCAGATGCGGTCGATGCCGCTGGCATAGGCCAGATGCAGCTGTTCGCGCAGCTTGGGGATGGTCGTGGTGTTCACCCAACGGTCGTTCCATGGACCACCGTTCATGTCGATGTGATAGTACAGCCCCAGTCCGCCCTTGCGCTTACGCTCAAAGTCGCGTCCTTTGCGGCGGATGTAGCCCCAGTTGTTGTCGCATAGCAATAGCGTCACGTCGTCGGGCACGGTGAAGCCTGCATCATAGTAACGCTGCACCTCCGTAAAGATAGCCCAGAGCTGTGGAACGGCATCGGGGCGTCCGTAGATGTCCTTGATAATCTTACGCTGTCCGTCGATGACGTTGCGGAGCGTCCGCATGTTCTCCTGGTCGTCGCCCTTGCCCATCGCCACGTCGCCGTCGCCACGCATACCGATGGTCACAAGATTATCATACGCCTTGTTGCGTTCCATGCCCTCACGGAAGAACTGATCCACGCGTTCCTTGTTTGTAGCGTAGTCCCAGGGGCCCACCTGCTCCTTGCGGTGCAGGTATTCCTGGTGCGAGCGCATCATCGGCTCATGGTGCGATGTACCCATCACGATGCCCATTTCGTCGGCCAGTCGCGGGTTCTCGGGGTCGTCCTCGTTGAAGGCTGTTGCCCACATGGCTGGCCAGAAGTAGTTGGCCTTCAGGCGCAACAGCAACTCGAAAATATGCTCGTAAGCCTTGGCGTTCACGCCGCCGAAATGCTTCTGGCACCAGCCGCCAAACGACGGCCACTCATCATTGATAAAGATGCCGCGGTATTTCACCTTTGGCGACGGCTGCACGAATCGCCCACCTTCATAATACACCTCATTCTGATGCCTCACAGGCGCATCCGCCATCCAGTACCAGGGTGACACACCGATGCGCTGCGAGATGTCGTAGATGCCATAGATGGTGCCGCGCTTGTCGCTGCCCGCAATCACGAGGTTTCCGTCCACCACGTCAATCAGGTACGACTCCCACTGACCCTTCACCTGCTTCACGTCAATCTTCTTCTGCTTCATGAGGCGGTCGATAGCACGACTCTTGCCGATGGTTCCTGCGATGATGGCGCCAGACTGCTGTGGCGCAGCAGCTGACTCAACAACGGCTGCTGCCGTTCCTGATACTTTGCGAACATCATCGCCCAGGTTGTTAGCTGCCCTCAGCACGCCCTTCCAGTCGTTATTGTCCACCACGATGGTTGCAGCCTTACCGTCCTTGGCAATGCAAAATTTGTCTGTTTGCGCCATTGCTGTCATTGTCATGAGCATCACGCAGATACCCAAAAAGAATCGTTTCATTGTTAGTCTGATTTATTCGTATGTAATCTTTTGTACGATTTGTCCTGGGTCGACGATGGACAGCGTCAGGACATGATTGCTACGTTTGGTATCAAGGGGCAGGGTCACGACAAACTCCTTGCGATTTTCAAGTACTTGTAGTTTCCACTCCGGACTCCACTCCTTAAAAATGTTCTCGCAAACCACAGCTTTACCACCATCAACGCTCACGGCAATCTTGTTGCTGCGGTCGTAGGCGACGGGCCACATGGGCACGACGGAGAGACAGATTTGAAGTGAGGAGGGAGAAGTGATAAGTGATGAGTTGAGGGGAATGTCAATGCTGCCTGTGGTATTGAAGTCGAGGGGCTGACCCATTTGCAGGGCGAGCCAGTCGGTGCCGATACCTTCGAGTAGGCGGAAGGGCGGCTTAACGGTGAGTGTCGAGAGGTCAATTTTATGACGGAACTCCGGATGACGCTGAGCATCAGGCAGACGATAAGCGTCTGTGGGTTTGTTGCCGAGTTCGGGCATCTGATGATATTTCGCCGTATAGCCAGGTGGAATGGTTGAAATCATATAGTTCCACTTGCCATCGAGCTGTTCGTTGTACCGCTTGCGCAGTTGCTCAATCTTTTCGTTGGCGTCCTTTGCCATCGCAGCATAGACGGTGCTGCCGGTCTCATGGTTGCGTTGGGCGTAGAGGAATTTACGGTTCATCTGATAGGCACTATGAACGGCATAACCTAACATTTCGAAGAGGGCAGGGCGCTGCTCGGGTTCGATGTTGCGCTCAATCATGTCGTACGCTTCACAGATGTTCTCATAGTCCAAGAGCCGCTTCTGGGCCGTTCCGGTCTCGAACGAGAAGTCGGTGTCGTGCAGGCGGTTGTTCTCCTTGCTGTCCCACTCCATCTCGTAGCCCATAAACTCAGGCTTGCGGTCCCAGGCCAGACGGTAGTAGTTGTCGAGGATGTACTGGAAGTGAGAAGTGAGAAGTGATGAGTGAGAAGTGAACATACGGGCGAGCCATTCGGCCTGATAGCGGTTCACGTTGTCGTAGCTGAACGCGCTGAAGTTGAAGGCCATATCAAAGAACTGCTGTATCTCGATCTCCATAGGCTTGATGTCGCCCACGTTCAACAGCCAGTAGCGGTCGGCGCCGGCGGTATATGCCTTCAGCAATTCCGCGTACATCAGCATCGGTGCGGTAGTGGCTATCCACAGGTTGTCGTGGGGCGTGCCCAGATAAGAGAGGTGGTAGTACACACCACTGCGACCGCTACGTTTCTGCTCAGCTGCATTCGAAACGCGCTTCATATAGCCGTAGTTGTCGTCGGGCCATACCAGCGTGATGTCGTCGGGTACGCGCAGACCGGCATCGTAGATGTCCAGCGTCTCTTTGTAAGGAACGAATATCTGTGGCTGTCGTTCTGCCTTCTGTTTCTTATATTTCTCCAGAATGCCGCGCTGTTTGCCAATCACCTTTTCCAGCGTCCGGGCACGGTCTTTCGGGTCTGTGCTGCCTTTCATGGCTTCGTCGTGTAGTCCGCGCAGTCCCATCGTATAAATATTGTCGTAGTTGGCTGTTTCACGAATACGATCATCGAGTTTCTTAAGAATGGTGGTACTATTGGTTTCATAGTTCCACTCACCATCGCGGGCCTTGTCCCACTCCGATTTGGCTGCATTGTTGAAGAGCAGAGGCTCACAATGCGAGGTCGTAATCATGATGCCCCGTTCGTCGGCCACCCGCTGACTCTCTGGATGAGAATAGAACGCACCCGTACACGAATGCATGGCCGGTGCCAGCATATTCGCCTTCAGACGCAGCAACAACTCGCATACCCGGTCGTAAGTCTTGGGACCAATATCGCCCAGTTCCTTCTCGAAATTCTTCGCTGCCCATGGCTTCAGGCCCCAGTCCTCGTCGTTGATGAAGATGCCGCGATATTTCACCGAGGGTGACGGCTGTACGAAACGTCCACCATCGTACCATACCTCGTCCTGATGCTTGACGGGTACATCGGCCCACCAGTACCAGGGCGAAACACCGATGCGCTGCGAGAGGTCGTAGATGCCGTAGATGGTGCCGCGCTTGTCGCTGCCCGCAATGACGAGATTGCCGTCCACCACGTCAATGAGGTATGACTCCCATTGGCCTTTCACCTGTCGCACGTTAATCTTCTTCTGCTTAACGAGTCTATCGATATATTTACTCTTGCCAATCGTTCCGATAATTAGTGTAGAGTGGAGAGTGGAGAGGGTAGAGTTTGCTACCGCAACTTCCGCTTTTACTCCAGTAACCTTCCTCACATCGTCACTGAGGTCATGTGCTGCCTTTAACACGCTCTGCCAGTCGTTCTTGTCCACTACTATCGTTGCCGCCTTGCCGTCCTTGGCCATGCAAAAACGTGCGGTTTGAGCCGTAGCCACTTGCACTATCAGTGCCGCAATGGCACATGCGATTGTTCTTACCATATTTATGATATAAACATGCAAGTCACTTTACAAATATCTTTTTGCCGTTTTTGATATATATGCCATCTTTGATGGGGCGAATAACTTGACGACCTTGCAAATCGTAAAGGAGATGATCATTTATCATTTCTCCTTTATCATTTAACGTAGTGCCGATTCCTGTCGTTGAATAGCTGTTAGGTGTCAGGCTAAGCTGACCAACGATACAATCACTCCAACTAGAGGCGGCAGAGTAGATGGCGATGACGTAATCTCCTTGTTCGGTAACATCGAACTCGAACGTTTGTTGTGCCGGACTGCTGAAATTGTTGGATGCTACATTACCAATGTTGATGTTTGGCATGTAAGTCTGGTTGGCAATGCTTGTACCAGTGCGCTTCTCGACACAGACTTCTACTTGTCCAAAGTTCGCCATGTTCCAGTTACATATCTTATATTTCAGTGTGTAGTGACCAGGAGCCAGGCTAAGCGTTGTACCAGCGTCGGAGAGTCCGTACTTAGCCCATCCTGCATGGGCGTTTCCACTGATGTTACGGAAATAGAGACCATAGTCAAAGCCCTTTGATGTACCAGTAAACTGCAACACACGGCAGCCGGATGAGTAACCACCGCTATAGCCTATGCGACGTTCGCTACTGTCATAGGTCGTCCAACCAGCAGGGAGGGCATTCCCTTCTTTAAAGGCTGTTGAAAGGCTTAACGTTGCAGTGGGAGCCTGTAGCGTCACTTCTACGGAAGCGGTGCTAGTCTCACCGTCATTGTCGGTAGCCACTGCCTTTAGTGTATGCTTGGCTGCCGTGGGAGCGGTCAGCGTAGCCGTATAGGGCTTCTCGGTGCAGGTGGCAAGCAACGTCGTACCATCGTAGAACTCCACCTTCTCCACGGTGCCATTAGGATCGTCAGCCGTGGCAGTAATGGTGATGTCTGGGAATGTCACTTCGTTCTGTGGCCCGTAGCTAATGTACTTCGCACCTGTCGTTGGTGTAGTGATTTTGACGTTGGGCGTCGTTTTGTTCAGCGAGTACTTCTTGCAGAAGTTCCATATTTCCTTACCAGTATAGACTTGCTTCTCCTTGCAAATCCAATGGCCTTTGTCCTTCAGTTCAATGAGTCTCACCTCGACGCCATCGTTACCTGGTCCCCAGATATGTAACTTAGCACCGCTGAAGCCGTTGTAGTTATTAATAACCTTATCCGTCGTAGAACAGCCGTTGTGATTAATCCAAGGATTGAGTGCGGGTTGCACACCACTCCAATTGTCGGCTGTTCCCTGAATATGCAATAGGGGTATCGGA
Source organism: uncultured Prevotellaceae bacterium (assembly GCA_902762565.1). Lineage (GTDB taxonomy): Bacteria > Bacteroidota > Bacteroidia > Bacteroidales > Bacteroidaceae > Prevotella. The sequence continues at coordinate 6,690 of CACWOS010000054.1, forward strand.
CGCAGCCCAGCTTTGGGCGTAATGACTGAAGGACCACTGCAAGAAATAAATGCAGCGATCTGGTCTGCCATCTTGTTGATGGCATTATAGGTCAGCATGCCGCCCATAGAGAAACCACCCAGATAGACGCGGTTGCGGTCAATCTTATGCAACGTCACCATCTTCTCGATAATGGCCTTGATGAAATTGATGTCGCGATCGCCACCTGTATCCCATGCTTTGCCGATGCCATTGGGGAAGACACAGACAAACTTGGCAGTGTCGCACACGGCTTCCATGCTGACGGTTTCATTTTTGAATTCGCTATTCTGCATCCAGTTGGCATCCTGGTTGTAACCGTGGCAGAAGATGAGCAACGGACGGTTCTCGCCGAGGTTGTTCGGCACAATGACATTATATGTGCGGTTGGTGCCGTTGACGTTGATGTTGTCAGCCTTTACAGGCATCATCCCTGCTATGAGCAAGAGAATAATAATAATGGAATGTTTCATAATGATCTCTTTGCCTTTTTTATCGAATCATCACCTTCTTGGTATTGCCGTCAGCATCGACCACGATGTTCAGACCATGCTGGAGCGACTTGCGATGTACACCGGCAGGACTGTAGATGCCCTGAGGCCAGCGGCTGGTAGCATGGACAGTAGTGATGCCGGTAACCTGACTGAGGTCTCTTATACGGCATTCGGCCAGGAGGAACTCCTGCATACCGCTATTATATTCTTTAAATTGAATAATATAATTACCCTTTGTCGTCACCTCGAAATCTAAGGTGTTGCGTACGGCAGAAGAGATATCCCCCGCTGCATTACCCTCAATATTGGGCTTAGCTGTATGTACGACCGATGATTTTATGCTTGTACCACTGCTATTAAGAATTTTAGCCTGATAGGTTGGTGTACCCTTCCAAGCTGCCATAGCATAGATGAGTTGGTATTTGCCAGGCTCCAGTGTCAACTTATAGTCTGTCAGACGACCATACTCGGCACTAGTAGTACGCCAATAGAGCGCTTTTCCCTGATAGCCTGTCAGTCCGGTGAAGGTACGGGGACCGGTACCGTTCTGCGTTGGGTAGTTGCGGACATCGCTACCGTCGGTAGTACGCCATCCCACAGGAAGGGCACCGGCAGCCACGTCGGTAAAGTCGAGCGAATACACGGCGGCCATATCGTAAAATACAGGCTGGATAGTTACATTGTCATCGGGCATGACAAATGACGCTTCTGTAGCACCTTTCTCTACAGGAATAGTCTTTCCTTGCGTGAAGAAAATGGAGCTGACAACTTTCAAAGCCTTGATACCATACCCATCCTCTGGCGTAATAGTTAGGTGTACTGTCTGTCCAGCCACTGCAGAATCAACATCAGCTATAACGTGTCCGAAGTCAGCATCGCGAACCTTTACTTTGAATTTTTCCGCAGGCGTACCCACGGGCTCGTAGATAACCTGGTCGACAGTCATTGTGATGGTGCCACTGTTCTGAAGTATCAGCGTGTTGGTGCCCGGCCTCAATGTAGCTTTGATAACAGCCTCACGCCAGTCGTTCTTGGCAACCTTCTCGAAACTGATGTCCTGTGCAGTGCCATTGACAGTAGCCTTCATCTTACCGGCCTTATTACTATTACAGTAGCGGACACGGATATTATACTCACCACCCTCATCCAACTTCAGATAATGACGCAGGGCACTGTTCGTATTGGCCTGTGTCTCAATAAAGCCCAGACCAGCGAAGTCCTTGTAGTCCTGTGCCCACCAGCCAGAGTTGGTCAATTTGTGGTTAACATTCTTACGATCCATATCCTCGGCCTCAATAATGATGCGTCCTTTGAAAGGTTCCGGTTGTTTGGGCGTCTCTAAAGCGGTCAAAGGAATTACATCAGTCAGTCTATTTGTGGCTTCACCAGTACAATTGATAGTTAACTTGGCTGCTCCCATGTGATACACGGAGACTGTAAAAGTTTTCGTTTCTGCATTATAACTCTTACCAGAGAGAGAAGCGTTATGACTTTTTGCATTGGTTGTCGGCTTAGTAAAGGTACAAGTCGGTTCTGATGTAACACCAGTGATAATTATCTTATCATACTGTTGTGTGAGTGAATCGCTACGGTAGTTATTGAAATAGAAGTCGATATGGTCAGCATATTCGCGGATGACACCACTAGAGAGCTTGGCATATTGCAGTTTCAACGAATCACAGGTGTTATATAACAAAGGAATCTCTGCCGATGCTGTTTTTTTCGCATTCAAATAGGTGTATGGAGTATAAGTCACCAGTTGGTTGCGGTAGCGATTGACATAGAGATCGCCTTTCGACACCTCGGGATACTTTGCGTCGAAATCGGCTTGTTTCTTAGCCAGCGTACTCCACCGTGAGGTATAGTTGGAACGCTTCACCTGCAGGGGAATGGCCTTAGCGGCATCGTCATAAAGCCCCATCACGATGGGAATGGCACCATAGCGGCCTGTCGATTTGAAGTAGCAAAGGTTGTTGTACCACTGACCATAGTTATGGCGGGATTCCTTCTTTTGGTTGGCAGGATCGGTCTGCAGATAGACGTCATTATAAAGGTTGTCCCATGAGGTGTACGAATCGTATCCTTTTGAGATATCCAAATCGTTGACAACGACAATCTTGGTCTTATTCACCACTTCCTCACGGGTAGGGATATACATGGTACCATCGATGAGACGACGCCACATCTCGAGCCAGATGCCCTTGAAGTGGGGCGAGGATATCCAATTGCGTCGGGTATATCCATCGACATTCGTATCGTTCTGGTTCAAGAAGCACTCTTCACGCCATATCAGCTCCGGACCGTCCCATACGGCACCGCCATTGACGCACATCTGTTCCATCACCGTACCGATACCGGCACTGCCAGGGTATTTACACTTGTTCTCGCCTATTAATTTACTGGTCATGTCGTTCCAGCCACAGTTGTCGTAGCGTACACCATAATTTTTGGTGAGACCAGAGACAAAGGGACCCCAACAGATTGATTCATTGTTATAGAAACTGCTGGCATGTGTGTATTTGTAGAGGAACACGATAGCCTCCGGATATTTCTTACAGGCAGCCAGGAAGTTCTTGTCGGCCTTTAGTTCACCCATTGGGTTGGTGCTCATATGATAGTCGCCACCACACCAGCTGACGGTCAGGAAACCACCGTACTTGTGCGACATCTCCACCAGATTGGCAAACAGTGCCCAGCGTGAGGCGGCTGTCATCGAACTTAAGTCGCCCGCATCGCCAAAAGCCCAGAACTGTTCGGCATAATCCCAGCCAAGGAAGTTCGGATATGTCTTGAAGAAATATTCGAAAGTTTCCAAGTCATTGTCTTGAATATGGGTGTGTCCACCCGATGCCGGCTGACACGAGAACCACATACCATTTTTCTGACAGACGGATGCCCACGACTTATAAGTACGCACGGCATTACGTGGCATACGATACATACCAGTTTTTGTGTCGAATTGGCACGACAATGAGAGGTTCATACAGACATAAGGCTTGATGTCAGCAGGAATCAAGTCGATAATCTTCTGTGGATCAGCCGAGTTCCATACATCAATATGGATAAACCAAAGCGGATGCTGTGAATCGATTGGACGGCGTTGCTGGGCCGTGGCACTCTGCCATGCTGTTGTCAGCATGAACAATACTAGCAATAAAAAGTTCTTTTTCATAATGAAGTAGGTTTTATAATTTTACTTATGTGATTCTGCATATTCTGATGGCGACAGGCCGAAGTGGCTCTTGAATGCCGTCGAGAAGTGGGCCAAATCGGCATAGCCGACCTTATAGGCAACCTGCGACACGTTGACTTTCTGTTCGCGCAACAGACGGGCGGCCTGTTCCATACGCAGGTTACGCAAGAATTTGCCACTTGAGATGCCCGTCATCTCTTTCATCTTACGATGTAGCTGGGCACGGCTGATACCGACGTCTTCTGCCAATGTATCGACATTATAGCCAGGCTCTGACATGTGGGCATTTATCGAACGCATAATACGCTCCATGAGGACATCGTCGTTGCCCTTCACTTCTAAATTCTCTACACGCTGTTCTTGTTGCACAGCACCACTGAACTTACCGCGCAGGCGACGCACATTATCTATCAGATTGTCAATCTGGATGTGCAGTTCCTCCATATTGAAAGGTTTGGCGATATAGGCATCGGCACCAGACTTCAAGCCTTCTAGCTTATGCTCCACCTCAGCTTTTGAAGTCAGCATGATGACAGGAATCTGCGATATCTGCGGATTGTCCTTGATGCGTTTCAGCATCGTGATACCATCCATCTCAGGCATCATGACGTCACTAATTACGAGGTCGTAGCCAGATGTTGAGGTCTCTTCGTTGCCAGCCTGAGCCATCAGCAGCATCTTCAAGCCCTCCTTACCATTGGGTGCATGGTCGAACTTATAGCGATTGCCTAATTCGTTGATGATATAGTCGGCAATCTCCTGATCGTCGTCAACAATGAGGACATGGAACTGGCGGAACTGTCGCTTGTCGCCTGATGACAGCACTTCACGGGCAGGCGTGTCAACAACAATCTCTTCGGGCTTCAGATGTGCATTCCCCTTCAGCAGGACAACGGTGAAGCATGACCCTTGCAGACCGTCTTCACGCTCTTTGGCACTAATCTCGCCGTGGTGCATCTCAGTAATGGCCTTGCACAGGTTCAGACCAATACCTGTGCCTTGCATACCCATGTCATCAGCGTTACGACCTTGATAGAAACGGTCGAACACATGCGAGGCATCTTCGGGCTTGATGCCCACGCCCGTATCAATGACCTGTAGTGTGATGTCTGTCTCTGTCTCGCTCAGCACGACCTTTACCTCGCCACCGTCAAAGGTAAACTTAAAAGCGTTTGACAGGAGGTTGCTTACCACCTTGTCAAAGTTGATGCGGTCTATCCACGCCATGACATGGTCGCGGTCATGCTCGAAGGTAAAGGTAATATTACGTTGCGAAGCATTATACTGATAAAGCTTACAGATTCCACTGATAAAGTCGACCATATTCGTCTCACGGCAGTGTAGCTGCATCTGGTTCTTGTCGAGGCGACGTTCATCCAGAATCTGGTTAACCAATAGCATCAGTCGATTGGCATTACGGTCAATCGTGTCGATATATAGTTTGCTCTCACCATCGGATACCAATGACTTGAGTTTTGCAAGAGGCCCCATGATGAGTGTCAGTGGCGAACGGATATCGTGCGTGGCATTGATGAGGAACTTCATTTTCTCTTCGTCCATCTGGCGGCTCGACCGTCTGTGCCAATATATCAAGCAGACAATGAACAGGGCTATCAAAGCCGTCAGGTAAAGCAGGTAAGCCAATGTGGAGCGATACCATGGTGGTGTCACCTTAATGGTGATGACTTTCGATTCGGAATAGACACCAGCAGATAGTGCCCTAACCTCTACTTCATATTTGCCTGGTTGCAGATGACTTAACTGTATGGCGTTCTGTCCAGGTGCATTTTGTCGCCATTCGCCTTCGTTGATCCTGTACTCATAGATGATGTTCTGTGGGTTGATAAAGTCGAGCAGCGAGAATTCCAGACTTATCGAGTTGTCAAGATACGATACACGGTATTCATCGGTGACGATGGTGGGTCCTGTGGTTACAGGACTGCCATTTGACTCTATCCGTGTATTAACAGGGTGTCCGGCAATATAGAATTCTGTCAATTTGACGGCAGGCAGTGTTCGTTCTACGCCGATTACCACATCAGGCTGGAAGGTGGTGATACCTTCGTTGTTAGCAAAATAGATGCGATCCTCATGGGTATGCATGCCTACACAGTTGATATATTCCTTGCCGTGTAGACCATTGTCGTTGACATGGTTGACAAACAGTTTCTTTTTCTGGTCGTAACGCCATAGGCCGCTCGACGTGGAACACCAGATGTCGCCATTGTTAGCCTCGACAATGTAGCCAACTACCTGATTTTTCAATCCATCGCTCTCTGGGAATGGAACAGCCTCCTTCTTGCCAGGCTCGTAGACGTACAAGCCCTGTTCTGTACCAATCAAAATTTCGCCATGTCTAGTCTCACAGAGCGAGAAGCATAACATGCCGTCTAACAACTGATGCCAGCCATAACTGCGGAAACTGTCATTTACGGGGTCGTAGCACGAGACACCCGACGAGGTGGCCAGCCAGATTCTTCCACTATGGTCTGGCATCATATTCATAATCCAGTTATTGCAGAGCCATCCTTTTTCGTCATCTTTCTGATTCGAGTTCAGATTGCGAAGCTCGTTAGTCTGAGGATTGTAAATACAAAAGCCCCTAGCATAGGTAGAGATGTAGATATTGCCTCGCCCATCGTCGGTCATATCATTAAAGCGGTCGCAGTCGAAACTAACACGACGGTTGGCCTGTCCCGTCTTGGGATCGTAGGCATAGAGGGCATCATTCGTTCCTATCCAGTAGCGCTTACTCCTGTCGCAGAAAATGAACTCAGCAGACGTAGGACAAGCAGGATGTGCCACAATCTGACCTTGCTGATTGAAGCCATAAACACCGTTGCCCTGCACTGTACACCAAATCATGTTGTCGTCGCCTTCACATATCGAGGATATGGTAGAACTCAGTGGTGTACCCTGATACTGGAGACTCCACGACTGGAATTCGGGTGGTGTGTTTTTCAGCATGACCAAACCTTTCGACTGGCAGCCTAACCATACGTTGCCGTTGCGGTCTTCCGTGATAGCCCATATCTTGGCTGTCTGCAGGTCCATATCCTTCGTCATGCATGAGACCTTCTCTAATTTCTTGCTACCTATTGCCAAACAATAAAGACCGTCGCCACGAGTACCGATATAGATGTTGCCCTGATGGTCGCTATATACACGCTGAATCACCACATCTGATCCCTGCAATGCCTGCAAATCAATATCTGCCACAGACAGATTGCCATCGCGATAACTCATAATGCCATGCATGCCGAAGATGAGGACTTCGCCATTGCGTTCAGCAAAATCTACCACAAAACCTGTCGTAGAAGTCAGATTGTGAACACCTGTCGCGTCACGCATAGAGAAGACATTGTCGTAGCAGCTCTGCCAGAAGCGCCCCTGACTATCCTGCATGATACTGTTCACATAATGCATATCGGCATTGCCCTCCTGGAAAATCTTATTCTCTTTCTGGCCGATGACATACAAGCCGTGGAATCCCGACGTACAAGCAACTAACTTCCCGTCGCTCAATTGCGTCATCTTTCTCACTCTCGGATGGGCGCCATCAGCAAAGGGATAGTGCACGAAAGTATTGGAGGCATAATCGAAGCAATCGATACCTTTGCTCGTACCTATCCACAATTGTCCATCCTTGTCGCAGTACAAAGCAGTCACTACGTTACTGTTTACCGTGGTCGAGTCGTCAGGATGATGGATGAACTGCGTAAAGCGGTAGCCGTCGAACTTGTTCAGTCCAAAGTCTGTCGCTACCCAGATGTATCCGTACTTATCCTGGCAGATATCGTTAATCAGTCCGCTCGAAAAACGCTCCGACGGCACAAACTGTCCTGCCTGTCCCAAACCGAGGACAGAAATCAGCAAAACAGAGAACAGCAATAGTATTTGACGCATATATTATTAATTATGCGGCAAAATTACACAAAATTCTTGTAACTACCATAGATTTTTGTTGCATTCCAATGGAAAAACGTTTCAACAACCGCACCTCGTTACAAGAAAGAAACAAAATTTCTCAAACTTTTAAGGTTCGTAAGCGGTTGTAGTCATGCCGTACCTGATGGGCCGATAATTAAAAAGTTATAAAAAAGTGCTAATAAAATTGATGGATTCAAAAAATATTCGTATCTTTGCCCCCAAATATTTGGGAAATGAACATTTAGTTAACTAATTTTTACCGAAAATGAAGAAAATGTATTTGATGAAAGGCATGGCCGTATTGGCTCTCGGTCTTGTTGTTGCTAGTTGCAACAAGATGGACTTCGATCAGGATGCCTACCAAAAAGCTAAGGAGGCAGAATCGAGGCAGAAGTTTATTAACAACGTCATGGGTGGTCAGGATATCGACCCCAACCAGACGTGGAGTACTACAAAAAGTGTGAGTATTACTGTGACACCTCAAAAGGATGGCATTCTTAAGATTTATGCCGCCAATCCTATTGGTAATATTGTGGCTCCGCTTTATACCACTACTGCCGTAGCTGGTAAGGAAACAACATTTACAGTTACTAGACCTGCCGATGTTGAGATGCTTTACGCTACAGTTCTAAATGAGGATGGTCTGATTGCCGACCTGCTTGCGTTCAATGCAACCGAAGCCTCAGTAACAGTAGATATGACAGATGATACTACGACCAGAAGTATTTCTCGTCGTGCAGCAAGTGCCCCAACAGCACCTGGATATGATCAAACAAATCCTATTCCTGTACCTGCAGCTCCAACAGACTTGCCTACATCAGCAAATGCAAATATAAAGATAGAGAATAACACGACGACAGAATGGGGATATGATGGTAAGACAGTCTTTATTGCAGAAAACGTAACACTGACTATTACTCAGCAATGGGGAAGAGCTGGAAGTAAAGTATATATGAGCAAGGGCAGTAAGATAGTAAATACCAGCGGTACCCTCTATATGAGTGGTAGCTATATTTATAATGATGGCGGTACAATTGAGGGTGGATTGCTTCTTGACAACAACTCCGTGATTTGGAATAAGGGCACTATTGACACCAAGGATGCAAACATCAATTACCAGAACGATAATTCACTGATTTACAACTCTGGTATGATTACTGCCAACAACTTCACGGTAGGCCAGAACGGCAGACTCTGGAATGAGGGGACCGTTACAGCTACAGGAACTCTGAAAGGTTACAATTCGAATGCGAAGATATATAATGCCGCCGGTTGCAACATGAATGCCGCTGTCTTTGAGTTGGACAACAGCAGTCAGTATTTCTGGAATGAGGGTACATTGACCGTCAGTGGTGCATTTAAGACTACCAATAGTGCTGCTGCTACAACTGTTAACAATGGTACTATCTATGCCGGTTCGTTTGACGGTTCTGCTGGCGCTCATTTCTTCAATGCTAATGATGCCATCGTTGTTATCTCTGGTGAGACGGCCATCACAAATTCCAACACTGTATGGGTGAACGATGGAACCTATACTTCTGGAACATTCAAGGTGACTGCTGGTGGCAATCAAGTATTCAACAACTGCCGACTGACTGTCACAGGCAAATTCTCGATGGGTAACTATGACGGCAGCCGTTTTGTACTGAATGGTCATGCATCTGTCATTTGCGATGAGTTTGATTGGAATGGTGACAACTACTTCTGGTTGGGTGGTGGATCTCTTCTGAAAGTTACTAAGACGTTGAAATCGAACAATATTAATTCGGATAAGGGTTTCTTTAATACAACCAGCGAATATGCAGTCATTTCTGCTAAGGCTATTACTACTGATAATCCCAATGGTCAGTGGAGAGCTTGGTATGAAGGCAAAATTTATGTAGATACTGATGAGCATTTTGCTCTGATAAAGATTAATGATGGTCAAAGTAATATGAAACTTGCTGATGGTGCTTTGCTCACTGGAAAGCAGGGTACTGCTCCTGTTGAGTGGGAAGAGAGTACATGTCGTCCTGAGTACAAAGGCAAGAAGAAGGATCCCGATCCCGTTATGTACTACTATTATGCTTTCGAAGATCTCGGTGCTATTGGTGACTTCGACTTTAACGATGTTGTGCTACGCGTAAGTGCTCCTAATAATGGTGAATCTACTGTATATCTGATGGCTGCTGGTGGTACATTAAAGAGTAAGGTCGTTTATGGTGATCAGACTCTTTGCAATGAGGTTCACGAGGCATTTGAGGTTGAGCTCGGTGGTGGTAATTTTGATATGGTGAACACGGGTTATACGAAACGTGACTTTGTTTCTCTTGGAACAGTAACCATTGCCGAAGGCGCTGATATGGCAAACTTGCCTTTCGGTATTGTTGTAACAGGCAATAACGGTGAAAGCGTTAAGGTGACTCGTGAGGTTGACCATAAGGGAACAGCTCCGCTGATGATTGTGGTGAACGGCTATCCTGAGGGTGATGATGCCGGTAAATGGTTCTGGGCTAAGGAACGTGTGAATATTTCTGTCGCTTACCCGGACTTCGGTGCCTGGGGTGCTAACGTAGAAGAGAACCAAGACTGGTATCTGAACTATGTTGATGACTCAGTATGGAAGTACTAATCGAGATATCAAATACATTATATTAATATAAGTAGAGGGAGCGTCCATGTGAATGGGCGCTCCCTTCAATTTTACTTCGAAACCTAGTAAACTTCTGTAATAGTAGGATGCAGATACCAGTCTTGAGCCTTGTTGCGGTTAGCGGCCCATTGACCGAAGGCGTGACCATTCTCGCGATAGGCTCCCGTTATGACGCCGCCTTTAGCTGTACCGATGATATGTTCTTCAAGCGGCCAGCGGAATGTGCCTGAAGGGATACATAGCGCCCATGTCATATTTCCACTGTCTTGATTGACGCCTTCAAACAATATGTTAGAGTGTTTATAATCATAAATATGTGTCTCCCAGGTGCCACCGTTATAGTTGGTCACAACGAAAGGATCAATATTCAGTAGAGAGAAGTTGTTGAGAAGGGCCGTAGCACTCTCTTTGAAAGTTATGATATATCCTGACTTCGTCGATTTTTGTCAATTAAAATTTTGACATCTGATTATCAGTATGTTATAAAATAATTTTCGGGTGATTAGGGTGACGCACGAATTTTTCGTACCCTGTTGATGTCCGTCACTCCTTGGGAATTACCTTGCCTTTGGCGGGATATTTCTTGACTTCAGCGGTTTTAACATTTCAGAGAGGTT
>CACWOS010000055.1 GCA_902762565.1 uncultured Prevotellaceae bacterium
GGTGAAGACCATCAAGAACATCGTGTTCCAGGCTAAGGAGTCGAAGACTTTGACGGCTTCTGATGCTGATATCGAGGGAATGATCAAAGAATTGTTGGACGAAAAGATTATTGGCTAATGAGATGAAGAAGTTAAGAAGTTAAAGAAGTTAAGAAGTTAAGCCAAATGTCTGGCCGTTGTATCAAACAGCAAAAGTAATGGCTTAACTACTGCCCAAAAGGGCGAGCGAAGCGATAACTTCTTAACTACATAACTACAAAAAGATACGAATATGAATAATGTTTTTGTATATTGCGAAATTGAAGGTACTCAGGTACAGGAAGTATCTCAGGAGCTGCTGACCAAGGGTCGCAAGCTCGCCAATGAACTCAAGGTAGAGCTGCACGCCGTTGTTGCCGGTACAGGCATTAAGGGTAAGGTTGAGGATCAGATTCTGCCTTATGGTGTTGACAAGCTGTTTGTGTTCGACGCTAAAGACCTGTTTCCTTACACCTCAGCTCCCCACACTGACATTTTGGTGAACCTCTTCAAGGAGGAGCAGCCACAGATCTGTCTGATGGGTGCTACCGTTATTGGTCGCGACCTCGGTCCACGTGTATCGTCATCACTGACCTCTGGTCTGACTGCCGACTGCACAGAACTGGAGATTGGTCCTTTCGAGGATAAGAAAAACAATAAGGTATATGAGAATCTGCTCTATCAGATTCGTCCTGCTTTCGGTGGTAACATCGTAGCTACCATCGTTAACCCCGACCACCGTCCGCAGATGGCTACTGTACGCTCTGTTGTTTATCCTGAGGTTTCTAAGTACGTTAGCCCTGAGGCTTTCGTCGTGAAAGTGCTCGACCACCACGTAGAGGCTGCCAAGCACAACCTGAAGGGTGCGCCCATCGTCGTAGCCGGTGGTTACGGTATGGGTTCGAAGGAGAATTTCGATATGCTGTTCCAGTTGGCAAAGGTGCTGCATGGTGAGGTTGGTGGTAGCCGTGCTGCTGTAGATGCTGGCTGGTTGGATCACGACCGTCAGATTGGTCAGACAGGTGTTACCGTTCACCCCAAGGTGTACATCGCCTGTGGTATCTCTGGACAGATTCAGCACATCGCCGGTATGCAGGACTCTGGTATCATCATCAGCATCAATTCTGATCCCGATGCACCCATCAACCGCATCGCTGACTACGTGATTGTTGGTACCGTTGAAGAGGTAGTTCCCAAGCTCATTAAGTATTATAAGCAGAACAGTAAATAATAATTTGGAGATAAAAGAAGATAAAGGAAGATAGAAGAAGATAAAGGACAATAGTTATGACGCGGAGATTTGAGGATATAGTAGCATGGCAGAAAGCTCATCAGTTTGTGGTGATGACATATCGCACTACAAGGGCTTTTCCAGACTTCGAGAAGTTTGGGCTGTGTTCTCAGTTCCAGCGTGCTGCAGTATCCATTGCAGCAAATATTGCTGAAGGATACAAGAAATTGAGCAAAGCTGACAAACTTCGTTTCTTCAACATTTCTCAAGGAAGTTTGGAAGAGTGCAGATACTACTGCATTCTATCAAGAGACCTTGGTTATATTGATGAAAACACCTATCAGGAACTCGTACAAAACCAAAACATTCTTGACACAAGCTTCATGCTAAATGCCTATATTAAAGGTGTTGTTGAGAATAATGGTATCACAGACTAATGTCCTCTATCTCCTTTTATCTCCTTCTACCCCCCTCTATCTCCTTTAAAATAAAAGAATATGGCAAACTATTATAGCGATCATCCTGAGATCGGGTTCTACTTGAACCACCCCCTGATGGCTCGTATCGTTGAGCTGAAAGAAAAGGGTTTCGCTTCCACACCTCGAGAACGGCCGTATGATCTACGCCTCTAAGACTTACGAGAACCTCGACGCCACCCGTAAGGCTGGTCTGTGGGGTGTCTCTATGCCTCGCCGTTACGGCGGCTTGAACCTGCCTAACGCAGTGTTCTCTATGCTCTCTGAGATGATTTCGGCTGCTGATGCCGGTTTCCAGAACATCTGGAGCTTGCAGAGCTGTATCGACACACTGTATGAGTTCGGTTCTGAGGAACAGCGCCAGAAGTACATCCCCCGCGTTTGTGCTGGTGAGGGTATGTCTATGGACTTGACGGAGCCCGATGCCGGTTCCGACCTGCAGCGCGTCATGCTGAAGGCTACCTTCGACGAGAAGGAGAACTGCTGGCGCCTGAACGGTGTGAAGCGCTTCATCACTAATGGTGATAGCGACATCCACCTCGTACTGGCTCGTTCTGAGGAGGGCACTAAGGACGGACGTGGTCTGTCGATGTTCATCTACGACAAGCGCCAGGGCGGTGTCGACGTACGTCACATCGAGCACAAGCTGGGTATCCACGGTTCACCTACCTGTGAGCTCACCTATAAGAATGCGAAGGCCGAGCTCTGCGGTAGCACTCGTCTGGGTCTGATCAAGTACGTGATGGCTCTGATGAACGGTGCCCGTCTGGGTATCGCCGCACAGAGTGTAGGTGTTGAGCAGGAGGCTTACAACGAGATGTTTGGAGGATATCGAGCGCGATCGCAAGCTCACTCCCGAGGAGAAGCAGGAACTGAAGAAGTATCAGCGTCTGGCTGATGCCTTCACACCACTGGCCAAGGGTATGAACTCAGAGTACGCCAACCAGAACGCTTATGATGCTATCAGCATCCACGGTGGTTCAGGTTTCATCATGGAGTACAAGAGTCAGCGCCTGTTCCGCGACGCACGTATCTTCTCTATCTACGAGGGTACTACTCAGCTGCAGGTTGTAGCTGCTATCCGCTACATCACCAACGGCACCATGCTCAACAATATCAAGGACATGGCTGCAGCCACTGTGTGCAGCGATTCTCTCGCTGCATTAAAGGCTCGCGTAGAGAAGCTCGTTCCCGTTTACGAGGAGGCTCTTAACAATGTGAAGGCTCTCGAGAATCAGGACGCTCAGGACTTCCTGGCTCGTCGTCTGTACGACATGACTGCCGAGCTGGTCATGAGTCTGCTCATCCTTCGCGACGCCACCAAGGCTCCAGAGCTCTTCGAGAAGAGTGCCAACGTATACGTTCGCATGACTGAGGAGGATGTTCTCGGTAAGAGCGCCTACATCAAAGCCTTCCAGGTAGAGGATCTGAAGAACTTTATGGCTGCTGAGAAAGAAGCCGAAGAGGCTTAATATTCCAGCCCCAAAGCATACCAAAAGGGAAGTTGTCCTAAAGGACGGCTTCCTTTTTCTTTTTGTCTGGAAACAAACTGTGTTCGCACACAAACGCTTGATTTGCGTCAAGAATGAGGTATTTTCTGCGTGTTTTTAGCTAAATTGTTTGCGTTAACAGAAAAATCGTCGTACCTTTGCATCGTCTTCAAGAGAGAATTAGTTTTAAGGTTAAAGATTGGATAACAGACATAAAGGTATTAGTTATAAAAAGGTAAAAAAGATTTAGAGAAATCTGATTTAGGTTTTAGTTAGTTATTAAGGTAGTTAAAAGATTGAATTAAGGGTAACTCCGAGACGTCGGGAGACGTTTTTTCATAAGATTAGGTTTTTAGTTATTGATAAAGTAAAAAGGGAATTGCAGCGCATGGAGAGAATCCATGGGCTGCTTTTCCTTTATGCCATATCCTACGACCTACATCTTCCTTCTTACATCTTACATCTTCCATCATCCATCTTACATCTTCCATCTTCCATCTTCCATCTTACATCTTACATCTTCCATCATCCCTCCCCTATCTTCTTCAGCCATCCGCCTCGCATCAGACGAATGAGGAAGATGAAACCACGGAAAGACAGTTCAATGGCCATTGCCGTCCATACGCCAGGCAATCCGTAGGTGGTAGCCAACAGGGCTGCCAGCGTCAGTCGTACGCCCCACATCGACGCCAGACTCATGATGGCAGGACGCAGCGTATCGCCAGCACCAATGAAGACACCGTTGATGACGATGGACGCGGCAAACAACGGTTCAGCAAACGCTTCGATGCGCAGACAACGGGCTCCGATGGCTATAATCTCCTCGACAGGCGTCATCACGGCCATGAGTTCCGTAGCGAATAGCCACATCAGCACACCCATAAGCGTCATCACGGCAATGCCCAGACCTGCCGACATACGGGCAAACTGTTGGGTCAGCATGCGCTTGCCTGCACCAAAGCTCTGCCCTACCAGTGTCGTGGCAGCCTCGGCAATACCAAAGCCAGGCATGTAGCAGAGGCTCTCGACCGTTATGCCCAGCGAATGGGCCGCGATGGCCACCGTTCCCAAGGGTGCCACGATCAGCGTGCTCACGATCTGAGCGCCACCCATCAGCAAGTGCTGCAAACCCATTGGTGCACCAATCTTGACAGCATTCACCACCACGTCCGACGTGGGCCGATAGTCATGGTGCGACAGTCGTGGTGCCTGTTGCGCATCGTCACCCTTGAATATCCCCAACATATCCGAGCGCCACAGCAGGAAATACATCATCAGACAGGCCGTCACGAGTTCTGCCAGTCCAGTACCGATGGCAGCACCTGTCACACCCAGCCCTAACGCATATATAAACAGGTAGTTGAAGATGACGTCCATCACACACATACAGATGTTCAGCATCGACGGAATCTTCATGTTGCCCGAGCATTTCAGCATCGAACCAGCCAAGCCCGACATCTGGAAGAAGATGCCCGCCATACCAATGATGCAGAAATAAAGCGATGCATCGTGCGCTATTTCCGCAGCACCACCCAACCAGTAAGGCAGTCGTCCGCTGACCAGCAAGGCTAGCGACGTGATGGTGACGCTCCACACCAGACAGCACACCAGCGACTGGCGCAGCACGCGACGCGCCCGCTCCAAGTCGTTGGCCCCAATAGCATGCGCCACCTGTACGGAGAATCCCATATTGGCTGCAGCACCCAGTCCACCCATCAGCCAGCATGTCGTCTCCACCAGTCCGATGGCTGCCGACGCCTTGGCCCCCAGATGTCCCACCATCGATGCATCGATGAAGAACATCACCGTAGCCGATATCTGCGCCAGAATAGAGGGAATACTCAGGCTGACTATCAGCCTGAGCTTCTCGCCTTGCGTCATTTCACGCCCCTCGCGGATGTACGCCAACAAGTCCGTTTTTTCCCTTTTGCGTCCGAACATCATAAATTGTTTGCAAATTTACGAAATAATTCGTAATTCGTCATTCGTAATTCATTTTTTTTTGTACCTTTGCAAGCATCATCAAACAATTACAACAACATGAAGATAGGAATCATCGTAGCAATGGACAAGGAGTTGCAACAGCTGCAACACCTGTTTCAGGACGGCAACGTCATCGTTCAGAAGTGTGGCATGGGCAAGGTCAATGCAGCCCTCGGCGCTGCCCAAATGATAGACCAGTATAAGCCCGACGTCATCATCTCCTCTGGCTGTGCAGGTGGCAATGGCGACGACGTCAAAGTTCAGGATGTCGTGGTCAGCCAAGAGATAGCCTACCACGACGTCTATTGTGGCACGGCCATTGGCCAAAGCGTCTACGGTCAGGTGCAGGGACTGCCAGCCCGTTTTCAGGCCGACCCTACCCTACTGCACAAAGCCGTCACCCTGCCCACCACAGATGTCAACCTTCACGCAGGACTCATCGTCACTGGCGACTGGTTCGTCGACACCAAGGACAAGATGCGCGAAATCATTGGCCACTTCCCTGAAGCCAAGGCCGTCGATATGGAGTCTGCCGCTATTGCCCAGACCTGCTATCTGCGCCACGTGCCGTTCATCTCCTTCCGCGTCATCAGCGACATGCCACTCTACGACACCGATGCCTCGCAGTACCACGACTTCTGGGCTACCATTGCCGACCACTCCTTCCAAGTCACCAAGACCTTTGTCGAGAGTCTTTAACAACATGGGGTAAGGGTACGTAAAAGGACAAGCCTGCAGGAGTCTTTTTCTTGCAGGCTTATTCTACTGCTTTTTTACAGCTTAATAGGCTTCGCGATATTTGTTTTCGTCCTTGTCGTCGAGCATGGAAAGGTACGACTGGTAGCGGCTTTGGGCGATGTAGTGGTCTTCGACAGCCTTCAGGACAGCACAACCAGGTTCGTGGGTGTGGGTACAGTCGGAGAAGCGACACTGCTTGGAGAACTCGAAGATTTCGCGGAAATAGCTGGTCAACTCCTCACGCTCCATGTCGAAGGTGCCAAAACCCTTGATGCCTGGCGTATCGATGAGAAATGAGGCGTGTTGAGTGTTGAGTGGGGAATGAGAGTCAAGGGGAATCATTTCCGAGAAGGTGGTGGTGTGCATGCCTGTCTGGTGGGCATCGCTGATTTCTGCTGTACGCAGGTTGGCATGAGGTACGATGCTGTTGATGAGCGTCGACTTGCCCACACCGCTGTTGCCACTGAACAGGGTAATCTTGCCTTCCAGCAAGGGGCGCAGCTGCTCGACACCTTGCCCTGTTGTCGCTGAGATAGCCCTGCACTCATAGCCAATGGTTTCGTACAGGTCCACCATCATCTGCTGGTAGTGCAGCTCGTCGTCCGTGAGGACGTCCGTTTTATTAAATATAAGGTACACGGGCACGCGATAGGCTTCTGCTGATGCCAGGAAACGGTCGATGAACGTCGTGCTGGTTTCTGGCCTGCTGACGGTAACTATCAGGAAAGCCTGGTCGACGTTGGCAGCCAGGATGTGGCTCTGCTTGGAGAGATTGATGGACTTGCGGATGATGTAGTTCTTGCGATCCTCAATCTCCGTAATCCAATTGCCCTCGCCTACGGTAACCCTGTCGCCTACAGCCACAGGATTCGTAGAGCGTATTCCCTTGATGCGGAAATTGCCCTTCACCTTACAATCAACAAGCTGGCCATCGTCGGTCAAGACGGTGTACCAGCTTCCTGTATTCTTAATGACTAGTCCTTTCACTCTTCACTATTCACTTTTCACTAGCGAAGCGCTTAGACTGTCATGATTTCCTTGTTCTTGGCTTCCATCAGCTCGTCAAGCTTCTTGATGTACTTGTCGTGCAACTTCTGCAGATCGGCCTCGGCATCCTTCTCGTTGTCCTCAGAGAGTCCGTCCTTGATGGCCTTCTTCAGCTTGTCCTTGATGTCACCACGTACGTTGCGCACCTCGACCTTGGCCTTCTCGCAAATTTTGTTGCACTGCTTGACCAAGTCGCGACGACGCTCCTCAGTAGGCTGAGGAATGCCCAGACGAATAATCTCGCCATTGTTCTCAGGCGTGATACCTACATCGCTATCCATAATGGCCTTCTCAATGTCGCGAATCTGCTTCTTGTCCCAAGGCTTGATAGCAATGGTACGCGCATCAGGCGTAGAGATGTTGGCTACTTGGTTCAGGGGTACTCGTGAACCGTATGATTCCACACGCACACCGTCGAGGATAGCCACATTGGCACGTCCTGCGCGTACGCGGTTCAGCTCTTCCTCAAGATACATGGCTGCCATCTCCATGCGCTCTTCGGCAGCTGCTAATGTTTGTTTAACGTCTATCATAATGCTAATAATTAGTTTTTCTGTTGGCAAAGATACAAATAAACAGGCAAAATGCAAAAAAAATGCCCAAATATTTGCAATAAAATAGAAAATACCACAATCGTGGTATGCAGAATAACGTATCTGTGCTATTGTGTATACCAAAAAATCGCCGTACCTTTGCAATCGCAAACAAGATAAAAAATTTTAGTTTATATATTAATTTAAAAGGTAAGGATTATGACAAAGATTGCAAAACAGCTGACCGAGCTTATCGGTAACACTCCACTTTTGGAGCTCAACAAGTATTCACAGGCAAAGGGTCTGGAGACCTCCATCATTGCCAAAGTAGAGTATTTCAACCCCGGCGGTAGCGTGAAGGACCGTATTGCGCTGGCCATGATAGAGGACGCAGAGCAGAAGGGCATCCTGAAGCCTGGCGCCACCATCATTGAACCCACCAGCGGTAACACGGGCGTAGGACTGGCACTGGTATCGGCCGTCAAGGGCTACCATCTAATCCTTACCATGCCTGAGACCATGAGCGTAGAGCGCAGAAACCTCGTAAAGGCTTATGGTGCCGAGGTACAGCTCACGCCAGGTAAGGACGGCATGCCAGGCGCCATCCGCGCTGCCGAGGAGTTGCGCGACTCTATTCCTGGAGCCGTCATCCTGCAACAGTTCGAGAACGGTGCCAACCCTGCCAAGCACTACGCTACGACGGGTCCTGAGATCTGGCGCGACACCGATGGACAGGTAGACATCTTCGTTGCTGGTGTGGGTACTGGTGGAACGATCAGTGGTGTGGCAAAATACCTGAAGGAGCAGAATCCCAACGTCAAGGTGATTGCTGCAGAGCCAGCCTCGTCAGCCGTGCTGAACGGCAAGCCCAGCGGTCCACACAAGATTCAGGGCATAGGCGCTGGCTTCGTACCCAAGACCTATAATTCTGACGTCATTGACGAGGTGTTTGACGTAGAGAACGACGATGCCATCCGCACAGGTCGTCAACTGGCACAACAAGAAGGTCTGCTGGTAGGTATCTCGAGTGGTGCTGCAGCCTTTGCCGCTGCCGAAGTGGCCAAGCGTCCTGAGAACAAGGGCAAGAAGATTGTGGTGCTGTTGCCTGACACTGGCGAGCGCTATCTGAGCACCGTGCTCTATGCTTTTGAGGAGTATCCGCTGTAAGACAGAAAAGGTGTGATATAAGATCGTAAAATACGAGAAAAAGCGATAAAACCGCAGGTGGAGAGGGCTCTGCCTGCGGTTTGCGTTAAAAAAACAGCGAAATATTTTGTGGTATAATGAAAATGTATTATCTTTGCAGGCGAAGTAACCAATGACTTCATAACCAGCTAATCGAAGATGAACATTCAATATGTAGATTATATCCTGATAGGGGTGGTGATAGTGATGGTAATTGCCATCGCTGTGATGCTGTTTTACAACCGCCTCTGGGTATCACGCGAGAAAAAGGCTGATGCCGCAAGTAAAAACCAGATTAACAGACTGGCCCTCATCCTGCAAACGGGAAAGCTGCGCCTATGGACGTTCAACATCAACAAGCTACGCTATTACTCCCTGTCAGAATCAGGCGACCAGACTCAAGAGTATCAGCCCATAGACTTTGCACAATTCTTTAATCGCGACGACTTTGAGGACTTGCGCAAAATCATCTTCGACATGAGTGATGACAAACCCGTAGACAGCACCATACGCATCAGGGGAGCAGCCAAACCAGGCGAAGAATCGCGACAATACGAAGTCATGCTGTCTGTGGCAGAGCGCGACAGCAAAGGCCACGTAAAAATGCTGCTGGGCGTACAGCGCGACATCACAGACATGCTGAAGCGCGAACAGGAGGTGAACCAGTTGCTGATGCGCTATCACACCGTGTTCAACTCTGCCCTCGCGGACATGCTCTATTACGACAAAGACGGTCGACTGAGCAACATCAACGACAAGGCGTGCAACTCGTTCAACATTGACGACAGGCGAGGACTGCTATTGTCAGACCTGCGCATTGAAGACAACCCTATCGTATTTGACAGCATAAACTTCCATAATCCTGACGACATACACACCACAGCCATTCTGAACGTCAGTGAATTGGAGAAACAAGGCTACCACCTGAACGGAGCCGTTCATAATAACACGTTCTACTATGAGTCGTCCATCAACCCCGTCATCAACCTTGAAGGGCAGATGGAAGGCATCTACGTCTCTGGACGTAACGTCACGGATATGGTTGAGTCGTTCCACCGTCAGCAGGAAGGTGTGGAGCAGTTGCGCGTGGTGAACGACAACATTCAGAACTATATTCACAACATCAACTATGCCCTGCGCGTGAGTGACGTCAGACTGGTGAGCTACTATCCTGACTCATATACCTTTGAGATAACGAACAACGTCAACCAGACCCAATTGCGCCTGTCGCAGGTACGCTGCATACGCTTGGCATCGCCACGATTCAGAAAGGACGTATCCATCCTGCTGAACCACTTGGACCACAGGAACGACAAAGCAGTAGAACTGTCCATAGAAATCATCCTGAACGACCAGAAGGGTCGCCCGATATGGCTGATGTTCAACATGATACCTGTGCACGACGCCAACGGACAGGTGAAACGATACTTCGGCATGTGTCGTAACATCACAGATATGGTGGAAACAGAACGGCGACTGGCCGTCGAGACCAAGAAGGCACAGGAGACGGAGAACCTGAAGCAGACATTCCTCACCAACATGAGCTACGAGATTCGTACGCCACTGAACACGGTGGTAGGTTTTGCAGAACTCTTCGAGGCTGAGCACGACCCAGCAGACGAGCCTGTGTTCGCAGAGGAAATCAAGAAGAATTCGAACCAGCTGCTGAGCCTCGTCAACGACATCCTGTTCCTGTCACGTCTGGATGCCAAAATGATAGAGAGCAACTATTGCGAGACGGATTTCGCCCTCTTCTTCGACAGCCTCTGCCAGTTAGGACTGAGTAACGTCAACCCAGAGGTGAAGACCATCATCGAAAACAACTACGACCACCTGCTGGTGAACATCGATCTCGAGAACGTCAGCAACATGATTCAGAGAGCGTGCTTTGTAGCCTCAACGCTAACCCAAAAAGGTACCATCCGTTGCAAATACGAGTATTGGCACGGTGAGCTCATACTGGTCATTGAAGACACTGGTATCGGTATTGAGACTGACAGAGCGTCCAACATCTTCAACCGTTTTGACCGCAATCCGCAACTGGAAGAATCGAGTACAGGCCTCGACCTGCCCATCATCCAGGCATTGGCACGCATGATGGGTGGCGACATTGAGGTGCAGTCAGAGTTAGGCAAGGGAGCAACAGCACGCGTCACCATCCCCTGTGAAGCAACACTGGTGGAGAAGAAACGCCAAGAAAACAGTGAAAAGTAAGAAGCAATGGCAAATATCATACAGTTCATGTACTTAGACATATCTCTGCAAATCACTCTCCTGATTGCAGTGTTTGTATTGTTAGTTGGCATCTTCGTTGCCAACAGGGTTATCCTGCGTCGTATGAAAAGACACGCGAAACAGAACGCGTTTATCAACCAAGCCATGCAGCAGGCGCTGAAAAACAGCCAGAACAACGTGCTGATATGGAATATCAAGGAGAAGATGACAACACAACTGTACGGCAACATGCTACCGTATGGCACCATCACGGATGCCGACTGGAAGAAGCACGTACACCCAGAAGACTTGGAAGAGGCACTGCGCAATTTGCACGAACTGATGCAGGGTAAGGCGAAAGTGGCCGACTTCTACTACCGTTGGAACAACGAATTCGACGACGAGAAGCCACCACGTTGGAGCTACTTTAACAACACTAGTGTGGCTGAATATCTGCCTGGTAAAAGTCTGCCCACCAGCGTCATCTCGACACTGACTGACGAAAGCGAGATGCGCCAATCGCAACGCGAGGAGCAAGCACTGGCAGACAGGTTCAAACTCATTTTCGAGAAGAGTATCATCGGCATGTCGTTCTATAACCCTGACGGCTATTTGCTGGATGCCAACAAGATGATGCGCGAGATATGCCACTTCGACAATGAGGAGAACGATGCTTTCTTCTCGCAGAACTGCATCTACGACCTGCCACCATTCAACGAACTGGTCAATCGTGAAAAGCCTGAGGATTTCTGGGTTTGCCACCAGACCATCATCCCAGAGCGCAACATTCACGACTATCTGGAGACACGCTTCCACCCCATTCGCGACGATATGGGTAAGGTCATCTACCTGTCAGTATCAACACGAAACGTGACAGAAGAACGCGAGTTGTACATGCAGACCAAACTGAACGATATACAACTGCGTCAGGCCAACAAGAAAATCAAACAATACGAAACGGAGCTGCGCTATCTGATGGAGAACTGTCAGATGCAGCCGTGGCGCATCAAGCTCAAGGAGAACACCATTGAGTTCTATAAGGACCTGACAAACATTGACAAGAAGTTCACACTGCAACAGCTGCATGCCGTCTTCTACAATCAGGAAGACGAGTTCGTGAAGTCGATGGCCAATCCTGCCGAAGCCATCGCAAAGCCTATCATCTGGACAGGACAAATGCACCCCGTAGTGACTCAGAAATACTCAGAACCGCAGTGGGTTCGAATTAACAGCATTCCAGAATACGACGACAATGGTCAACTGATAGGCAGTTTCGGCATTTGGCGCAATATTCAGGGACTGATGCGCAAACAGGAACAGCTGAAACACGAAACGGAGCGTGCCAACGACTCTGGACACCAGAAGTCAGTGTTCCTGGCCAACATGACCCACGAGATACGTACGCCACTGAATGCCATCGTAGGTTTCAGCGACCTGCTACAAGCAGTGGAAGATACGGAGCAGAAGCGCGAGCTGATACGCATCATACACAACAACTGCGACATGCTGTTGCGACTCATCAACGACATTCTGGTGCTGTCGAGCGTAGACTCTACAGGTTTGGAACTCATTCCTGAACGTGTGGACTTCAGCAAGGAGTTCGACATGATCTGCCAATCGCTGGCACAGCGCGTTGAAGAGCCTGGCGTGGAGTTCATCAAGGAGAATCCCCTACCCTCGCTCATCATCAGCATCGACAACAGACGCATTCAGCAGGTCATTACCAATTTCGTCACCAATGCCGTCAAATACACCCATCAGGGACACATCCGCGTGGGCTATCGCGTGGAGCAGAACGGTGATGGGAAGAGCCTCTACGTCTATTGCGAAGACACGGGTTCTGGTATCCCTGAAGAAGAACAGACGCGCATCTTCGAACGCTTCGTCAAACTCAATGACTTTGTGCAGGGCACGGGTCTTGGCCTTTCTATCTGTAAGGCCATCATTGAGAAATGCGGTGGTGAGATTAACGTAGAGAGTGAAGCAGACAAGGGCTCAACGTTCTGGTTCCGCATACCTATAGAAGTGATAAGTGAGGAGTGAGGAGTGAGGAGTGAGAAGTGAGAAGCGATAAGTGAGAAGCGATAAGTGAGAAGTGAAAATATGACAGTTATGAGCAAAGGGCTTAGAACAATGATAGTGATAGCTTTATCATTTATCATTTATCATTTATCATTTAGCCCTGCAAGGGCGCAAGACGCTGACAGCCTACGCCTGTTCACTGAAGAGCACCCGCTGGTCTACGAAGATGCATGGGACCTGTGGCCTTACGCCTTTCTCAACGAGAATGGCGAGCCTGTAGGCTATAACATTGACCTGCTGAAGATGCTTTGCAAGGAGCTTGATATCCCGTATATCATCAAGCTAAAGCCCACGCAAGACGCCCTGAACGACCTGAAGAACGGACGTGCCGACCTGATGTGCGGCATGGATGCCCATTTCCACAACGATTATGCCCAATATGGCAAGACGGTGATACAAATCTTTACGCATAGCGTACTACACCAGAAGATTGATCCCGTCAGAATCAAGACACTGGAAGATTTGGCCCACCATCGCGTCATTGTCCACAGGGGCAGTTTCAGCCACCACCTCATGATGAAGCACGGATGGGGCCAGAACGCCATTGCCTACGATGACATGCAGGATGCCGTCCAGAAGGCTCATCTCTCAAAGGATTATCAGATTATATGGAATACCATGTCGCTGGAATACTTGATTCGCAAGTTCAAGTACAACGATTTGGAACTCGTCCCCGTTGATGTGCAGTATGGTGAATACAAGTTCATGTCGAACAACGAGCACTTGCTCAATCAGTTGGACAGCGTCTATTCCCTGCTCAATTCAGAAGGGGCCCTGCAACCCATCCAGAACAAGTGGTTCTATCCTGACCAAGTAGACACAGGCATCCCCTCGTGGATATGGAAGGTGGTAGGCGTGCTGGTGCTCATTGCTGTTGGCACGCTGACCTACTACATCGTCTTCCGCTTACGCGAGCAGAAAATGAAGAAAGACCTAACGCGCAGCAACAAGCGACTGGCACTCATTCTGCGCACCAGCCAAGTCCGTATCTGGCTGTACAATATATCCACCAACACCCTGACTCGATTCGACAAGGATGGGAAGCAATTGAAATGTCCTTTCAAGCCTGTCCTCTTCGACTATCAAATCTTACCAGAAGACTTTGAATATCTGGCTGCTACCATCCAAAAGATGTCAGTCGGTGACGAGCAAGAGGCCGAGCTGCAGGTGCATGCCAATTTTGTCAATAGCGACGAACTGCGCCATCTGAACATCCTCCTATCCGTATTCCACCGCAATAAGGAGGGACGGCCCACAACCCTCATCGCCACGTCGAACGACATCACCACCGAGCGTCTGCGCCAGATTCAAGCCAGAGAGAACATGCTACGCTATCAGGCCATCTTCAATGCTGGTATGGTCGACACTGTTGCCTACGATGCCAACGGTACTGTTGCCAACATGAACGAGATAGCGGCTTCCGTCATCAAGGGAGGACGCTTCACCGTATACGACCACAAGGTCAACCTGCGCGACGTCCTGCGCATGGACCATCTGGACTTGGAGCACATGGGACAGACCAACATGACGCTGATGTACAAGTCGCAGGAGGAACAAAGCGAGGCTACACGTCAGTTCTTCCAGCACGACAAGTACTACGAGCTGCAGCTGGTGCCCTATCGTGACAGCGAGGGACGTCTGCAGGTCATCTTCGGCACTGGTCGTGACGTCACAGAGAATGTGAACACCTACACGCAGATACTGCGCAACACCACGCTGTTGCAACAAGCCAACGACGAGGTGAGCAACTACATCCGCAACACTAATTTCGTGCTCCATAACGGTGGTGTGCGCATGGTTGACTATTCGCCTTCGACCCATACGCTGTCTATCTACCAAGACATTGGAAAGCGGCAGTACGAATTGACACAGACGCGTTGTCTGGCACTGACACACGAGGAGTCGAAACGCATCACGCAACGCATTCTGAAGAGTATGGACAATCTGACGCGAGGCGCATTGAATGCCACTGTCAGAACCACCCTCCGCGTAAAGGGCGGACATCCGCTCTATCTGTACCTGTCGTTTATCCCCATCATCAACAACGAGGGCGAAATAGAATACTACTTCGGCATGTGTCGTGACATTAGCGAGATCAAGGCCACTGAACAGGCATTGGCCGTTGAGACGCAGAAAGCACAGGAGGTGGAGACCATCAAGAATGCCTTCCTCCGCAACATGAGCTACGAGATACGTACCCCGCTGACTTCCGTCGTTGGTTTTGCCGAACTGTTCCAGATGCAGCATACGCCAGAGGAAGAGACGCTGTTTATCCATGAAATCAAGGAGAACTCGTCGCAACTGCTGAAACTCATCAACGACATCCTGTTCCTCTCGCGTCTGGATGCTGAGATGATTGAATTCAAGCAGGACCCCATTGACATTGCCCAGTTCTTTGGTGCACGTTGCGAAACGGCTTGGCTCAACCTCAAGCACGAGGGTGTCGAGTATATCGTGGACAGTCCTTACAATAAGCTGGTCATCAATGCAGATGCACAAAACATCGGCATCGTGATCGACCAGATTGTGGCCAATGCCGCCCAGCACACCACCAGTGGTCAGGTACGCGCCCGTTTCGACTATACTGGCGAAGGACTGGTCATGGGCTTTATGGATACAGGCAGCGGCATTCCTGAGGAGAAACTGACTCACATCTTCGAGCGCTTCACAGGCAGCACCAGCCGTGGTACAGGTCTCGGCCTGCCCATCTGCCATGAGATGATACGCCAGATGGGTGGCAACATTAATATCAAGTCGACAGTTGGCAAAGGCACGATGGTGTGGGTCACCATTCCCTGCCAATGCTCAGAGATTGAACGAAAATAAGAAATATGAAGCATCGGATATTACATATATTTCTCCTGATGATGGTGCTGGTGTCTACGGCATCTGCTCGCAACAACTACGGCTACAGCGATGAACGGCCATTGGTCATTGTTGCCGACTGGGATTTCCAGCCATTCGAGTTCCTGAGTGCCGACGGACAGCCTTCTGGTTATAATATAGAGGTGCTTGACCTCATCCTGACACAGGCAGGCATCCCCCATAAATTCGTCATGCAGGAGTGGCACGCTGTCAACGAGATGTTTACCAATCATGAGGCAGACCTCATCCATGCCCTCACCTTCAACTTCAAAGGGCACCCCTATACGACCACCAAGAAATATATCAACTACTATACGCTGAAGGTGGCACGTCGTCTGGACACGCCACCACTCAACAGTTTCCATCATCTGCACGAAGGCGACACGCTGTTGCTGAAGGAGGACGACTATGGTGCACTTGCGTTAAAAATGATGGGCAAGCAACCATTCGACGTCGAACACACGACACCTAAGTCTGCACTGAGCCGCATCCGCAGAGGCAAGAGCCGCTATTTCATTTGGGGTGAACTACCCCTGAAACGTAAGATTCAGGAGCTTAGCATCGACAGCATTGCCCTTGACGAAATCGACCTGCCTGCTGGCGAGCTGCATATCATCGGCTATGACCACCAGATTGTCAACCTGATTGACGAGGAATACACCCGTCTTGAACAGGCTGGCGACATACAGCCCATCTACGACCGTTGGTTCCGTCCTGAACTTCAGCACGACAACGCCTCGCCCTGGGCGCCATACATAGTGGGAGGTCTCATTATTGCCTGCCTGGTTGCTTTCCTTTCCAGTCGTATTATCACGATCCGTGTGCGCAAAGCCGTACACCAGATTTCCGATCTCAACAGCATGATGTTGCAGGCGCTGAGCATGGGTGCCTATTATGTGGCCGAGTATGACATACGCACCAAGACCGTTACGAATCGGCATGGTGGTCTGATTCCCAAGGGCGGCATGACCATCGACGAACTCATCCACCGCATCTACCCTGCCCAGCGCGATGAATTCCGCGAGAAGGTAGCGATGCTGGAACGCGGTGAGATAGAATCGCTGAGCATGGCCCGACGTTGGAATGTCGGCACGGACGAAAAGCCCAACTGGCGATACTTTGATGGTTGTGCCGTGCTGGAGCGTGAGAATGGCCAGCCACGCTACATTATCCATGCCGTCCATGATGTGACGCGCGACGTCACGGAAGAGGCCCAGAATAAAGAACTGGGTGCGAAATACAAGCTACTGTTCGATACGAACATCATGGCTATGTCGTTCTACGACAAGGACGGCCACCTGCTCGAAATCAACCAGAAGATGCACGAGCTCTGCCAGATCAACGAGCAGAACGAGGCCTACTTCTTCTCGACCCGTCTCTTCGACCTGCCCAACAATGTGGGCGAGTTTGACCCCCAAAGCCATGATCCGTACTATGTCTGTCAGCACGTTCAGATACCTAGTGTAGGCATGGACATCTATGTGGAAAACAAGATTACGCCCCTCTTCGACGAAGACGACCAACTGACGTTCTACATCACCACCATACGCGACATAACGGCTGAGCGCCAGATGTATGTGGACCAGCGCGAGCACGAGCGCCAACTCATTGAAACCAATGAAGCCATTCGTCGCTACGACCAGCAATTGAGCTACCTCTTGGAGGAAAGCAAGATTTTCGTGTGGACCTATGACCCCAAGACCGACCTGGTCCACTTCTCGCACAAGCCTCACGCAACCGAATTCACAGAGTCGCTCAACGCATTCATGGAGGGCGTGCCTGAGACGAGCCGTGCTGGCGAACTCATCAAGATGCGCCAGTTCATTGCCGAGCAGAAGCCGTTCAGCACGATTCATCAGTACAACTACACACCACTGCAGACCCAGCCTTGTTGGTTCGCCTTGAGCGGTATGCCGGAGTTTGATGCTGATGGCAATCTGGTCGACTTCTTCGGTATGGCACGCGACATCACCGCACTCATGTCGGCACAGGAGAAGCTGAGACAAGAGACAGAACGTGCCGAGGATTCGGGCAAGCTGAAGAGCGCCTTCCTTGCCAACATGACG
The DNA here is from genome assembly GCA_902762565.1 of uncultured Prevotellaceae bacterium. Taxonomy (GTDB): domain Bacteria; phylum Bacteroidota; class Bacteroidia; order Bacteroidales; family Bacteroidaceae; genus Prevotella. The sequence continues at coordinate 17,929 of CACWOS010000055.1, forward strand.
CACGAGATACGTACACCGCTCAATGCCATCGTAGGCTTCAGCGACATCCTGCAGATGGTCGACAATCAACAGGAGCGCCTTGAGTTCATACGTATCATCCGCAACAACTGCGACATGCTTTTACGACTCATCAACGACATTCTCGAAGCCTCCAGCATGGGACAGTCGCTGGCCATCGAGCCCAAGCAGATTGACCTTGCCCGCATCTTCGACGACATCTGCCTCTCGCTCGAACAACGCGTAGAATCGGCCAATGTCCGTTTCCTCAAGGACAATCCCTACACCACCTACCCTGCCGTGCTCGACTCTGGACGACTGCAACAGCTGCTGACCAACTTCGTCACCAATGCCGTCAAATACACCAAAGAGGGACATATCCGCGTGGGCTATCGCGAGGATAACGGCGGATTGCTATTCTATTGCGAAGATACAGGAGCGGGCATACCGTTAGAGAAGCAGAGCAGCGTCTTCGAGCGCTTCGTCAAACTCAACGACTTCGTGCAGGGCACGGGTCTTGGTCTCTCCATCTGTCAGGCCATCGTCAAGAAGAGTGGCGGACGCATTGGCGTCGAGAGTAAGGGCGAAGGCTATGGCTCCACTTTCTGGTTCTGGCTGCCACGCGTAATTAAGATTCAAGCCACCGACAAATAGACCTTCGATACTGTTGGTCGGTATCGTCGAGGCATCAAGGCTTCACGGCCTTTGGTGTCCAGTTCTTAAAGAAGCGCAGCACTTTCTTTTGGTCGTAGCCCTGACCCTCCTCCAAGAAACTCGAATCCTGAATATGCATGACCTTGCCTGCGTCGTCCAGCACCACGAACACAGGGAATCCGAAGCGTGCAGGATTGTTCAGGCGTTCCATCATCTTTTTGGCCAACAGCGCCTTTTCCTCTCCTTCAGACTTCCTTGGGTTATAGTTCACGTGGATGTACACGAAGTTCTCGTCAACGACCTGACTGATGGTCGCATCCTTCGTGATGAAGTCAGCAAACCGCAGGCACCAAGGGCACCAGTTTCCACCAACCTGGCAGATGACGAACTTCCCCTCAGACTTGGCCTTCACCAATGCCTGATCTATTTGCTCCATGGGGTTGATGCTCTCGTCATACACCTTCTTCAATGCCGTCTGCGCCTGCATGGTCAGTGCAAAGAGCGCGCCCACTATTGATATCATCAGTTTCTTCTTCATACGCTTAAATCATAAAGTGTTGTCATATAGCGGGTGCAAAATTACGAAAAAAACGAGAATTATCCCTCCTTTTACCAATACTTTTTATACCTTTTTGAAAAAGAGGACCAACAGCATAAAACATCTGTCAGTCCTCTTTTGTTGTTTCAAGTTTGACCTTTGGTCGAGTCACCTCACGTTCGGCAATGCTTAAGCGAGCTTATCATTGCTCTCACTTAATCGGTGACTTCACTATTCACTATTGATACTTCGTATCGAGTCCTCTCACGCTCGGCATAGCATAAGCAAGCTTAGCTCTGCTCTCGCTTAATCGAGGACTTCACTATTCACTGTTCACTATTCACTAGCGAAGCGCTTCGCTTCGCGCTAGAGCGCGCGCATGCAACTCGTTGTTCCCATTGCCGTCAGCGCAGCTGTCAGTATGCTCACGATGACTTGTATCACCGTCTTCCAAGTCTCCCTTTTCATAGTCTAAATTTTCAAATCATAAATTTCAAACTTTAATTTTCAAACTTCAAACTAAAGAGTTGCGCCCGTAGGCGCATACTCTTTAATCGCCGTCGTCCGGATCCACCTCCGTGTCTCCACCTACAGGCAGAGGACCGCCGCCACTGTTGTTGCTGGGCGCATTGGCCGTGCGGAAGTCGGCCAGGCTCTGCACCACCTGCACGTTCTTCACCTTGCCGTTCACCGTGCGCTTCTCCACCTTCACGACGGTCGATACAGAGCGGGTCATGAACTGACGCGAGGTCAGGTTGTCCAGCGTGCTCGACTCGGGCAGGAAGCGGACGTGTACGCCCTCAACAATTGAGGTTGGATTGAACTCGCTGTCCAGCATCTGCTCCTCAGTCGCGCCACCCTTCTTGTTGCGGATGGTCGGATAGAAGATGCCCAGTCCGTCCAGCTTCACGCCCACGCCCTGTGCCACCAGCTCGGGTATGCACTCCGACAGCTTCACCAGCACTGCCTGAATCGCGTCGCGACCCACCATGCAGTTGTGCTCCTTCAGGTGAGCGGCCAGTCCGCGCGTGGTCAGCTTTTAATGGTTAATAATTAATTGTTTTAGGTTTCAAGTTTCAGGTTTCACCCTTCACTATTCACTATTCACTATTCACTAGCGAAGCGCTTCTTTGCTCCTCATCCGTTCCGCTACCGGCTCGCGCCTGCTTTGCTCCGTGCGGAGGGCCCTTCCGCTCCGTGCGCGTGGCTTGCGAGCGCCGTGCGCGTTACTTCTGATTCACGATGCAAAGGTACAACATCACCATTGCGGTTCTCGAATACTTCGCAAGAAATTTTTCATTTTTCTGCGATATTTTTTTCATTCATATCTTGACAAAAACTGTTGCAGTGTTGCAGTGTTGCAGTTCTCTTAAGGCTATTCCCACACCCTAAAAATACTTCTATATTTATATATAAATATAGAGTTAATTTTTGACTTTAGTATAACCTATTTTGGAACTGCAACACTGCAACACTGCAACACTGCAACGCATAAAATTGTTGCACCTAAATCACATTTTTTTTAAAAATTGTTGTGTGTGCGCAACATTTTTATTATCTTTGCACCGTAAAACCTAAAAGGTGGTACACACCCCACTTAATTTGGTGGTACGCACAATAAAAAAAGCAAAATCCCGTTATTTAGGTGGTATCTAACCCACATAAAATAGTGGTACGCTTATGAAAATAGAAGAAATATACAACGAATGGAAGTCTCTTTTCCCACTATCGGAAAAGCAAACTCAGTTGCTGCGCAAGAAATTCACGACCGAATACAACTTCAACAGCAACCACATTGAGGGCAATACGCTGACCTACGGACAGACCGAGCTTTTGCTGCTTTTCGGAAAGGTGAGCGGCGAGGGCGACCTGAAGGACTTCGTTGACATGAAGGCCAGTCAGGTGGGTGTGGAAATGGTGAAAGAGGCCGTGCAGGACAGAAGCATGTCGCTGACTCAGAACTTCATCCGTCAACTGCACAAGGTTCTTCTGCGCGAGGACTATACCGTCTATCGTGACCTTCCTGGAGGCGGCCAGACAAGTTATACTGTTCATGCCGGACAGTATAAGACACGTCCCAACAGCGTCATTACCCGATACGGCGACCGTTTCGAGTATGCCTCTCCAGAAGAAACCTCTTCATTGATGAGCGACCTCGTAGATTGGTACAATGCCGCAGAACAGGAGGGGAAATTATCACCTGTGGAGTTGGCCGCCCTGTTCCATTACCGCTATATACGCATACATCCTTTCGAGGACGGTAACGGACGCATAGCACGACTGATGGTGAACTATATCATGGCCCGTCACGGATGGCCCATGATAGTTATCCGCAACCGTAAAAAGGCTGAATACCTTGAGGCATTGCACCGTTCTGACCAGAAAATCGGCAAGATTCCTTCCGATGGAGCTCATGCCCAGATAGGAAAGATTACCTCGTTTCTTGCTTTTTTCCGCCAAACGGTTTGTGAGGAAATGCAATGCGAGATAGACATTGTTAGGAATGCTAATAAGAGTACTTGGTGGTACGATGGTCAGCGCATCAATTTCCGCAGCGAGAATGGCGGTCGCCTGCTTGCACTTCTGCGCGACAAGCCCTTTGTCACCTTCTCTGAAATGGCAGAACAGTTGTCGGTAAACCGCTCCGCTGTTCAGAAGCAGATAGAAGGATTCCGCAAGAAAGGCTATCTTGACCGCCGCGATGACGGCAGTTGGCACGTCCTTGCGTTGAATTCGAGGGTAGAATGAAGAAGTAAAAACGAAATCCGAAATAGAATATGCCAAAATTTCCATAGTGCAAATTTTGCACTTTGGAAGATTTCATAGTGCAATTGTTAACCATCATAATTGAAGAAACTTTTTCGCAGAAAATTCGTATATTTGCACCGTTTAATTAATTAAAGCATCATGTATTGTAAGCATAACACGACGGTAAAGGGTCAAAAAGTACCCCCCCCCCATTAACTTATGTTAACATAAATTCTTCGTCTACCAGTAAGGCTACACCATACGCCCTGCTGCACACGGCTTATACCCGCGTCGGCAGGGCTTTTTCGTGTTTTCATGTTTGTGTTAAAGAGTCTTGTTTGTCGTGACTATGGCAGAACGACAAATAAAATCACGCGAACGAGTAGCTGAGCGTGGCGAGGTGTTTACCGCCGAGCGAGAGGTAAATGCTATGCTCGATTTGGTGAAGCAGGAAACGGAGCGTATAGACTCCCGCTTCCTGGAGCCTGCATGTGGAAATGGCAACTTTCTGGTAGAGATTCTTCGTAGGAAATTGGAAGTTATCAGACGCCAATACCAAAAGCAGTTGGGTGAACTGGAACTACAGACAACCATAGCCCTGAGTAGCATCTATGGTGTTGACATCATGAAAGACAATGTGGAAGAGTGCTGCCAGCGATTACTCGACATTGTTTGCAATTGGTATGCAGAAGTTCATCCTCAACAGAAAGCGGCATCCGAGAAGCTGAAAGCCACTTGGTCTTACCTTCTTCATCGAAATATACTTTGGGGTGATGCACTAACCCTTCGTGAGCCAGTTAGCGAGAAAGCTACAATCATAGAAAAACAAAATGCGAAACCTATCACCTTTAGCGAATGGTCTTTCATTCGCGATATGGTGATTCGTAAGGATTTTCATCTTGCAGCACTTGTTCAGGCACAATCAGCCAGTGTTCCCTTTGTGAAAAACGATCAGGGCGGTGAAGTCTATTTGCCACCTGAGCCAATCAACGAATATCGTCCCATTCATTATCTGAAAATAGCAACTTATTATGATACTAAGTAATAAATACAATCCTGACGTGTTGACCTGTCTGGCCAACCTGTCGAACGATGAGGTTTTCACGCCCCCTCAGGTAGTGAACCGTATGCTTGATATGCTACCAGCAGAGCTATTCCGTAGTAAAGAAACAAAGTTCCTCGACCCTGTTAGCAAGAGTGGTGTTTTTCTTCGTGAAATAGCTAAGAGGCTGATGATAGGATTGGAGAGTCAGATACCTGATATTCACGAACGCGCTGACCACATCTTCACCAAGCAGCTCTTTGGTATTGCCATAACGGAACTGACGGCACTCACCAGTCGCCGCTCTGTCTATTGCAGCAAATACGCCAATGGGCAGTATTCCATTTGCCGCAAGTTCAAAGACGAGGATGGTAATCTTCGATTTAAGCCAATTGAGCATAAGTTCGAAAATGGGAAATGTAAGTATTGCGGGGCCTCGGAATCCGTCTTCGGTAAAAAATACCGTAAAGACTTGGAGAGCCACGCATACGAGTTTATTCACACAGACAAACCAGAAAAAATATTCGGAAACATGAAGTTCGACGTTATCATAGGAAATCCACCATATCAGTTAAATGACGGAGGAGGTTCCGGTTCAAGTGCAATCCCTTTATATCACAGATTTATCCAACAAGCTAAAAAGTTAAATCCAAGGTTTTTGACGATGATTATCCCTGCAAGGTGGTATTCTGGGGGAAAAGGTCTTGATGATTTTAGGGACGAAATGCTTCATGATAAAAGGATACGAGTTTTGATGGATTATCATGATTCAAGATTTTGTTTTCCGGGTGTAGATATTGCAGGAGGTGTTTGTATTTTCTTGTGGAATAGAGATTATCAAGGAACTTGTACTGTAAAAAATATCATCAGTGAACAAAGCCAATACGAATCGGAGCGCTATCTCGATGAATTTGAAATATTCATTAGGGATATGAGGACGATTAATATAATTCACAAAGTGCGTGAACTAAATGAGCCTACTATGGATTCAATGGTCTATAGTAGAAATCCCTTTGGTTTTTCGAGCACATATAATTTTACCAGCAAAGAGATATTTTCAAATGCAGTTAAAATAATGACCAGCAAAGGTGACTACTATGTCCCAAAAGATGAGGTATCAACGAATTCATCCATCATCGATGACTGGAAAGTTGTAATGTCAAAAACAAGTGCTGAACATGCGGGGCAAGCTGATAAGGATGGGCGCAAGAGAGTTTTATCAAGAATCGAAATATTAGGAGAGAAATACATTTGTTCAGAATCGTATCTTCTTGTCGGGCACATGAAGGAAAAAGTATATGCTGAAAATCTGTTTAGATATATGAAGACAAGATTCTTTAGATTTCTTCTTTCGTCTATTCTTTTGACACAAAACATTGCAAAGGATAAATTCCAATTTATTCCGATTCAAGATTTCTCTCACCCTTGGACTGATGAGATGCTATATAAGAAATATGGGCTAACTGATGAGGAGATAGCTTTTATCGAGAGTATGATACGACCAATGGAATAAAGATTATGGCACAGAGTAATTTCTTTCCCAGTCGCCCGAATCTGATGCCTCAGATTTATGCCTATAGCGACCCTCAATACGAGGGAATGCTGAAGGTGGGCTATACAACGCGTGACGTACAGAAACGTGTTGCTGAACAATACTCAACAAAACGTCCTGATGGCAAGTTGCCTTACAAGATTGTGTATCAAGACAGCGCAGTCAGAGAAGACGGCACAGCCTTTACCGACATTCTGGTTCATTGGTGGCTAAGAAAGAACGGCTTTGCAAATACTGGTGGCGAGTGGTTCCGTTGTACTGTTGGCGATGTGCGTGCTGCTATGTACGCCCTGAAAAGCGGTACAGAGAACAACGAACATCGCACAGAAACGTTCGGAATGCGCGACGAGCAGCGAGAGGCAGTAGAAAAGACAGCGGCTTATTTTATTGAAAACAGCACCCGAAAAACAGGTCGCACGCCACACTATCTTTGGAACTGTAAGATGCGTTTCGGAAAGACCTTCACCGCCTATCAACTGGCAAAAAAGATGGGGTGGAAACGTGTTCTCGTCCTGACCTTTAAGCCAGCAGTAGAAAGCGCCTGGGAAGAAGACTTGAAAACCCATGTGGACTTTAAAGGTTGGCAGTTTATCTCACGAACCTCTGAACTGAAATACGAAACAGCTGACCATAACCGTCCTATCGTCTGCTTTGGTTCGTTCCAAGACTACTTAGGCAAGAATAAGGCAGGCGGTATCAAGGTAAAAAACGAGTGGGTTCATTCTGTGAATTGGGATGTAATTATACTTGACGAATACCATTACGGTGCTTGGCGTGAGAATGCGAAGGATCTTTTCTATAACGAGGATAAGGCAGAGCAAATAGCGCAGGACGGCGAGGCTATCGACTATTTCGACGAGGAAAACATGCCTATCACTACCAATCATTATCTCTATCTTTCAGGTACTCCATTCCGGGCTATCGCATCTGGTGAGTTTATCGAAGAACAAATATTCAACTGGACTTATAGCGACGAACAGCATAAAAAAGAGAATTGGGCTGGCGAGGGCGAGAATCCCTATGAGATGATGCCCCGAATGGTGTTGATGACCTATCAGATGCCAGACGAATTGGTACGTGTGGCAAAGGAGGGAGAATTTGACGAGTTCGACTTGAATGAATTCTTTGCTGCCGATATACCAGAAGGTGGAGACCATAATTTTGCCACTTTCCGGCATGAGGACGAGGTGCAGAAATGGCTTGATTTAATTCGTGGTGCGTATCGCGATTCTATCAAGGACGACTTGACACTTAGAAACGAAAAGCCGCCAATGCCATTTAGTCACGCACCGCTGTTGCGCATACTCAACCATACCTTCTGGTTCCTGCCATCTGTGGCATCTTGCTATGCTATGCGTAATCTGTTGGGACAGCGTAATAATGTGTTCTATCACGATTTTAAAATTGTGGTGGCAGCTGGTACAGAAGCTGGTATCGGAGTAAACGCATTGCCTCCTGTTCGCAAGGCGATGGATAACCCATTAGAGACACGTACCATCACGTTGTCGTGTGGTAAGCTGACCACAGGTGTAACCGTAAAACCTTGGTCAGGTATTTTCATGCTCAGAAACAGCTCGTCGCCTGAGACCTATTTCCAGGCAGCATTCCGTGTGCAGAGTCCTTGGGTTATCAAGAATCCGACGGATGACGATCCCAATCGTAGTGAGATTATGAAGCGTGAGTGCTACGTGTTCGATTTTGCACCGAACCGTGCCCTGCGCCAAATAGCTGATTATTCATGCCGTTTGAATGTAGATGAGAATCAGCCCGAGAAGAAGGTAGCAGATTTCATCAAGTTCCTGCCCGTGTTGGCATACGACGGTATGCACATGAAGCAGATTGATGCAGCAGGTATCTTGGATATTGCTATGAGTGGTACTTCCGCTACATTGCTGGCACGTCGTTGGGAAAGTGCATTGTTGGTGAATGTCGATAATATCACGCTACAGCGCCTGTTGAAAAACCCAGAAGCAATGGCAGCTCTAATGGCTATTGAAGGCTTCCGATCGCTAAATAAGGATATCGAAACTATCATCAATAAGAGCGAGGCGGTAAAGAAAGCCAAAGCAAAGGCTAACGACAAGGAGCTTACCATCAAAGAGAAGCGCAAACTGACGGAAGATGAGAAGGAAATGAAATCACTTCGAAAACAGATACAAGACAAACTCATCAAGTTTGCCACACGCATTCCTGTCTTTATGTATCTGACAGACTTCCGTGAGCAATGTCTGAAGGATGTCATTACCCAGTTGGAACCTGGGTTGTTCCATAAGGTGACGGGTCTGACGGTGAAAGACTTCGAATTGCTTGTGAGCCTAAATGTGTTCAATTCAGCCATCATGAACGATGCTGTCTATAAGTTTAAGCGATATGAAGACGGCTCACTGGAGTATATTGGTTTCGATAACTCTATGAAAGAACACAAGCGTGTAGGCGGATGGGATAGCACATTGCCACGGGATATCTATGAAGAGTTGTATTTCGTTAACGAGGATTGATAATGGGGATATGCATATCAAGAATCCTTTGATTTTAGACAAGATACAAGCGTCGATGAATCTGCTCTACGATTTGATAGAGGAGATTGATAATTATCAGGACAAGTCATTGTTCTTTCAAGACCCACGGGTTATTGAAGGTTGGCTTTTGCTGGCTGGAGATATTAAAGAGATTGAGATAGAAGATGCTCCTGAGAGTGACGAAAAATGGGAACTGCGCTCAGAACCTTTCGCGGCAACCCTGCTTGCAAGAAGGGATCTCTTTTCGAATTATAAGAAGCTCTATCATTTATATTACGACCCATTATATAATCTATGGATGAACTACAGCGGCATGGATTGGGATTGTGTTAGCGCCGACGCAAAGGAAGCACTTAAAGCCAACCAATACCTTCAAGGCCAAAAAGATGTAGAGGATTTAAATGAGTATATTGAGCAATTAAACAGCAGGTCAAATGATGCACGTTATGCTTTATACAAGACGCTTACAGGTATTTTCGATATTCTTCAGGCCATCATGAATAAGGCTGGGCAAGTTGTTATTGACCTAAAACCATCTGATGAAGACTTCACAAAAGCTATAAATGATGATCTAAGAGGTATGACGCACTCCTATGGAAAATCTCTGTTCGGGGACATGAAGGAAGACCTGAACAGACATTATAAGACTTATCGTACAGCACCCTATACTCCAGAACTTTGGGGTGAACTGCTGGCTGCTGATGAGGAAGCACTTAGTTTGGCTAAGAGAAGGCAACTCGCTGATTGTGATACGACAAAGCAAGAGCATTGGGGAGAAGACATGAAAAAGCAGATGGATGAAAATAGCGAACTCATGCAACTTATTTATTCTTCGTGCCGTACCGATGAACTTTTTGACTTAAGAATGGTTGATGATATACAACGCTTTATATCATTGCTGACACCAGAAAACTTATCAATATTCTATGATATCATCGTAAGGCGTAATCTTATCCAGTGCGAGATGTTTCCTGAACTGAAGGTTCAACATGAAGCCTGGTTGAATAAAGTAAATGAGCCGCCTGAAGAGGATGCAGAAATTGGATTAAGTATTGCCCGTCAGTCAAAGCTTGATGAGATTATCGGCATATTGCAGAAGGGAAATTGGAAGCAGCCAGCAACAGCAGATAATATCGAACAGTTTTTGAATACCCTCTTTGGCAAAGACACATCATCACTTGAAGAAGGTGATGAAGCTCAGTGTGAGAAGATGTGGGCATTAGTTGAAGGTGGAGGTGGTGACAGAATGGTGATAATGCCAGCAAATCTTGCAGGTTTCCTTAAAGAAGAGAACTTGCTAAAAGGTTCGCCTAAGGAAATCAGCAACGCACTTTTTGACAACGGCAACCAGGTCAATAACATCAACAAAGGCAATTCTAATCGTTGCAGCGCAGCCTTTAAGGAAACGATACCATTTATAAAGAAATGCATCGATAAGATTATACGCCAAGTATAGTTCTGAACAGAATTCTGAGACAATTCTGAATCGCCAAGCAGATTTTAAGCATCTGTTTGACGATTTTTTATTTTTCTTATAATCAGTGCTTTACAATAATTCTGAAATTAATTCTGAGAATTATTGTTTTAATTAATGTCAGTTACAGAGAATCGTTTCCTTTGCATCGTCGAAAGGACAAAATCCTAATGACGATGCGGTCTTTGACATACTGATTACGATATAGATTCAGCTTTGCGATAAGTTGTTTTCTTGTACTCATAATTGTTGTTTTGATTGGGTTAAACATCAGGCGGTCAGCGGACTGCCAGCACCTGCCGTGCTGTCCGCAGCAGGGCAGGTTTTTTTAAAAAAAACATTTCTTTCAATCTTAAAGGTCGCACTAAGGACGCGACGTTAAATAAATAATAAGGTAATGGAAACAAAAATCTTGAAAGTGGTACGCCAGGGCGAGGCCTTCAGCGTACAGAGCAGTAAACAGGAGTCGGGCAGCATTCAGAAGTGCAACATCGTGTTGCGCGAGCTGGGCGGCTCGAAGTTCGAAAACGAGTATGTGTGCGCCATGCTGGGCAATCTGGCGGCGTGCAGGTTCCACGAAGGTAATGTGGTCTTGGCCACCCTTCGTTTCTCTACCCACGAGTATCAGAATCAGGTGTTTCAGGAAATCCTTGTAACTGACCTCGTAAAAGTAAACAGATAACAAAAAGTTTAATCGGGTCGAAGGCGTGAGCGGAGAAAACGTATCTGGATGTAATTGAGCTCAAACTAAAATCTTCGCTTTTCTCCTGACACTCACAAATTTCGAAACGATTATGGAAAAGATTATTATTACAACAGAGAGACAGGCAATGCTGGATGGTCTTTTGACCTTAGGCATTTTGGAGAACGGACTTCGTATAGCAGACTTCCAATGTTGTGAAGATGTATTACTCGACGCGTTCTCAGGAACTTTCAAGGTGGAGGGCAAGCGTGACGGCAACGTCTATATGACAGAAAAGCCCAAGCGCATACGTAACAAAGCTATTTTC
>CACWOS010000056.1 GCA_902762565.1 uncultured Prevotellaceae bacterium
AGAAGTAATCGGATGTCTCAATTCTCTAGAGAATTGAGAAGTGAGAAGGCAGCTCTCGATACCTGAACTGCCTTCTCGATCACCTTCCCCTTACTTCGCACCACTACGCTGCCTACTTCGCATCATCGCATCGTTTACTTCGCCACTAACACGCTATTTATGTCAGTTCTATGTCGGTTCTATGTCAGTTTTATGTCGGTTCTATGTCAGTTTTATGTCGGTTTTATGTCAGTTTGACGTCTTTTTATGTTCTGCTAACTTATTAAATATTAGCAATTTATCTTCTCGACTATGTCGGATGTCAGTTGTTTTTGCATTTTTCTTCTCTTTTAATTATTTTTTGCTTGCTGATTCATGTCCATTTCCCTCGCTGATAGCGCAGATAACGCAGATTTTTTTGGATTTCCTTTGTCGTTTCAAAAATAATACTTAAATTTGCATCATAAAACGAAAGTTATGGAAGAAAAAGGAAATCCGCAATTGCTTCGTCTAAGACTTTTGTTCGGTCCGATTAATGAGGACTTTTAGTCCGTAGGCTTCGGACTCGCAGTCCGTAAGGAGCGGACTGGCAGTCCGAGGGGACGGACTAATATCTTGTGCGTTTGAACGAGTTAGGGCTTCATCGCGTTGAACATCCCAGTTTCTTTGTCAAAAACAACAAGGATTTCTTCTGCTTTTGGATGATTTCGTGGGATGATAATCGCAACGTACTCTTTGGTTCCTGGTTCTTCTCCTTTTATCTCAACTGTTCTAAAATAATAGCGCTCCTGCTGCCCTGCCTTGTTAAACCAATAAGAGAATAGTCTTGCTCTCTGTGCTTGTTGCTCACCAGCTGTGCTGCACATGTAAAGCAGTATGTCGGGATTTGTGCGGAAGAACTCGTCAATTACACAAAATACGGTCTGCATGATTTTTATATCATTAGGCGATGCAATATGGTCAAGGTTGGTGAGATTAAACCAATAAGCCTGAAAAAGCGGATGTTCTTCTATTTCAAAATCGATAGCATATCTACATCCTTTGTCCGTTTCAAAATAAAGGACCTCACCCCTGTTCCATACTTTGTATGGAGAAAAAACATTGATAAAAGCAATTTCAAGTCTATTCATGACTTAAGCTGGCTCCAATTCGTAAACATGTTTCTTCTCTGCTTCTTCTTTCATACGCAGTTCTTCTGCGTACATAGCTCTGATCTCTTCTTCACGAGCGGCGATTCGAGCTTTTGCACGATAGAACCATGCCCTGATTTCTTCAGGAGTTCTTTGCGTATATGTAGATTTCTTGGTCTCCATAATGATTGTCTATTTACCAATTCTGGGTGCAAATTTAACAATTTATTCTGAATAAACAAAGAAAACGATAATAAAAAAATGAAAAGCGGGATGGTTCTGGAAATTCCTAGATTACATTAAAAATCCCAATAATGCAAGTTTTCATGCAAATATCTTTCAGTTATTGCTTTCATTTGCAGATTTTTTCTTATCTTTGCAATCGGCTTGGGGGAGAAATCCTGAGTCGCAGATGCATTAGCTTTTATATCGCACTTGACTGAAAAGACCTCGGAAATCTGTTTTGGAATAGTTCGATTGAAGAAGCAAAGGGGAAACCCAGAAATGAAACAACGAACTGAAGAAGAATTATATAACGAAAGTCGAAGGTTACGTGCAGAGACAATGCTTATGGCCGATTAACTGCGCGACAACCCTCTGCGTTTTACCATTACCAACGGTATCACAATGGATGTGGAGGTAACAAAGACAGACCTAAGGAGAATAAAAAAACGCTGAACTGATTTGCTAACCCGATTACGGTGCTACTCTTTCATTTCAGCGGGAGGAATTATCTTCCTTTCGTGCTGCAAAAATAGGCATTTATACTTAAAGTTCCAAATAATTTCCCTAAAATCTACTTTTTTCGGCAAATTGAAGGTGTTTTCCTTTTTTTTGCTATCTGTCACCCTCAGTGAAGATAGGATGCACCTCGAAAATGAAAATAAATCGCAATTTATTTTGCATTTCGCTCGGTTTTCACTATCTTTGCATTCAAGTATCGGCTAATCGTCGTAAACGACGCTAGCTAAGGCTGATTCTCTGAGTGCAGGGTGCCGGTATGACATTGAGGGTAAAACAATAACAGCATTAGCTGATTATTCGGCATATCTTGAAACCTAGGAAATTTCAATGATAGAATTGCCAAAATAGTCACTAGTTCTGCACCTAAGGGTGTGGACATGACTTATCTGGCAATTCGGGCAATCCTAGGGCCTCAAGATATGGATAAGGCGGTTCACGCCTTTTCTATGTTCTGAGGTCTCGTTGGTTTTGTCCGTTTACAAAGCCCGATAAGTCAGCGAGTGCCAATAACCGAATATTACTATGCTATTTCAGAAGACTATTCTCAAGAAATATTTGGGTCTGATTGATGAAGAAATTGTCAATGTGGCTTGGAAGCAGTTTCAGGCTTATTTTCTTGATGCACAGATACAAGCCAATATCCAACAATCGAAAGAGGAACAATTCCAGGAAGGTTTTCTTCGTGAGTTGTTTGTGAAGGTGTTGGGCTATACGCTGAACCCATCGCCCGACTACAATCTTATTACTGAGAAGAAGAACGAGACAAACTCGAAGAAAGCTGATGGTGCTATACAGAAAGACGGCAAGGTGATTGGTGTGATTGAGTTGAAAGACCATAAGACAACAGACCTTTCAAAGGTAGAGCCTCAGGCATTCAACTACAAGAGCCAGCATCCTGAGGCACATTACGTTGTTATCTCCAATTTTGAGAAGCTTCGTCTTTATATAGACAATGCTGTAGAGTATCGCGAATGGAACCTGTTTCATCTGACGGAAGAGGACTTCCGCGAGTTGTATCTTTGTCTCGCTTGGAAGCAGGTTGAGAGAGGTTTGGCTTTACAGATAAAACAGGAATCGGTATCGAGCGAAGATCAGATTACGAAAGCACTCTATAAAGACTATTCACAGTTCAAACGTGTGCTCTTTGCCGACATCTTGAAACAGAATCCGACTCCTGAAGGCAAAGATGAAAAAGAGTGGCAACTGCTTCTTTTTAAGAAGACCCAGAAGCTGCTTGACCGTCTGCTGTTTATCTTCTTTGCTGAGGACTGTGGCCTGTTGCCGCCCAACTCGATGGTGCAGATTATCGACCAATGGGAAAAACTGAAAGAGATGGACGAATACCGTCCGTTCTATGACAGGGTGAAGAAGTACTTCGGTTATATGAACACCGGCTTTCAGGGCAAGAAATATGAAATCTTCGCCTATAATGGTGGACTTTTCAAACCAGACGTGATACTTGATAATATCAAGATTAGCGACGACCTATTGGTAGAGCATACACGTAAGCTGTCTGAATACGACTTTGAGAGTGATGTGGATGTAAACATCTTGGGTCATATCTTTGAAAATTCGCTGTCAGAGATAGAAGAAGTAACCCTGCAAATCAATAATGGTGCAGCACCACAAACCTCGAAGCGCAAACAGGATGGTGTGTTCTATACGCCTCAGTATATCACAAAATACATTGTAGAGAATACTGTTGGCCGCCTTTGTGCAGAGAAGAAGCAAGAGCTGAACATCGTTGAGGATGAGTATTTCTCAGACCAACGCCGTCAACTGAAAACCAAGCAACGCTTGCTGGAGCAATTGCAGCAGTATCGTAATTGGTTACTTCAGATAACAATCCTCGATCCAGCTTGTGGTAGTGGTGCTTTCTTGAATGCAGCTTTGCAGTTCTTGATAGCTGAACATAAGTTGATTGACGAGATGGAGGCAAAGGTGGCAGGCTCTGCTATTGTGTTTCAAGATGTAGAGAATAGCATTTTGGAGCATAACCTTTTTGGTGTAGACATCAATGAGGAAAGTGTGGAGATTGCGCAGTTGGCCCTTTGGCTGCGTACTGCCAAACCACATCGTAAATTGAACTCACTCAATGAGAATATTAAATGCGGGAACTCTCTGATTAGCGATCCTGAAATAGCTGGTGAAAAAGCATTCAACTGGCAAGAGCAGTTCCCCAAGGTATTCGAAAAAGGAGGCTTCGATGTAGTAATTGGTAATCCGCCGTATATTCCTACAGAACGAATCACTTCTGCCGACAAGTCCTATTACGAGGAAGTATTTCAATCTGCATATGGAAGAATTAATGTATATCCACTTTTCTATGAAAGAGGACTTAAACTTTTAAAAAACAACGGATTACTTGGCTATATTACGCCATATACATTAATGAAGAATCAGTACTACATAGAAGCCAGGCGTTATATTTTGGATAATTGTACGATATTATGTCTTGCTGACTTCTCTGGCTTCCCAGTATTTGAAGATGCTACAGTTGATAGTATAATATTAATACTACAAAAGCAACATTACAAAAAAGCAGTCCCTTATATTTTCATTAATCACATTAAGGACTTCGCTAATGGTCTTTATTCAATTCACGAAGCTATACAATCGGATATTTTGCAACACTCTGATTTGTCATTTAGCAATATTGTGAGTTCTTTTGATTTCAAAAAAGTATCAGTTGGTTGTGTAAAGTTAGGCGAAATAGTGAACTTTAAGCAGGGTATTATTACAGGCAACAATAAGAAGTTCTTAACAAAACAAGAAGGGGATAAAACAAAAAAAGTCATAACAGGGTCAGATTTCAATCGCTATGCATTGAAGTGGCATAATGATTATGTAATATATGATGAAAAAGAATTGCATAGGCCTCGCGTTCCTGGGATATTTGAGGTAGAACAAAAACTTTTATTGCGTCAGACTGGAGCATATCCTATATGTATGATAGATACTAACTCATATTATACACTTGATACTGTTCACAACGGTACATTAAAAGACAAACGTTTCAATTTGAAATACATAATGTGTTTAATTAATAGCACACTGCATCGATATCTCTATGAGAGTTCTGTAAACGAATCGGGCAAAGTGTTTGCTCAGGTCAAAATCATTTATATAGACCCTCTTCCCATCAAAGTTGTAGACGAAGCTATTCAGCAACCTTTCGTTACCCTCGCTGAAACGATGCTTTCTCTAAATCAACAATTGCAAGAGAAACGCACCCGTTTCCTCCATCGTCTGAGTGAGAACTTTGAGGGCATCAAGATAACAACAGCTTTGCAGTCATTTGACCAGTTAGACTTCAAGGGCTTCGTGGCAGAACTGAAGAAACAGAAGATAAAACTTTCACTGGTTCAGCAAGACGAGTGGGAAGACTACTTTAACCAATATCGCCAAGCCTGCCAAGAACTCTCAGAGCAGATAAAGGCTACAGACAACGAGATAGACAACAAGGTGTTCGACCTCTATGGCTTAACACCAGAAGAACGTGAAATCGTAAAAAACTCATAATATTATGAAGCTAATAAAACAGAAACAAATTAACCCAAGAAAGATGTGGCCCAACGAGGCACAAAACTTTACGCCTTGGCTCGCAGAGAATATTGCAGAGTTAGGCGAGAAGATCGGGATGGAATTAGAAGTAGTAGGGCAGGAAGTCTCTGTTGGTCCATATTCAGCAGACATCCTTGCAAAGGATATTGATACTGATGCTTATGTCGTAATAGAGAACCAGTTGGAGAAAACCAATCACGACCATCTGGGAAAAAGTATTACTTACGCTTCTGCATTGGGGGCAAAGACCATTGTGTGGATAGCTACTGATTTTACGGAGGAACATAAGAAAGCACTTGATTGGTTGAACGACAACACCAACGAGGACTTAGCTTTTTGGGGCGTTCAACTGGAGTTGTGGCAGATATCGGAAGAGACTGCATCAATGAGATTGAATATTGTTAGCAGGCCAAGTACGAATGTCAAAACCATCAAGAGCAAAACCAATAACGAAAGTGAATCAAGGAATATTCAGCTGGAATTCTGGACTAAATTTAGAGATAAGTTGCAGAGCACTAAGAAGATTCCCACGTTGCAGACTCCTAAACCTCGCTATTGGTATGACGTTAGAATTGGACGTTCGAATATCCTTCTGTCAAACATTTGCAGTCCTCAGAAGAATATTGTAGGTGTTCGTCTTTACATCAGAAGTAATGTAGTGGAGATTTATTACCCGGTTTTAAAGGCAAAGAAAGATGAAATCAACAAAGTATTAGGTTCTGAACCAATGTGGGATGCGAACCCAGAGGCAAAAGACAAGACAATCGCCCTTTCTCATGATACAGACCTGACAGACCCAGATCGAATGGAAGAGGCATTGGACTGGCTAGTACAGCAAACCATCATCTTCTATAATGTATTCTCGAAGGAGGTAAAGGGAATTAAAGTTTAAAAGGATGAAGAAAAGGTATGAATCAATAGAAAAGCCAGACAAGTGCCCTAAATGTGGGGCGCCTGTGTATCGTATACAATATGGCATGCCGATGATGTCGGAAGATGAGTATTTCAATACTTATCATGAGCACGTTATTTATGGTGGATGCTGTGTCTCAGAAGATGACCCTGAATGGCAGTGTAGCAAATGCGGAGCTGAGATTTACAATGCAAAGCATATTCCATTGACAAAGAAAGATGCCTATGCAAAAAATCCATCCTGATAGATTAGGGAAATGCGGGTCGATTATGGAAGATGTAAAAAAGGTTATTACTGCTGACGGAATAGGAACTGCTGGTTGGTGTATTCCAAACGGAGGGTGCCAAAAACTCTGCCTTGGAATCCGAAATTGACCGTCTTGTTTTTCAACTCCACGGCCTGACAGAAGAGGAAATCAAAATCGTTGAAGGTTGCGAATAAGGTGAATCATAAAAAATAAGGTGGTTGCAAATGACAACTACCTTATTTGTCGTTTTCCTTTTCTTTGTATTCAAGCATCAGCTCATCAGCCAGATATTCATCACTGCGACAATGGAGGTCGGCAACGCCCTCACTGATAAGTTCATAGGTGGTGGAATTATAGAAGAAAGATAGTGCATCTTCCAACGTCAAGCCAGTTTCTTTGGCAAAGAGATTCACTATCCTTGCATATTTCATTTGAAGTACCGTCTTGTTTGCCTCCATAATTATACCCTCTCTGCTTTTATAAAATGAAGATGGCGGTCGAGCATGTTGCCATTCAAAATGCATAACTGATGATTTGGCTTCTCGTATTTCAAGCGGCCTAAAGCCTCCTCTTTCGTTATGAGTCCAGCGAAATAAAGATCTACCGTATTGAAGACTCTGTCATTAGCTACACCGCCAGAAACAGCATCATATTTAGGTGCAGTTATATCTCCCTTACGGCAGAGGGTCACGTAATCAAGCCATTCCTCATCGTAGCTTTCGAACGTTTTGATGGTAAAACCAGGTGTTTCCCCATCTAACTCATACTCGTTGATGAAGGCGTCTTTGCCTCTTCTCGTGAATCGCTCAGAGTAGCGTATGGCTTGTTCTCGCATGCTCGTCAGATAGAATCCACACCCAAAGTCCAACTTGTCTCTGGAATGAAGCACGTCAGGCTTCTCGATACATAGCGTAGATGCGTGATATAGTCTCATGCCAGTGCCCCCCTCTCCCTTAATGCTTCTGTAAGGTCTTCTACTATATATTCCTTACTGAATGTATGCAGAACGTCGTAGCATGGTATAATATAATCATTCAACACTCCTGAAGAGCGCAAAGCTCCATACACTTGCGATGCACTCTTATGAAGAGCTTCAGAAAGGTTGCCCACACAGAATGTTATGAAATACAAATGCTCTGATGTCATATCGTATATTTTTACAGCGGCAAAGATACAAATAATATTTGAAATAGCAAGCAAAACGTAGAAAAAAACAAAAAACCATGAGAAAAGAATAAAATAAAACTAAAGGTTGATTCAGCGTCATGGAGCTTTGGATGACATCCAACAAGTGACGGATGTCATCGTTGTAGGTAATCATGGTCCCTTGGGGTTTCAGCGACTCCCGCCAAAGTGAGAGATGAACAGGCGAAGCCACAATATTCTCGTCGTTGATGCGGATATAGGCTCGCTGGCGACCCTCTTCGTCCAGTGCGCAGACAGGACGCTTTGTTGATGGCGGCACGGTAGCTATACCTTGTTATTCCAGTTCGTAGGGGCCTGTCGGTGAATTGCGTTTCAGCACTTCCAACTGCAGGTCGGCACCAGCTACGATGCCATAGCTACGGAGGATGCTTTCAACGGTCTTGCGGGCCAACTCTGGGTGGTTGTTCTCCTCGCTCAGATGGCAGAGCCAGACGCGTTTCAGGTCTTCACTCATATTCTGCACAATAGCCTCACCACACGAACGGTTCGAGAGATGGCCTGTACCCGAGAGGATGCGTTCCTTCAGAAACTGCGGATAAGGTCCGTTCATCACCATCTCTTCGTCGTGGTTGGCCTCAATCACCAAATGATGAGCACGACTGATAAAAGGCTTCATGTCATCGGTTACCATACCCGCATCCGTTATCAGACAGAAGTCCGTACCACCAGCCTCGATAAAGTAGCCAACATTATCCGTACTGTCATGGGGCACACCGAAAGGGGTCACCTGGAAGTCACCCAACGTGATGGTCTTGCCTTTCTCTACATAACACGCCAAGTCTTGTGACACCTTCTTGGTGACACAGTAGTTACGGTTTATACCGGCATGCACCTCGCGGGTAGCATAGATGGGTAACGAGAAGTCGGCACTCATAGAACCTACAGACTTGATATGGTCAGCATGGTCGTGCGTCACTAACACATAGTGAACATTCTGCAGGTTTACACCATACTCCTTGCAGTTTTTGCGCAGACCTCTGAGACCTACGCCAATATCTATGATGAGAGCATCGGTTTCTGTGGCAAGATAATAGCAATTACCGCTGCTGCCACTACCGAAAGATATGAATTTCAGCATCTTTTTTTCAAAAATTTCTGCAAAAGTAATAAAAAGTAGGCACTTTTTACGTATCTTTGCAGAGATTTTTTAGATATTTAATGATTATGAAACTGCTTTTACTATTCGCAACTGCCTTCATCATGGCAGGATGCAGCTTAGGAAACGATGGTGACCAACAAGCACAAAACGTTGCAGGGGCATGGGCTGACGCCTATTTCAACTGCGACTTCAAGGATGCCAGCAACTATGTGACGCCTGAGAGCCAGAAGTGGTTGCAGTATGCGGCTTCCAACACCACTGAGCAGGATCTGAAACTGTTGCAGGAGGCTGGCGGTGCCAGGGTAACGATCAGCGACAGTTTCGATGAAGCCAACGACACCATGCGACTGGTGACATTGACCGTAGCCAATTGTCTGACGGTGCAAGGACAGACATCAGCCTTAACCAAAGAAGGTACATTCAAGGTTGTGGTGGTCAAACGCGATGCAGGTTGGCAGGTTAGAATGGCAGGCCTACCGCAAAGTGGAATGCAAAGTCGCGACTGAGTTTAGGATAGAGCAACGGATAGTGCTCCTTGCGCGTTTCATAGGCAGGATTCACGGCTTTCATACCCATATCAAAACGTACAATGAAGTAGTCGAAGTTCAAACGTAAGCCAAAACCATAGCTGACAGCCAACTGCTTCCAGAACTCTGAGAACTTAAACTGTCCTCCGGGCTGTTCAGGGTAGTTGCGCAGTGTCCAGATGTTACCGGCATCCACAAAAAGAGCGGCACCAAACTTCCAGAACAGCTTAGCTCTGTACTCCATATTCATATCCAACTTCATATCACCCGTCTGATTGATGAAATCAATACGTCCGTCAGTACCCACGAACTTACCAGGGCCCAGCGAGCGTACACTCCAGCCACGCACACTATTGGCACCACCGGAAAAGTAGCGTTTCTCGAATGGCAGAATGGTGCTGTTGCCATAGGGATAGGCAATACCCAGTCCAAAATGCAGTGCCAGCTCATTATTGTAAGCCAGTTGAATGTTACGTGTCAAGTCTATATCGGCCTTGGCATACTGTGCAAAAGCCAAGTCGAGGAACGTATACTGTCCGTCAGCATTCCGATGAAATCGTAACGTATGCGCAGCAGCATTCAATAGGTTACCTGCCGTTTCGGCCTTTGCCTTGATGGCAATACGTCCATTATTATAGGTATAGCCCACACCAAACTTCATGATAAACAAGTTCTCGTAGTTATAGCGTAGAATGGCATTACGCGAACTGGTGTCAAGCAGGTATTCGTTCTTAAACGTCTCACTGATCCATGGCATCGAGATGTAGTTCAAGTCCAAAAGGTCAATCTGATAGCGGTCGTGGTGGCGCTGATCGTTCCACTTATAACGCCAAGCCACCGAAAACACCCTACGGCGGAACTCGGGACGATTCTGCAGGTCGTACAACAACGACACCTCACTGGTAGCATTGGTACGCCTACGGAAGCTACGGGCTAGGAAGGGTGCGATGAAACGGGGGAAATTCAGCTTCGTCTCCAAACTATACTCCATAAAGTTCTGCTGTGCATAGCCCTCTAAACCTCTAATGGCTTCGTAGGCGCCACGCAGTTCGATGGTCAACAACTCGGAACCCCTGAACAGATTACGGTTCTGGTAGGTCAGCGAAGCGGCAGCACCGAGGTCACCAGACGTATTCGTACCTTCTGGCTGGAATGAGATAGTCGAGGGTTTATTCGTCGTGATGGCGATGTCGCAGTCGAGCACGGACTCTTCAGGATGTTCCTTGAATGAAATATTGGTATAGCGTACGGCACCCAAGCGTCCGAAGTGGTTATAGGTCTCTTGCAAATGACGCGACGAATAAAACTTTCCACTTTCCAGGAATGTATTGTTCTTCAAGACTTTAGGCCGTAGATGGATGGTGCTGTCCTCCAAATTACCACTTCTGTAGGTAATGTCACCCATCGTATAACGCTCATGCGGCGCATCCTTCACGTGATTGTTGCGGAAACGATGCAACACCAGCGTCAGATCAATCCACTGCGTTCCTGCGATGGAATCGGCCTTATACGATATGAAGTCTTTGTTAAACCGGTAATAGCCGTTCTGCGTCAATTCGCTAACAATACGTTTGCGCTCATTATCCAAATTGTCAGCGCTGAAGCTCATGCCGCTATGGAGTCCCCACGTGGTGGAATCGGCAGTATTCAGCAGTTGGGCTATCATCGTATCTTGTATCTCATAACGTACGTGGCGTATCTTGTAGCGCTGACCGGGATGCAGATAATAGGTGGTGCGCAACTTCTTGCCCTTCACCTTCTGTCCCACATCGACCGTTGCACGTAGAAAACCCATGTTCTGAAGGTTATCGCGCAGACGAGCTGCTGACTGAAGGGTCTGTAGTGAGTCGTACAGTTGTGGAGCTTCACCGATGGAGCGCAGCGTACGATTCAGCCATCGTGTGGTGTCGCGGCCTGATAACGAATAGGTGTACAAGGGCACCTTGATGAGCGAGAACCAGCGAGAATTACCACGCTGACGCACATACGACTTCAATTCTGTGGTATTGATACTCCGCTCCTTAACGTCACTTTTAACCTTCACCTTATCCAACAACAGATCTCCGTCGGCCACGTATTTCGTTTCCGAGCAGGATGCCAACAGCAGCATTCCAAAGGCAGTTATGATAAGGTACCTCCGCATATTTCGTGCAAAGTTACGCATTTTTTCTTAATTCTTAACTCTTAACTCTTAATTATTTCTTATCTTTGCACTCAAATAATCATTTATCGTATGCTAAGCAAGAACCAAATCAAGTTAATCAAGTCGTTGGAATCGAAGAAATTCCGCAAACGCGAGGGTTTGTTTGTAGCCGAAGGGCCCAAAGTCGTTGGTGACCTGCTTCGCGCCGGCTACCAGCCCCACTCCATCTATGCGACTCCTCAATGTTCATTGTCAAATATTCCATGTTCAACGTCAAACATTCAGCTTTCGACGATTACTGATGACGAACTCCACCGCATCAGCTTCCTACAACACCCCCAAGAAGTCCTGGCCATCTTCCACATCCCCACTCCACTAGATTCTTCCAACTTACATCTTCCATCGGACATCTGTCTTGCCCTCGATGGCGTTCAGGATCCTGGCAACGTGGGCACCATCATCCGTATTGCCGACTGGTTTGGCATCAGTCACATTTTCTGTTCACCCGATACTGCCGACATATACAATCCTAAAGTGGTGCAAGCCACGATGGGCAGCTTGGCTCACATTAGCGTCACTTACTGCGACCTGGTGCCATTGCTCCGCAAGGCTACTGTTCCCATCTATGGCACCTTGCTAGACGGACAGGACATCTACCAACAGCCACTGTCCCGTGAGGGCATCATCGTTATGGGCAATGAGGGCAACGGCATCTCGTCTGAGGTACGCCAATTAATAACCAATAAGCTATTAATTCCAAACTTTAATAAGAATAGCGAAACTGCTGAATCTCTGAATGTTGCAATTGCAACAGCTATTACTTGTTCGGAGTTTTGCAGAAGGTTTTAAGGGCTTCGTAAATGCGCTGCACAGGCAGTCCCATCACATTGAAATAACTACCCTCCAAGGCCGTCACACCAATGTAGCCTATCCACTCCTGTATACCATAAGCGCCAGCCTTGTCCATCGGCTTGTAGGTATGCACATAATAGTCGATTTCATCGCTACTCAACTCCTTGAAGGTCACGTTCGTAACCACCGAGAAACTTACCTGACGCTGGCGTGTGGACAGTGTCACCCCAGTAGCCACCTGATGCGTCTGCCCGCTCAGTTCACCCAACATACGCTTAGCATCAGCCTCGTCATGGGGCTTTCCCATCACCTCATCACCCAGTATCACAACAGTGTCAGCTGTTATCACCAACTCATCATCAGACATCGTCTGGATATAGGCATCAGCTTTCTTTTTTGAGATGAATTCGGCAATTTTCAGCGTTGGCAAATCGTGCGGATAACTCTCGTCAATGCCCTCGATAATGCGCGTCTGAAAGTCAATGTCCAAGCCCGCCAACAACTCCTTGCGTCTGGGCGAATTACTAGCCAGTATAATCTTATAATTATCCATTATCATTTATCCATTATCAATTAGCGAATGCGCTTACCATCCAAACGCCCTTTCATCCTTTAGCCATTTGCCCTGAGCACGCAGCACCTGCTCTATGACATCGCGTCCACAGCCCTGACCACCGCAGCGTTCGCTGACATAACAACTGGCAGCCTTCACCTCCGGACAAGCATCCTTTGGACATACGGCACAGCCCACGCGACGCATGACTTCCAAGTCAGGGATATCGTCACCCATGAAGATAATCTCGTCGTCCTTCAGACCGTATTTCGCGATGAAATCATCGTAAATCTTGATTTTCACGGTGGCACCCAGATAAATATCCTCCATACCCAAGCCCTCATAGCGCTTTCGAACAGCCTCAATCTTACAACCAGAGATAATGGCCACACGCAGTCCCATCTTCATAGCCAGTTGGATAGCGTAGCCGTCCTTGATATTGACAGTGCGCAGGGGCGTTCCGTCCATGCCTAGGGCGATAGTTTCTGACGAGAGCACCCCATCCAGGTCGAATACCACGGCACGTATCTTCTGTAAATCGTAGTTAATCATTGTCCGCAATTCGTTGTATGTCGTTTGATAAAGCTTCATAAATGGCCTTCACCTCAGGCTTTCCTTCCAACATGGACGCCTGCATCTGCACGACGTTCTGATCGCCACGTACGGCAGGCCCTGTCTGAGCCTCGCGGGGTGCCAGCTCATGCACCTTCTGCGCTGTTTCGTCCACTAAAGGCAGCATAACGGAAAAAGGCAGTCCCTTAGCTGCCAACACCTCTGCCGATAGTGCATAGCAGTGGTTCACGAAGTTGCAGGCAAATACAGCGGCCAGATGCAGGTGTTTGCGCCCCGCACTATCCAGCTCATATATATGAGGTGTCAGTGTTTCTGCCAACATTTTCAACCGTTCCATCGAGACGTCATCGGTAGTCTCTAGAAATAAAGAAATGCCGTTGAAATCGACCAATCGTTCTTTCGAGAAGGTCTGCATGGGATAGAGCACGCCATAATGCGTAGCCATTCCGGAAAAGATGTTCATGGGCATCGAACCAGCCGTATGCACAAACAACTGACTCTCCCGCCCTTTCGTCGCCTGACGGGCTACTTCCTGCAGGGCACTGTCCTTGACGCTAATGATATAGACGTCAGCCTTCGTCGGCAATTCCTCCAACGTACGGCTATTGACGCTCACCACCTCGTGGCCTGCCTGCTGCAAAGCCGGCAACAAGTTTGTTGCCACCCGTCCTCGTCCAATTAAAACGACTTTCATTTTATCGATATTTCGAAATCACGCCATTTTAATACTTATTGAGATGCACATTCTCCCACTTCAGTTTATCCTCGTTCTGAGGCTTACGCTCATCAGCCTTATGACCAACAGCCAGAATGCAGAGGCATGACATGTTTTCAGGGATATCCAGCACACCCTGAATGACGGTGTCTGCCGATGTGCCGTCACTCAGTCCGCGACCACGCATCTGTATCCAGCACGAGCCGAGTCCCAGAGCCTCAATCTGATATTGCATCGAGATAGCTGCTATCGAACCGTCCTCCACCCAACAGTCGTTTTGCATAGGGTCGCCCAAGACAACAATAGCCAGCGGAGCATCCTTCAGGAACTGACCGCCCATATCCTTGGCATCAGCCAGCTTCTCCAGATCGGTCTTGTCGTCAACCACCACGAACTGCCAGGCACGCTGTCCTTTCGAGGTAGGAGCCATCAAGCCTGCACGCAATATCAACTTCACGTCTTCTGCATCAATCTCTTCAGCAGTAAACTTACGGTGAGAGCGACGCAATTGTACTAAATCCTTAAATTCCATAAGCGTTTTTACGATTTTCGTGCAAAGATACACATTTTTTCTTAATTCTTAACCCCTAACTCTTAATTATTTCGTATCTTTGTCGCATGAAAGTCACGATTTACCAACATACTGACGCTCTACCAGAACTCACGACGGGCAATTTCTTCCACAGTCGCGAGTATATGGCGGTATGCGAGCAAACCCCTCGCCTCAAGCCCTATATGGCCGTGGTCACCAATGATGAGGGTAACGTCGTGGCTCATCTGTTAGCTCTCATGCGTATTCGCGGGTCGTTTCTCCCACCTTATCTTTATACGCATGTGCGTATCTATGGGGACAACGGTTGCAGCACAGAGCATTTCGACATGATGCTCAAGTCGCTCACACGTCTGCTACAAAACCGCACGCTCTATATCGAGATTAGTGACCTTCGTGAAAAGATGTTCGGCTATCGTGAATTGCGCCATCAGGGCTACTTCCCCGTACGTTGGATGAACATCCATAACTCGCTACATTCACGTACACCTGAAGAACGCATCACTGAGCAGCAACTCCAACACATCATGCATGCCCAACAGCGTGGCGTCATCACAAAACCCGTTGAAACCACCGATGAATTCACGGCTTTTTCGAAGCTGCTACACAGTCATCACTGGTTCAAACCCAAGCGTTACATCCCTCACGAAACGTTCTTTCGAGAGATGCAACAACGCGGCCTGTGCCAGATTCTGATCACCAAGTACCACCATCACGTCATCGGCACTTCGGTTACTGTATTCTCTGATGGTGACGCCTACCTTTGGTATTCTGCCTCGCGACGTAAGAGCTATGCCCCATTCCATCCTAATGCCGTCACCATGTGGGCTACTATCAAGGCTGCCCATGCCGCTGGCTATCAACACATCCGTTTCATGGATGTCGGACTGCCTTTCCGTCGCAATCCCTATCGCGATTTCATACTCCGCTTCGGTGGCAAGGAGGCTTCTACCTACCGTTGGTTCCGCATTTCCATCCGCTGGGTCAACCGTCTGGCCTCATGGCTTTGGCGAGAATAAGCCAAAGGCCGTTCCGCACGTAGCAGAAGGGCCTTCCGCACGTAGCAAAAAGGCCTTCCGCTACGTGCGGAAGGCCCTTTAACTTGCTTTGGCTGTTTTGTTTATCCTCCGAAGTTATCGTACATGATGCTTTCGGGATCTACGCCGAGCGAGTCGAGCATAGAGACGACGGCCTTCGACATGGGGCCAGGGCCGCACATGTAGTACTCGATATCCTCGGGAGCCTCGTGGTCCTTCAGATAGGTGTTCAGCATTACCTGGTGTACAAAACCTGGAGTGTACTTTACGCCAGCTGCATCGGCTGCAGGGTCTGGACGGTCGAGGGCCAGATGGAAGTGGAAGTTGGGGAACTCCTTCTCCAAGCCGAGGAAGTCCTCCAGATAGAACACCTCGTTCAGCGCGCGAGCACCATAGAAGTAGTGCATCTCGCGATCGGTCATGATCACCTTGTCGCCTGGTTTCAGCGAGAAGATGTACGACGAAGCGATACCCGGGTTGACATCCATGAAACCGCTCTTGTCGGCCTTGAACGGAGGCGTAGCGATACGAACGGTCAGCATGAACACATCACCCTCGGCAGGATAGTTGGCCATAGAGTAAGCGCGGATAGTGTCCTCGGGGTTCTTACACTTGAGTGGGAACAATCCGAACTTCTCCCAGCTGGGCAGATACTCATCGCCAATGAGGCTCTTGTCGATATCCTTATCGTAGTCGATGCAATCGAACTTAGGAATCTTAATCTGGGCATACGATCCAGGCAGGAAGTCCATGTGTTCGCCAGCAGGCAGCTGCACCTTGAACTCCTTGATGAAGGTAGCCACGTTCTTGTTAGAGATAACGGTACACTCGTACTCTTTAACACCCAGGATAGATTCATCGACGTGAATCTTCAGGTCGCCCTTTACCTTGCACTGGCAACCCAGACGCCAATGGTCCTTGATCTGCTTACGGGTAAAATGAGGCTTCTCTGAATCGAGGATTTCTCCCCCACCCTCTAAGACCTGAACCTTACACTGTCCGCAACTAGCCTTACCGCCACAAGCTGAAGGCAGGAAAATGCCGTTCTGGTTGAGGGTAGCCATCAGGTTGTTGCCCTGAGGGACGTTGAGCACCTTATCGCCGTTAACTGTAATATTCACATTACCGCTGGGGCTGAGATACTTCTTAGCCACCAACAGGATAATCACCAGCAGGATGATTACCGCGAGGAAAACCCCTATACTATATGCTATAAACTGAGCCATATTTTTACTTTTTTACCTTTTTACTTTTTTACCTTTATATGTTCAGTCCAGAGAAACACATCATCGCCATAGCCATGAGGCCCACGGTGATAAACACGATGCCGAGGCCCTGCAGAGGCTTGGGCACATCCGAGTATTGCATCTTTTCGCGGATGGCACCCATAGCCACGATGGCCAGTGCCCAACCGATACCGGAGCCGAAGCCATAGACGATGGCATCCCAAACGCTGGTGATGGCCTGCGAATTGGTGGGGTCCATCAGGATGCGCTGCTGCATGAACAGCGAAGCACCCATGATAGCGCAGTTTACGGCAATCAGAGGCAGGAAGATACCCAGCGCTGCATAGAGCGATGGTGAGTACTTCTCGACCGTCATCTCAACCAGCTGCACCATACCGGCAATAACAGCGATGAAGAGGATGAACGACAGGTAGCTGAGGTCGACACCCTCAACGAGGCAGTCGGGGCCCAGCACCTTGGTCTGCAACAGATAGTTAACAGGAACGGTAACGGTGAGTACGAAGGTCACGGCGAGACCGAGTCCCAGCGAAGTCTTCACAGTCTTCGACACAGCCAAGTAAGAGCACATGCCGAGAAAGAAGGCGAAGATCATATTGTCGACAAAAATCGACCTGAATAGTAATGATATTGCGTGTTCCATATCTTATTTCTCCTTATAAAAATATGCACGATGAACCCAAATCACACATCCCACGAGAATCAGCGCCATAGCTGGCATCGTCATCATACCGTTGTTTACGTAACCGAAGTCGTAGCAGGCATCGGGAATAATCTGGAAGCCCAGCAAAGAACCACGTCCGAGAAGTTCACGAACGGCACCAACGATGACCAGAATCATAGCGTAACCTAAGCCGTTACCTACACCGTCGAGGAACGAAGGCCAAGGCTTATTCTGCATAGCGAACGCCTCGAGGCGACCCATCAGGATACAGTTGGTGATAATCAGACCGACATACACAGAGAGCTGAACGCTGACGTCGTAGGCGAAAGCCTTCAGAATCTGAGAAACGATAGTTACCAGTGCAGCCACAACCACCAGCTGAACCACAATACGAATGCGGTTAGGGATAGTGTTGCGGATGATTGAGATAATAACGTTAGAGAATGCGGTAATCACAGTAACGGCGAGTCCCATTACGATAGCAGGCTTCAACTGAGACGTCACAGCCAGCGCCGAGCAGATGCCAAGCACCTGTCCGAGAATGGGGTGGTCGAGGTTTAATGGGTTTGTAAAAACCTCCTTATTTTGTTTACTGAATAATGCCATAGTTTACTCCTCCTCTGCATTTGGTTTAACATTCTTCAGACCGTCCTTCAGCATGGCGTCAACACCATTCGAAGTAAGGGTAGCACCTGTTACACAGTCAACCTGAGTAGCGGGGTTCTCAACCTTCTTAACTACTGAGAGTACTACGTTGCCCTGCTCGTCCCAGATTTGCTTGCCGATGAACTTCTCCTGCCAAGCCTGTGAGTCCTTGATTTCGGCACCCAGACCGGCGGTCTCGCCCTCGTGGTTGAAGTATGCGCCGTAAACCTTGCCCTCTGGATCGATAGCAAGATAACCGCTGATACCGCCCCAAAGGCCCATACCCTTCAGGCTAACTACCTTAACAGCCTTGCCGTCAATCTCACATGCGTAGATCTTCTGGCCGTCCTGCTCCTGCTCGTTCTTCACCACCTCAGCATACTTGGCTTCAGCCTCAGCGCCGTCGAGGTCGCGAATGTTGAGCGAGTAGAGAATCTGTTTCTTCACATCGAGAGCCACGTTAGCATCCTGCATGGGCTTCAAAGCCTGATAGACGAAAGCCAGCAGGAAAGCCACGATGACTACGAGTATCGCGCTATATATAATAATGTACGCGTTAGAGTTTGTATTCAGTTTCATTTGGTACCTCCTCTCTTTAAACGTTTCGAGATATTGCGCTCAACGATGAAGTGGTCAATCGTCGGAGCAAACATATTACCAAAGAAGATGGCAAGCATCATACCCTCAGGATAGCCGGCATTCATCACACGGATGATGATAGCCATAGCACCAATCAGGAATCCGTAGATGTACTGACCGGTAGTGGTGCGGCAAGAGGTAACAGGGTCGGTAGCCATAAACACAGCACCGAAAGCGAAGCCACCCATGAGGAAATGGTGCCACCAAGTCATGCCCTGACCAGTCTGTTCGAACAGCAGGGCGAAGGCGATACCGCCAACGAACACGCTGAGCATTGTGCGCCAAGAAGCGATGCCCGTCCACAGCAGGATGAAAGCACCGATGGCAATCGCAATGAGCGAGGTCTCACCGATAGAACCAGGGATGAATCCGAGGGCCATATCCATGATAGAGGCATCGGGAGTGATGTTCTGTGCCAGCTGACCAAGTGGTGTGGCAGCGGTGAAGCCGTCAGGCAGGTCGTTACCCAGACCGAAGATAGAGTTCTGAGCCACCCAAATGGTGTCACCAGTCATCTTAGACGGATAAGCAAAGAACAGGAACATGCGGGCTGCAACAGCAGGGTTAAAGATATTCATACCTGTACCACCGAATATCTCCTTACAGAAGATGACTGAGAATGCGCAGGCCAGCGCCAGCATCCACAGCGGGCAGCCGATAGGAATAATCAACGGGATGATGATACCCGATACGAGGTAACCCTCCTGGATTTCCTCACCCTTCCACTGTGCCCAGGCAAACTCGATGCCCAGACCTACGATGTAGCTCACCAGAATCTTCGGCAGCACAGCGAGGAAACCGTAGATGAAGATTTCGAAGAACGATGCTGTGGCGAGTGTGCCGGCAGCAGCATAGTTCTGATAGCCGATATTGTACATTCCGAACAGCATGGCGGGCATCAGGGCGATCACCACCATACTCATAATACGCTTCGAGTCGATGGCATCGTGAATATTCACGCCACCAGCCTTCGCTGTGTCGTTAGGCACATAGAGGAAGGTCTCAAAGCCGTCGAACACCGAGCGGAAGGCATGAAGTTTGCCACCCTCTTCGAAGTTCGGCTTGATCTTATTCAAATAATTCCTTAAAAAACTCATATTCTTTTTCTTTGGGGCAGCGGACTTTCGCGGACTTTTTCGGACTGTCCGTGTTTGTCCGTGTAAGTCCGCTGCTAAATTATTATGCGTTTTCTTTCCTTAACACATTTAGTCCTTCACGCACGATGCGCTGCAGTTCCAACTTCGAGGAATCCACGAACTCTGCAAGCGCAAAGTCCTCAGGACTAACCTCATATATACCCAAAGCTTCCTGACGGTCAATGTCGCCAGAGATGATAGCCTTGATGAGGTATTCACCGTAGATATCCATCGGCAGCACCTTGTCGTACTCACCACTCATAATCATGTGGCGCTCCCCACCCTTCACACGGGCATCGAGTGCATAGCTCTTCTTGCCACACAGCCAAGAGAAGTAGCTGCGGTTGACAGAGAACTGCTTGAAACGTGGCAGAATCCAACCCAGCATCTCATCGGCATCGTTACCTTCGGGAATCACGGTGATCTCAGAGGTGTGAGCACCCAGGAAACCATCCTTGGTAGTTGGGCGGCCTGTCAGCACATTACCATTGATGATACGAACGCTCTTCGAAGCGTCGTAGCTGTTGCTCAAGAGCGTAGAGAGCTCTTCGCCCACCAGCATATCCACATAAGCAGGGCTGTTCACCTCGCTTCCGCAGAGCGCAACGCGACGGGTCAGGTTCACCTTGCCCGTATTGAACAAACGACCGATGAACAGCACAACTGTTGGGTCGCCGATGGTCCAAACCACCTCGCCCTTGTTGACTGGATCGATGTTGTTCACCTGTACGCCAACGTTGCCAGCAGGACACTTACCGTCGAAGACATTCACCTCGACATTCTGGTAGTTCTCGAACGACGAGTGAACACCACAGCCCAGATAGGTCTTGGCAATCTTCGAGAGAGCCGTCAGACCTGTCTGGAAATAAGCCTCCTGACCCTTTACTTCGAAATCGAAGTCGCCAGCCAGTGGTTTATCCCTCAGGGCAGAAACAAAAATCGCCTTAGGCTGCGCGCTAGGATTCGTCGATACAGCATAAGGCAACTGATTGATGTAGCCGAAAAGGCCAGCCTCCAACAGTGCGTTAACGACCTGCTCACCGCTGAGTTTGCTGACATCCTTCTTACCGAAATCAACGAACTCCTGCTGAGCATCAGCCTCTACCTTGATGCAAAGCACCTTTCTGCGTTCGCCACGCGCCACTTCGCGGACTGTTCCGCTTACTGGCGAGGCAAACTTCACTTCGGGATACTGCTTGTTAATAAACAAGGCATCCCCGGCCTTGACCTTATCACCCTCCTTGACAACCACTTTCGGAGTCACTCCCTCGAAATCGTCGGGAACAAGTGCATACTTGCCGTTCGACTTCAACTGAATCAACTTCTCCTCAGCTCGTCCTTGAAGGTGAATGTCCAAGCCTTTGTGTAACTTGATTACATTTGCCATGAATAATATCTAAAATGAATTTTGAATAGCTTTCTCTCAATGAATGGTGCAAAATTACTAAAAAAAAGACACAAAGAACGCAAAAAACCAACGAAAAATACCTTTTTCCGAACTTTTTAGTGTAATTTTGTAGCAAATTTCCAGCAGGACAAAAAGTTTTGCTATCTCGATTTATCAGTTTTGAAGATACTGAAGCACATATTCAACGTGACGATATGGGTCATATTAGGCCTGTATCTTTTGCTGATGATTATCGTCAGCATTCCCGCTGTACAGGAGTCGCTAGGTCGCTACGCGTCACGATTTCTGGCCGGACAGTTGGGTACCAGCGTCAGTATTGAACGTGTGGACATCGGCCTCTTCAACCGTCTGATACTCGACCACGTTGTCATTCTCGACCAGCAGGGCAAGGACATGCTGAAAGCACGCCGATTGTCGGCGACTGTTGACATCTTGCCCCTGATAAATGGAAAAATCGCCATTTCATCAGCACAAATTTTCGGTACACACGCACAGTTGTATCAGGCCGACGCCCAAAGCAAGCCCAACTTCCAGTTTGTCATTGACTCACTGGCGTCAAAGGACACCACCAGCACCAGCGCCCTCGACCTACGCATCAATTCACTCATCATCCGTCACTCCAGCGTCAGCTATGACCGCTGGGACGCACCACAGACGCCAGAACGATTGAATCCCAACCATCTGAAAGTGACGGACATCAGCGCCCATATTCTGCTGAAAGCCCTCAACGAAGACTCGCTGAACGTCAACGTGAAGCGTCTGGCCTTCCGCGAACAGTCGGGACTGCAACTGGACCGCTTGTCGCTGAGATATGAGGGCGGACGCTATTCCAGCCTGCTGCGCGACTTCCAGCTGCGCATGCCAGGCACACACTTCGCGTTAGGCGACATCGAAGCCAACTACCAGCTCCGCGACAACCATATTGTGGTGCCGTCGCTGAAGGTGACTGGCAGCATCAAGCCTTCGGAAATCACGCTGTCCGACCTCCACTGCCTTATGCCGTCGCTCAAAAACTTTACCAGCATGCTGTCGCTGCAGGCAGACTTCAACGGTCACGGCGACGAGTTGAAAGTCACATCGCTGAAGGTCGGCTCGAATACGGGCGACATCAGCATGAACATCAGCGGAGGGATGCAGCAACTGACACAGCCCGACCCCATCTGGACGGCTGACATTCACGACCTGAACCTGTCGGCACACACCATCAACTTCATCTCCGAAAATCTGAAGGGTCAGAAGACCAACGTACCCGACGAACTAGTACGTCTCGGCGACATCCATATGAAGGGTTTTGTCAGTGGCACAGGCGTGAAGGACATCCGCACGCACAACCAGCTGAACACCAGTGCCGGCGATGCAGACATCAACTTCACGCTCGACGAACACCAGCATTTCACGGCCAACGTCTCCACAAAGAACCTGAACCTGAAGCGTCTGCTGGCCGATGATAAGTTCGGCGACTTTGCCGCTGACATCGAGGCACACGGACAACTGGCCCAGCAAGGTCCGTCAATCACCGCAAAAGGTGTCATCAACAGATTCGACTATCAGGGCTACAAATACCATAACATCGACCTGGACGGCACCTATAGCCAGCGCGACATATCAGGTCACTTGAACATCAACGACCCCAATCTGGGACTCGACATCGAAGGACAGGTCAAGCCCGAAGGCAAAAGCAACCTCGTCAACATCACCGCTACCCTACTGAACTTCTCGCCCAAGGCCACCAACCTCAGCGACAAGTGGGGCGATGCGCGTTTCTTCGGCGAGTTGACAGCCAATTTCCACGCCAACGACGTCAACGATGCGGTGGGTTCTATCAACCTGAGCGATTTCTATATGCTCTCGCCTACGGCCAACTATGAGTTGAACGAGCTGCACATTGAGTCGGGCTATAACGACGAGACACACTTCATGGCCATTCACAGCGACTTCGGTGAGATAGAGATAACAGGCCATTTTGACTACGAGACGCTGACACAGAGCATGACGAACATCATAGCCAGTCAACTGCCGACCATACCAGGACTGCCGAAGGTGAATCCCGCTACCAACAACGACTTCACACTCATGGCCCGTATCACCAAGAGCGATTGGTTGCAACAACTCCTGCAGGTGCCCCTGCACCTGAGCGAGCCCCTGACGCTGCAAGGCATGGTCAACGACCGCATGTCAGAAGTCAACATAGAATGTCTGATTCCGAAGTTCTATTATAATGGTGGCGGCTACCAGAACGGACACATCAGCCTGACATCGCCCAACGACTCGTTGCGTTACGATATCAGCATCACCAAGATGGACGCCGACGGCGACAACATGGTGTTGCACGCACAGGGAACAGCACACGCCAACCAGCTCATCAACACCCTCAACTGGGATAACCACGCCCTGCAGCGCATGAGCGGACAACTGAACGCCATTGCCAATTTCGATACTTCGGTTGATGACAAAGCGACAGCCAACGTCAATATTCAGCCCTCGCGAATGACCGTCAACAACACCGAATGGCAGATCAAGCCCTGCTATCTCAGCTACAGCGAGAAGCGTCTTGACATTAACAACTTCGAGATTAGCCACCAGCAGCAACACCTGAGGGTGAACGGCAAGGCCACCGCAGACAACCACGATTCGCTGAACGTCGACATGCAGGATGTGGACATCGAATACGTGCTTAGTCTGGTTGACTTCGATGCTGTCAGCTTCAAGGGACAGGCCACAGGTCAGGCCGTGCTGAGCGGTCTCTTCGGCGACCTGCAAACGGGCGGTCGTATCGTGGTCAACAACTTCCTGTTCCAAGACGGAAGAATGGGCACACTTGACGCAAACGTAAGCTGGAATAAAGAATTAGAACAGATTGATATACATGCTATTAGCGACGACGGAAAGGAAGCTAAAACATACATCGATGGCTACGTTACACCTAAACGCGACAGCATCAATCTGGGCATCGAAGCCCGAGGCACCTACCTCGATTTCGCACGTTCGTTCACGTCCAGTTTCCTTGACCAGATTGACGGTCACGCCAATGGTGCCGTACGCCTCATCGGCCCGCTCGACGCCATCAACCTGACTGGTCAGCTGGTCATCAACGGCAACGTCCACGTGACCAGCACCAACTGCTCGTACGACATGCGCAATGACACGCTGAAGATTGTACCCAACGAGATTATGTTTGCCCACTGCCCCATCTACGACCGCAACGGACGCATGGGTATGTTGACGGGTGGCATTCACCACCAAAACCTGACCAACCTGACCTACGACATCTACGCCGATACTGAAAACCTTCTGGCCTACGACTTCAAAGACTTTGGCGATGACACCTTCTACGGCACCGTCTATGCCAACGGCCATGTAGGCATTCACGGACGCGACGACGGCGTGACCATCGACATTGACGTGACGCCACTCGAAGGCAGCACCTTTGTCTATAATGTCGCCTCGCCCGACATCATTGCCAGTCAGGAATACATAGAATGGAATAATGATGCGAAACCCGAGGTCACCGTACAACGGAAGTCGAATGATGACGATGACGACGACTTCCGCAGCGACCTGAACCTGCACATGAAAGTCAACTGCACACCACAGGCCACCGTTCGCCTGCTGATGGACGCACGTACCAGCGACTACATCACGCTGCACGGCACAGGCGACATTCAGGCTCACTTCTACAACAAGGGCGGTTTCAGCATGTTCGGCACCTATCGCGTGACTGACGGCACCTATGGCATCACCATTCAGGACATCATCAAGAAGAACTTTGTATTCCTCGAAGGCGGTACGGTCGTATTCGGCGGCGACCCCTACGATGCTGCCCTCAACCTGCAGGCCCAGCACACGGTGAACGGCGTGTCGCTCTCCGACCTCAACGTCGGGCGCTCTTTCTCTAACACGGTACGCGTAAACTGTCTCATGAACATCACCGGTCAGCCACGTGCCCCACAGGTTGACTTCGACTTGGACATGCCAAACGTCAACACCGATGAAAAGCAGATGGTGCGTGCCATCATCAATAGCGAAGACGAGATGAACCAGCAGGTCATCTATCTTCTCGCCGTAGGCCGCTTCTATCCGCAGCAAGCCAACAATGCCGACGGGGAGCAGCAGGGACCCAGCAAGACGTCGCTGGCCATGCAGAGTCTGCTATCTGGTACTATTAGCGGACAAATCAATTCCATGCTCGGACAAATCATCAAGAGCAACAACTGGAACTTCGGTGCCAACATTTCGACAGGCGACGAGGGTTGGAACAACGCTGAATATGAGGGACTTGTCAGTGGTCGTATGCTCAACAACCGCCTGCTTATCAATGGCCAGTTCGGCTATCGCGACAATGTCAATACCGCCACCTCGTCGTTTATCGGCGATTTTGACATTCGCTATCTCCTCTTCCCCAACGGAAACCTTGCCTTGAAAGTCTACAATCAGACCAACGACCGCTACTTCACCCGTTCCAGCCTTAACACGCAGGGCATCGGCCTCATCATGAAGAAGGATTTCAACGGATGGAACGACCTTTTTAACATCAAAAAGAAGAAAAAGAAAGCTAAAGTAGTTAAAAATCCATAATTTCTTCACTCTTCACTCTTCACTCTTCACTCTTTTTTGTACCTTTGCAGCCGCTTTTCTCCCCCATAGGGGGAAATAGGGGCCGGAACAGGCGCTGACTCCTATTAATTATTAACCCTTTAAAGATGGTCTGGTAAACGTCTGTTCAGACCCCGCCCCGACACACAAACGAGGGGCACATATTATTTAATTTATGTCAAATTTAACTAAGAACGTCCAGCCATTACAGGACTTTAACTGGGACGAGTTTGAGAACGGCACAGTTGCCAACGTCAGCAAGGAAGAACTCGACAAGGCTTACGACGAGACCCTTAACAAGGTCAGTGAGCATCAGGTTGTTGACGGTACTGTCATCAGCGTGGACAAGAAGGAAGTAGTCGTTAACATCGGCTACAAGAGCGACGGTATCATTCCTGCTTCAGAGTTCCGTTACAACCCCGACCTGAAGGCCGGCGACACCGTTGAGGTGTACGTAGAGAACGCTGAGGACAAGAAAGGTCAGCTGGTTCTGTCTCACAAGAAGGCCCGCCTGTCAAAGAGCTGGGATCGCGTCAATGCAGCCCTCGAGGCCGAGGAGGTTGTACAGGGTTACATCAAGTGCCGCACAAAGGGTGGTATGATTGTCGACGTATTCGGCATCGAGGCCTTCCTGCCCGGTTCTCAGATCGACGTTCACCCCATACGCGACTACGATCAGTTTGTGGGTAAGACTATGGAATTCAAGATCGTGAAGATCAATCAGGAGTTCCGCAATGTTGTTGTTTCTCACAAGGCTCTCATCGAGGCCGAGTTGGAGCAGCAGAAGAAGGAAATCATCGGTAAGCTCGAGAAGGGTCAGATCCTGGAGGGTGTTGTTAAGAACATCACTTCTTACGGTGTATTTGTTGACCTCGGCGGTGTTGACGGACTCATCCACATCACCGATCTCTCTTGGGGTCGTGTTGACGATCCTCACAAGGTGGTTGAGCTCGACCAGAAGATCAACGTTGTTATCCTCGACTTCGACGACGAGAAGCGTCGTATCGCTCTCGGTCTGAAGCAGCTCACTCCTCATCCTTGGGATGCTCTGGATGCTAACCTCAAGGTTGGTGACCACGTCAAGGGTAAGGTTGTCGTTATCGCTGACTACGGTGCATTCGTTGAAATCCAGCCCGGTGTCGAGGGTCTGATCCACGTTTCCGAGATGTCTTGGAGCCAGCATCTGCGCTCAGCTCAGGAGTTCCTGAAGGTTGGCGACGAAGTAGAGGCTGTTATCCTGTGGGAGGCTATCGAGGTTAAATATCCTGTTGGCAGCAAGCACACCGCCAAGGTTCGCAACTTCACCAACTTCGGTGTGTTCGTTGAACTCGAGGAGGGTGTCGACGGTCTGATTCACATCAGCGACCTCAGCTGGACCAAGAAAGTTAAGCATCCTTCAGAGTTCACACAGGTTGGTGCCCAGATTGACGTGATCGTACTCGACATCGACAAGGAAAATCGCCGTCTCTCGCTCGGCCACAAGCAGCTCGAGGACAATCCTTGGGACGTCTTCGAGGAGAAGTACACCGTTGGTTCTATCCACGAGGGTACCATCACCGAACTGCTCGAGAAGGGCGCCGTTGTCAAGTTGGACGAGAATGTTGAAGGTTTCGCTACTCCCAAGCACCTGCAGAAGGAGGACGGCTCACAGGCCGTTCAGGGCGAGACACTGCCCTTCAAGGTTATCGAGTTCAACAAGGACAGCAAGCGCATCATCCTCAGCCACAGCCGCACCTTCGAGGATCCCGCTCGCGAGGAGAAGCGTGCTGCTGCCAAGAAGACACGCGCCACTAAGAAGGACGACGCTCCAAAGATTGAGAACGTTGCTGCCAGCACCACGCTTGGCGATATCGACGTACTCGCTCAACTGAAGGCTCAGATGGAGAAGGGTGAGTAATCCCCTACTCCACACTTCAAAATAAATTGAGGTTGCCCCATCGGGCAGCCTCAATTTTTGTTTAAGCAATATGCTACGTGAAAAATAAACGATTTTTGAAGAAATGTTTTTGAGAATGTTGTCCAATTCAGAAAATAGTTGTATCTTTGCACAGGAGATTTACTGAGCAAAGGTGGGCCGCACCATCAACAACAACCTAACTAAACAAATATGCGACAAAGATTCTTTTATTTATTTGTATTGACTACGTTACTTGTCTCTTGCTCTGGGGGCAAAGAGAAGTATCGTATCGGAATATCGCAGTGTTCCGCTGACATCTGGCGTGATAAGCAGAATGCAGAACTGCGCATGGGTGCTTATTTCCATGACAATGTTGAACTGAAGTTCGCTGCGGCTTACGATAGCGACGAGCGACAGGTGCAGCAGATTGACAGCCTCGTGAATGATGGTATCGACTTGCTCATTGTGGCACCGAATCAGGTACAGACTATCTCGCCTGCCATCGATCGCGCATACGATAAGGGCATACCTGTAATTGTTTTCGAACGCAAGACCAGTTCACGGAAATATACCGCCTTTATCAGTGCTGACAACTACGAGATGGGACGCGTGATGGGCGATTATATTATCTCTCGGCTTCATGGACAGGGAACGGTATTGGAGATAAAGGGCTTGGAGGGCTCATCACCCGCCATCGAGCGCCATAAAGGCTTCATGGATGCCATAGAGAAAGTTCCTGGCATCAAGGTGGTGGGTTCGCTGCAAGGCGACTGGACGGAGACGACAGCATACGAGAGCACGAAACAATGGCTCCAAAATAATAAAGATGTACGCGTAGACCTGGTGTTCGGTGCCAACGACCGCACGGCCATGGGAGCAAGAAAAGCACTTGGAGCTGGGGTGTTATACTGCGGTATCGATGGTTTGCCGGGTGAGAACGGCGGCATACAATTAGTGCGCGACTCTTTGCTCGATGCTTCCTACATCTATCCCACGCATGGTGACCAGATTATCGAATTGGCTGTAAATATTCTCGAAGGGAAACCATATGAGAAGGAGACCATGCTGATGTCAGCCCTAGTGACAAGTGACAATGCCAAGGTGCTGCTTATGCAGGGTGAGGAGTTGATGCGACAGGCTGACCGTTTAGACGAATTGCACAATAAGGCAGACAACTACCTGCATGAACTTGACACCCAGCGAATCGTCAACTGGCTGGCCATTGGCATCATTGCATTACTCATCATTGTCTTCGTGCTGTTCTACCTCCATTACCTCCGCAAAATTGCCCTGCAACGGGAGCGCGTGGTGAACACGTTGTGGAATATGCCTGAATCTGTTGCAGTCCCTGAGAGTTTAGAGGAATCAGAAAAGCAAAAGGAGACTGAGACTATAGACAGTACTGATGACACTGACGAAACAGAACCCGCTGCTGTCTCAATCTTTATCACCCGTTTCAAAGAAGTAGTCGAAGCCCGTCTAGCCGATAGTGATGTCAGTGTTGAGGATTTAGCAGCTGACATGAACCTTAGTCGTGTTCAACTCTATCGCAAGGTGAAAGCCATCTCAGGCTCATCGCCTGTCGAGCTGTTGCGTACCGCCCGTCTGAACCGCGCCTACCAGTTGCTACTTACCACCGATAAGAGTGTCTCTGAGGTTGCGTATTCCGTTGGCTTTACCGCTCCCAGCTACTTTACGAAATGTTTCAAGGAGGAGTACGGCATGGTGCCGGGAGACGTAAAGAAGTGAGGAGTGAGAAGTGAGGAGTTTGCTTGCGCTGCTCTAAGAAATATCGTTCATTCCATCGCAAAAATGTTTCATTGCAACATATTTTGTATGGAGTGAACGATATTTTTAATATAGATATAAGATTAGTACATACTTTTGCAGCAGAAATTGTAACCAGAGTATTAACTAAAAACAAAATGCAAATGGAGAGAACGAAAAGATTCATTCTGAGTTGCCTGGTCTTGCTGCTGAGTACAATAATGTACGCGCAACAGGAGATTACAGGTTCGGTGACTGACGTCTTCGGACCAGTCATCGGTGCTACTGTGATGGAGAAGGGTACGTCGAACGGTACGGTCACGGACTTCGACGGCAACTTCAAGCTGAAGGTGAAGGCTGGCACGACACTGGTGTTCAGCTATGTGGGTTATCTGAATCAGGAACTGCCTGCCAAGAACGGAATGCAGGTGGAGATGAAGGAGGATAGCAAACAACTGCAGGAAGTGGTGGTGACGGGTTATACCACGCAGCGCAAGGCCGACCTGACGGGTGCTATCTCGACGGTTAGCGTCGACGAGATGGCCAAGCAGAACGAGAACAACCCGATGAAGGCGTTACAAGGTCGTGTGCCGGGTATGAACATCTCGGCAGACGGTTCGCCATCAGGTGCTGCTACCGTCCGCATCCGTGGTGTCGGAACGCTGAACGACAACGACCCGCTGTACATCATCGACGGTGTGCCCACGAAGTCCGGCATGCACGAGTTGAACGGTAACGACATCGAGAGCATCCAGGTACTGAAGGATGCCGCTTCAGCCTCTATCTACGGTTCGCGCGCAGCCAACGGTGTGATCATCATCACCACCAAGCGTGGCAAGAGCGGACAGGTGAAGGTGAATCTGGATGCCAGTCTGGCCATCTCGACGTATGCCCACCGCATGAAGGTGCTGAACGCCGAGGAGTGGGGCCGCGCCTTCTGGCAGGCCAATGTCAACGACGGTGTGAACCCCAACAACAATTCGCTGGGTTACCACTTCGACTGGCAGTACGACCAGAACGGCAACCCGCAGTTGAACAAGGTGACCATGCAGAAATACCTGGACGACGCCAACACGATTCCCGCATCAGACACGGACTGGTTCAAGGAGACCACCCGCACCGGTGTCATTCAGAACTACAACGTCAGCGTGAGCAACGGCTCGGAGCGCGGTTCAAGTTTCTTCTCGCTGGGCTATTACAAGAACCTGGGTGTCATCAAGAATACCGACTTCGAACGCTTCTCAGCACGTATGAATGCCGACTACAAGCTGTTTGGCGACATACTGACCATCGGTGAGCACTTCACGCTGAACCGTACCAGCGAGGTTGCGGCCCCTGGCGGTTTCCTCGGCAATGTGCTGCAGTACAACCCCTCGTTCCCTATCTATAATACGAAAGGCGAGTTTGCCAACCTGACCGGCAGCTATTCTGACCGTGAGAATCCGGTAGAAGTGCTGGACCGCATCAAGGACAACCGATACACCTACTGGCGTACCTTCGGCGACGTGTTCATCAGCTTGCAGCCTATCAAGAACCTGACGCTGAAGACCACCTTCGGTATTGATTATGCACAGAAGAAGCAGCGTTTCTTCACCTATCCTATCAAGAACGGTAACGTGGCCAACAGCGACAATGCCGTCGAGGCCAAGCAAGAGCACTGGATGAAGTGGATGTGGAACGCCATAGCCACCTATAACCTGGAAATCGGTAAGCACCGTGCCGACGCACTGGTGGGTATTGAGCTGAACCGCCAGGACAACGAATACTTCTCAGGCAAGCGCTACGAGTATGCCGTA
Source organism: uncultured Prevotellaceae bacterium (assembly GCA_902762565.1). Lineage (GTDB taxonomy): Bacteria > Bacteroidota > Bacteroidia > Bacteroidales > Bacteroidaceae > Prevotella. The sequence goes on from CACWOS010000056.1 coordinate 31,622, forward strand.
CTGACTCCCGACTTTATGTGGCCGGATGCAGGTTCAGGCCGTCAGCAGGCCTTCGGTTCAGGCGACGGCTTCTCACTCGTGTCGTTCTTCGGTAAGATCAACTACACCTACAACGACAAATACCTGGCCAGCGTAACGATACGCCGTGACGGTTCCAGCCGTTTCGGTAAGAACAACCAGTATGGTACCTTCCCGTCAGTCAGTGCCGGTTGGCGCATCTCTGAGGAGAAGTTCATGGAGCCTACCAAGAAATGGCTTGACAACCTGAAGCTGCGTGCCTCATGGGGTCAGACCGGTAACCAGGAGATTTCCAATATAGCCCGTTACACCATCTATAAAGCCAACTACGGTGAAGCCCAGTTCGGTGGCCAGAGCTACGGTACGAGCTACGATATCCAGGGAACGAACGGCGGTCACACCCTTGACTCAGGTTTCAAGCGCGACCAGTTAGGAAACGACGACATCAAGTGGGAGACCACCACGCAGACCAACCTCGGTTTTGATTTCGGACTGTTCCACAACTCACTCTACGGATCGTTCGAGTGGTACTACAAGAAGACCAAGGACATCCTGGTGTTCATGCCCGGTATCGGTATCATGGGTGAAGGCAGTTCCAAGTGGATCAATGCCGGCGAGGTAGAGAACAAAGGTTTTGAATTCAATGTGGGCTATCGTGGTTCGAAGGGCCACTTCAGCTACGACATTGCCGGTAACATCAGCACTAACCGCAACAAGGTTACCAAGCTGCCCGAGACCATTGCCTCGAAGGGAACCTTCGGCGGTAGCGGCGTGAAGAGTGTCGTAGGTCACCCCATCAACTCGTATGTGGGATATATCTATGACGGTATCTTCAAGAGCCAGGAAGAGGTTGACAACCACGCCACCCAGGAAGGTGCTGCCGTTGGTCGTATGCGCTTCAAGGATATTGACGGCAACGGTATCATCAACGAGGCCGACCAGGACTGGATATACGATCCGACACCCGACTTCACCTACGGTCTGAACATCTACCTGCAGTACAAGAACTTCGACTTCACCATGTTCTGGCAGGGTGTTCAGGGTGTTGACGCACTGACCACCGTAAAACCCGGTGACGACACGAATGGCGGATACAAAGTACAGACAGACCTCTGGGCCGGTGTGAACGTGGCCTATCTGAACAAGGGAGACCGCGTGCTGGACGCTTGGACGCCCGCGAACTACGGTTCCAACATTCCCGCCCTGTCACTTTACGATAATAATAACGAGAAACGCTTCTCGTCATACTATGTAGAAAATGGTTCATACCTGAAGTTGCGCACCATACAGCTGGGTTACAACCTGCCGAAGTCGCTGACAGAGAAACTGCACATCACCAAGATTCGCACCTATGTCTCTGCCCAGAACCTGCTGACCATCAAGAGCAAGAAGTTTACAGGTGTAGACCCTGAGAATCCGCTCTTCGGCTATCCTATCCCTCTTAACGTGACATTTGGTTTTAATGTATCATTCTAAAAACGAAAGCTATATGAAAAAGATATTGAATATCATCTGTACCGCCTGCGTGGTTTGCGGACTGACCGCTTGCTCTGACTTCCTGGAAGATCAGAAGCCGCAGGGTACGCTCTCGGAAAACGAGGTCAATACCCCTGATAAGGTAGACAACCTGGTAATCTCAGCCTATGCTATCTTCACCACTGCCGAGGATATCAACTCTTCGTTCTCCATGTGGAACTTCGACGTGCGCAGTGACGATGCCTACAAAGGCGGTTCGTCAACCAACGACGGTGACGTGTTCCACCAGCTGGAGGTGGAGAAGGGTGTGCTGACCACTAACTGGAACATCAACGATATGTGGGTGCGTCTGTACAATACACTCTCACGTGTGAACACTGCCATTGCCGTGATTGAGAAGTGCGATGACAGCTATCAACTGAAGGCCCAGCGCATGGCAGAGATGAAGTTCTTGCGTGCCTATGCTCACTTCCTGCTGAAGCGACTCTACAAGAACATTCCCTTCGTGATGGATGCCAACATGTCAGAGGAGCAGTACAACACGCTGTCGAACCGCGAATATAACAATGACGAGGGTTGGGCTCTCATTGCCAAGGAAGTGGAAGAAGCCTATGCCAATCTGCCTGTGAAGCAAGCCGACAAGGGCCGTCCCACCAAGGCTGCCGCTGCTGCCTTCCTGGCAAAGATCTATCTCTACAAGGCTTATCGCCAGGATGATGCCAACACCAACCAGGTGACCAGCATCAACCAGGACGATCTGAAGAAAGTGGTAGAATACACAGCTCCCGCTATCTATGAGGAAGGAGGCTATGGTCTGGAGAACGACTTCCATAACAACTTCCGTCCTGAGACCCAGTATGAGAACGGCATAGAGAGCATCTGGGCCATCCAGTACTCTATCAACGACGGTTCTACATACGGTAACCTGAACTGGAGCTACGGACTGATCGTACCGAATATTCCTGACGTGACCGATGGCGGCTGCGACTTCTACAAGCCTACACAGAACCTGGTCAACTCATTCAAGACCAATGCTGACGGTCTGCCTATGGCCAACTATAACGATGCCAATTACGACATGACCGTTGACAATGCCGACCCACGCCTGTTCCTCACCGTAGGAATCACCGGTCTGCCTTATATGTTCAACAAGAAATATATCATGGACAGAACACCGGCATGGAGCCGTTCGGGTGGTATCTATGGCTACTACGTCACCTTGAAGCACAACGTAGACCCCGACCTGATCGGTTCATACCTGATTCGTGGTTCCTACTGGGCATCTCCGATGAACCGTATCGTCTTCCGCTATGCTGACGTGCTGCTGATGCGTGCCGAGGCTTTGGCACAGCTCGGACAGGTCGATCAGGCCATTCCGCTGGTTAACCAGCTGCGCGATCGTGCTGCCAAGAGCACCCAGATGATAGCAGACTATGAGAGCCGCTACGGCGTGCATCCTTACTGTAAGCCCTATAAAGGTTCTTATTCAAAGGAAGAGGCTATTAAGATTGTAAAGACGGAGCGCCGCCTGGAGATGGCTCTGGAGAGCGAACGCTTCTTCGACCTCGTGCGCTGGGGTGACGCGCCTGCTGTCATTACCAGTTATGTCACCAAGGAGAAAGAACGCGTGTCTTACCTCGGGGAAGCACAATTCACCCAGAACCGCGACGAGTATCTTCCCATTCCTCATGAGCAGATATCCTCATCGAATGGCCATTATGTCCAGAACATCAACTGGGGAAAGTAAAAATCAATGAAAACCAGAAAAAAGATCATTATGAAGACAATAATATATTCTGCATTTGCATTTCTGATGTCTGTCATGGCACTGACAGCATGCTCAAGTGACAATGTCAGCGGATTGGCTTTGTCAGGCGATTGCATGGTAGAATCGTTTGAACTCGACGGCACCTATACAGGTGTTATAGACCTGTCAAAACGTACCATCAAGGTGAAAGTTCCTGTTGACTTCAATGGTAAGTCGCAGATGAAGATTACCAAGCTCGGCATCTCGAATGGCGCACAGGCTAATATGGCTGTCGGTATGGTGGCTGACTTCTCGGCTGCCCAGTCATTACATGTCACTAACGGAGACCTCTTCCTGGACTGGACGGTGAACGTGAAGAACGACGAGGCTCGTATTACCTCGTTTATCATCAACGACACCTACAAGGCTACCATCAACGAGGAAGAGCACACGATTACGGCATTCCTGCCTTCAACTGTTGACGTCAGCAAGATTATACCTACCATTACACTGAGTGAGGATGCTACCATCACACCTATGGGCGGCGTGGTAACCGACTTCACCAATCCTGTTACCTATACTGTAAAGGACAATACGGCAACAGCAACCTACACGGTTACCATTCAGACCGTAAGTGCTCCGAAGGCCATCTTCCTGGGCAGCGCCAAGGCTACCAAGATAGAAGACCTCGTCGGTGAGGAACAGGAGGCTTGTAAGTGGATGCTTGCTAACATTGAACAGTCTGTCTTCGTATCATGGGGCGATATGGCCAATATGGACCTCTCGAAGTGTGAAGTCATCTTCTGGCACTGGCAGCACCAGCCGTCAGAGAACCTGACAGACTTTGAAACCGGTGCCACTTCGACAGCAATGGCTTACCGCAACAAGTTGCTTGACTACTATAAGAACGGCGGTGCCTTCATCCTGGGCCGTGCGGCCGTCAACTTCGCTGCATCGCTGGGTGCTGTCAAGGATAAGCTCTGTGCAAACAACTGCTGGGGTGCCAGTGACGACGGTGGTGATATCATCAATCCCGGTGGCGAGTGGAGCTTCCTGCCCAACGACGCTTCTCACCCCATCTGGCAGAACCTCGTAGGTGGTAACGACAAGATTATTACTACCGATGGCGGATACAAGATATCCAACTGCGTATCTCAGTGGGGTGCCTGGACCTTCAACGGCTTTGCCGATTGGGAGACAAAGACAGGATGCAAGGCCCTGGGACATGGCGGTGACGGTGCCGTCGTCGTCTGGGAGGCTCCTGCCTACAACGGAACGTTCGGAAAGGGTGGTATCATCTGCTTCGGTTCGGGCTGCTATGACTGGTATTCTCCGAATCCTTACGAGTCATATTACCACGAGAATGTAGGCATTATGACAGGTAATGCTTTCAAATACCTTTCGGGAAAGTAAATAATGGCGTTTAACATTTTTATCAATGAATAAAGTTATGAAAACAACGATATATTCTGTATTCGCAATCATGCTGTCAGCCTCTGGGCTGATGGCATGCAGCGACGACGATTTCGGACCAGACCCTGCTAAGAACTGGGCAGAAACGACCACCTTCTTTGCACCTACTGATGATGCAGGATTCAATACTTATTACATGCCTGCAATTGGCCGTGTGGGTGATCCGATGCCTTTCTATGACAAAAAGGCCGGCGAGTTCAAGGTGCTCTATCTGCAGGAGTTTGACAACAACCCCCCGTTCCGCTTCCACCCCATCTGGGGCTTGAGGACTACAGACGGTGCCAACTACCAGTCGATGGGTGAGGTGTTGCCTACGGCTACCAACGACTATGCGCAGGATGCCGCTCTGGGTACTGGCTGCGCCGTGTATAACGAGAAGGAAGGCCTGTACTATATCTATTATACGGGACATAACGGCAATTGCAGCAGCCGTGAGGTCGTGCTGCGCGCTACGTCGCCTGACTTCAAGACATGGACCAAGGATGTGGCGTGGTCGATCAAGGGAGTGGAGTATGGCTATTCGGGCAATGATTTCCGTGACCCGCAGATCTTCACCACCGATGACGGTGTCTACCACATGGTCATCTCTACCTATCCCTCATGGGGCGGTGATCCTAAGTTTGCTGAGTTCAAGTCTAACGACATGAAGACATGGGAGCATGTGGGCATGTTCAATATGATTTGGGACCGTATGCTGGAGTGTCCTGACATCTTCAAGATGGGCAACTACTGGTATCTCGTGTTCAGCCAGAGCAACAGAGCTTCATGGAGCCGTAAGGTGAAGTACATGGTGGCTACGTCATGGGAAGGGCTGAAAGACTGCTTTAACAGCGGTCCTAAGTGGCCTGCCGACGGTCCTCTAGGGCGTGAGGGAACACTTGACACACGTGCGTTCTATGCTGCCAAGACGGCTTCCAACGGTACAGACCGTTATATCTGGGGATGGAGTCCGTATCGTTCGGGAAAAGACATCCACGAAAAGAACATCAATGTAGGTGCCGATGGTGAGCCCAACTGGAGTGGTGCACTGGTTTGCCACAAGATTATCCAGCATGAAGACGGAACGCTGACGCTGGGCGCCGTGCCTGCCATAGCAGCAAAGTATACGAAGCAGCAGCCTGTCAACGTGATGGCCAGCAATGGGTATAATAACGGCACGCTGAGCGGTGAGGGTGCCTATGTGCTCTACAACCGTCTGGGCACTTGCAACCACATCACGTTCACCGTGAAGACTGCCGGTGACGAGGATAATTTTGGTGTATCATTTGTCCGTGATACTGATGCCAAGAAGTATTACACCATGATGGTTAATTCCGAGGAGTATGGTACTGCACGTAAGGTGAACTTCGAGCAGGAAGGTCCAGAGGGTAAGGGATATATTGTAGGTGCTGACGGCTATGGCTTCTATCGCCCGGCAGACAACACTTATAAGGTAGACATCTATACCGACAACTCGGTGGTTGTGATGTACATCAATGACAATGTATGCAGTACACAGCGTATCTATGGCATCCAGAAGAATTGCTGGAGCATCAACAGCTACGGTGGCAGCATTACTGTCAGTGACGTGAAGGTTAGCCAGCAGTAAAGGCTTAGGCGTTTTTATGAATTATCGTTCAATGTAGCAGAATGATGTTACATTGAACGATTTCTTTTATTCTATGTAACATATCTTATTATTCGACAGGCCAGTTTGCAGTAATTTTGCACTCAGAAAATTTAATTATCTAACCCTTTAAATAACAACATGATGAAAAAAGTATTTTTACTCTTGTGCCTTTTGGCAACAACCACCATAGTTACGGCTACTGATCTGTGGGAAGGTACGCACACCGTAGACTGGTCTAACACGCTGACTATTGAGGCCGCAAAGTTTGCAGAAGCCCAGATAGGCCAGAAAATCGTCGTAGATTTCACTGACGCTACGGGTGAGGTCATCGAACTGCACAGCAACGGCGGCATGCTGCCTGGCACACGCTACGCCCACTTCCTCTATGCCGACCAGCACTCCATGGAAGTGTTCATCACCCCAGGCATGCTAACCTGTCTGAAAGAGCACGGCATGGAGATTTGTGGCAAAGGCTTCACCGCTACCAAGGTGTGGTACGGCGACGGCAAGGATAATGTCGATGGGAACACCGTCTGGACAGGCTACTTCTGGATGGACGAATGGAGTACGTTAGAGGTGGCTAAGACCTCGTTCGATGGTATCAACTGGAACGACTACAAGGCCATCCGCTTCTATTCAGAGGCCAACCGCACTGATTATGTCATCAATGTGCTCACGAAATGGGGTGATGGCGGCAAGTTGGGCGACCAGACCACGATGACCATGACTAACGAGTATGCCGAACTCAGCCTTGATGGCATTAATATGGCTGCAAGTCTGGCCGACGTTGACAGACTGATGGTTCAGTGCAACAAAGAAGGCGGCAATCCCTTCAACTTCACAGCCATCGTGCTCGTCAAGAAGGAGGGTACGGGTATTAGCGCTACGCTAATGAATAGTGAGAAAGTGAATAGTGATGTTTACAACCTCGCTGGCCAGCGTGTGGCTCAGCCTCGAAAGGGCCTATATATTGTCAACGGAAAAAAGGTTTTAGTTAAATAATAATTGGTAGTTTAGTTTTTTAAGTTCCTTGATAAGGAAAAAGATTGCTTTTCAGGATAACATTTATAGCAATAATGATGCAGTGAACGATTATTTATAGCAAATGTAACAGAAATAACAGCGTATTAGCGAGAAATCCTGTATCTTTGCAGCAGATTTTTAATAACTAAAGACAAATAAGCATGACGAAAAGATGTTTAATGACAATGGTGGCAGTGATGACGCTGACGATGGCTGGGGCGCAGACGGTGACGCCGCAGGCTTGCGAGCAAAGCATCGTGACGCCAAAAGATAATGGCCGGTATCTGTGGTTACCCATTCAAGAGTCCGCTCCTGAAGGGAAGGTGCAGGTTATCGTCAGCGGTACGTTGCAGATGGAACAGAACGTGCGCATGGCCCGCGAACAGGTGGACTATTATGTAGCGCTCGACTTGCATCCCTATCAGGGCAAGGGCGCACTGAAGGTATGTGTGCAGAATGTGCCGACGGGCAGCGTATGCTTCAAGAAACTGGTGCAGAACGACGATGCGGATTTCGTGTTGATAGATGAAAAGTTTCGTCCGCTATACCATCATACGCCAAAGCGCGGGTGGATGAACGACCCGAATGGGATGATATATAAGGATGGCACGTGGAATCTCTATTACCAGTACAATCCATACGGCTCGATGTGGGGCAACATGCACTGGGGACACTCCACCTCGACCGACCTTATTCACTGGAAGGACGAAGGAGTGGCGCTGGCTCCTGATGCGTGGGGCACCATGTTCAGCGGGTCGTGTGTATTGGAGAAAGGTACTGTTGTGGCGATGTACACGGCAAGCCGCCCCACACCATTTGGCGGTGACGTACAGGCACAGTGCATCGCCTTTTCCAATGATGGCGGTAAGACGTTTACGAAGTATGAGGGTAATCCCGTGCTGACTGCCGAAGACAAGGACTTCCGTGACCCACGTCCTTTCTGGAACGAGGACATCAAGGCGTGGAACCTCATCCTGGCAGCCGGTCAGGAAATGCGCATCTATTCATCGAAAGACTTAAAGGCCTGGAAATACGAATCATCGTTCGGCAAGGAATATGGCAATCATGGTGGTGTATGGGAGTGCCCGGACCTTTTTAAATTACGAATTACGAATTACAAATTACCCGGCACAGCACATTCGAAATTCGGAATTCAAAATTCGGAATTAAACGAGAAATGGGTGCTCATCTGCAATATCAACCCTGGTGGTCCGTTTGGCGGCAGTGCTACACAGTACTTCGTTGGACAATTCGACGGCCATAAGTTCACCTGTGAGTCGATGCCTAAAGTAACGAAATGGATGGACTATGGCAAGGACCATTATGCTACGGTGTCGTTTTACAATGCGCCCAACAACCGCCGCACAGTGCTAGCATGGATGTCGAACTGGCAATATGCCAATCAGGTTCCCACTAAGCAGTTCCGCTCGGCAAACTCGATAGCTCGTGACCTGGGCCTGTTTCAACACGGTGAAGAGACCTATGTCAGCGTAGTGCCCTCAGAGGAAATGCTGGCGCTGCGTGGCAAAAAGGTGAAGAACCCTACGGAGGCTTGCGAGATCATTGTCGATACGAAGAACCTGACGGAGATTGTGCTGTCGAACGCAAAGGGTGAACAGGTGACGATGACATACGACGGCACTAAACAGAAGTTCACGATGGACCGCACCAAGAGCGGCGATGTGAGCTTCAGCGAGGCTTTCCCCTGTGTGACCGAGGCTCCTACCTACGGAACTATTAAGCAACTACGTCTTTTCATCGACCGCTGCAGCATCGAGGCCTTCGATGCCGACGGCAAGATGGCTATGACCAACCTCGTGTTCCCCTCAGAGCCCTATAATAGTATCAAGGTTAAGGGCGGAAAAGTAACCATCTACGAGATAAAAGTAAAAAAGTAAAAAGGTAAAAAGTAAAATATATGGGTAATCAAAACAAATCCATTTATCTGATTCCTGTGATGCTCTGCTTCTTCTGCATGGGCTTCGTGGATCTGGTAGGCATTGCCTCCAACTATGTGAAAGAAGACCTGGGGCTGACGGACTCCGTGGCCAACGTGTTCCCCTCGCTGGTGTTCTTCTGGTTCCTTATCTTCAGTGTTCCCACGGGTATGCTGATGAACAAGATCGGTCGTAAGAAGACTGTGCTGCTCTCGCTCGTCGTGACCGTTGTGTCGCTGTTCATCCCGCTATTTGGCGAGAGCTTCGCCGTGATGCTCGTAGCCTTCTCGCTCCTTGGCATCGGTAATGCCTTGATGCAAACCAGTATCAATCCATTGGCTATGCTGATTATCGGTGACAAGAACCTTGCATCGACGCTGACCTTCGGACAGTTCGTGAAGGCCATCGCCTCATTCCTCGCTCCTTATCTGGCCATGTGGGGAGCAACGGCAGCCATGCCATCGTTCGGTTATGGTTGGAAAGTGTTGTTCCTCGTCTATTTCGTCGTTGGTATCCTGGCATCTGCCCTATTGTGGGTTACGCCGATTCAGGAGGAAATGCAGGAGGGCAAGTCATCGTCGTTCATGGATTGCATCAAGCTTTTAAGCAAACCCATCGTGCTGTTGTCGTTCTTTGGCATCATGTGCCATGTAGGCATTGACGTGGGCACTAACACAACAGCCCCGAAACTGCTTATGGAACGCGTGGGTATGACGCTCAACGAGGCTGCCTTTGCCACTTCACTCTACTTCATCTTCCGTACTATCGGAGCACTGACGGGCTCATTCTTCCTGCGTGTGCTTAAAACGCGCTGGTTCTTCATCATCAGCGTCTGTCTGATGGCAGCGTCTATGGTGCTCATGTTTAGCGGCGAGTCAAAAATGGTGCTCTATACCGCTATCGCATTGGTGGGTTACGGCAACTCCAATATCTTCTCGATGGCTTTCTCTGAGGCCCTACTCTCTGTGCCCGACAAACAGAACGAGGTATCTGGTCTGATGATTATGGGTCTCTTTGGCGGCACTATCTTCCCGCTCATCATGGGATTCATGAGCGACGCCATGGGACAGGCCGGAGCAGTCGCCGTGATGGCCGTTGGTGTCATCTACCTCTTCACATATATTCCACAAGTGAAACATTAAAGATTAAAAATTAAAGATTAAATATTATGGCTAACAAACGTTATGTAGTAGGACTCGGAGAAGTCCTGTGGGATGTACTTCCCGAAGGTAAGAAACTGGGTGGCGCACCCGCCAACTTCGCCTATCATGCCGGGCAG
>CACWOS010000057.1 GCA_902762565.1 uncultured Prevotellaceae bacterium
TTCCTGAGCCTGTTCACCATGTCAATGCTCGGACTGGTTGTTGCCACCAACATTTTCCAGATGTACACCTTCTGGGAACTCGTGGGTGTCAGCTCATATCTGTTGATTGGATTCTACTATCCGTTGAAGCCCGCCATCGCTGCCTCTAAGAAGGCCTTCATCGTGACGCGTTTTGCCGATATGTTCTTCCTCATCGGTATCCTGATGTTCGGCTACTACACCGATTCGTTCAGTTTCTCGTTTGCTGGCAACATCGTGATGGGCGAGGGTACTACTCCGTTCATCGCTGGCAATGCCGCCAAGGCCGTTGCTGCTGCAGGCTTCATCTTGCCTACAGCCCTCGTGCTGATGTTCATCGGTGGTGCTGGTAAGAGTGCCATGTTCCCGTTGCATATTTGGCTGCCCGATGCTATGGAGGGTCCGACGCCTGTTTCTGCACTCATCCACGCTGCTACGATGGTGGTAGCCGGTGTGTTCCAGATTGCCCGTATGTTCCCCCTCTGGGTTGAGTATGCTCAGCCTCAGATGAGCATCGTGGTCTGGGTAGGTGTCTTCACCGCTTTCTATGCTGCAGCTGTGGCTTGTGCCCAGAGCGACATCAAGCGTGTCCTGGCCTTCTCGACTATTTCTCAGATTGCCTTCATGATGGTGGCCCTCGGCGTTTCGCTGCCAGGTCATCATGGCGTGCTCGACAACCATGCACAGCTCGGTTTCATGGCTGGTATGTTCCACCTGTTCACCCACGCTATGTTCAAGGCTTGTCTGTTCCTCGGTGCCGGTTGTATCATTCACGCTGTCCACTCCAACGAGATGGCTATGATGGGTGGGCTGCGCAAGTATATGCCGATTACCAACATCACCTTCCTCATCAGCTGTTTCGCCATCGCAGGTATTCCGTTCTTCTCGGGCTTCAGCTCGAAGGATGAGATCATCACAGCCTGCTTTGCCTACAGTCCTGTAGTGGGTTGGATTATGACGGGTATCGCAGCTATGACCGCCTTCTACATGTTCCGTTTGTACTACGGCATCTTCTGGGGTACTGAGAATGTGGAAGCTCACGAGCACCACACACCTCACGAGGCTCCTGCTACGATGACCATTCCTCTCATTGTGCTTTGCGTCATTACGATGGGTGTGGGTATCTACTCTACCATCGCAGGTTTCGCAGGGTGGGGTGGTAGCTTCGGCAGCTATGTGTCTGCCGCTGGTACCGACTACACCATCCACTTCGACACGCAGATTGCTGCTACTTCTACGATTATTGCCATCCTGAGCATCTGTCTCGCCACCTATATATATAAAGGTGAGAGTCAGCCCATCGCCGACCGTCTGTACAAGACGTTCCCCAAGCTGCACCGTGCAGCCTACAAGCGTTTCTATCAGGACGAGATTTGGCAGTATGTCACTCATCGCATCATCTTCCGCTGCATCTCTAAGCCCGTTGCTTGGTTCGACCGTCACGTTGTTGACGGCACGTTCAACTTCATGGCTTGGGGTGCCAACGAGGCTGGTGAGTCTCTCCGTCCCTGGCAGAGTGGCGATGTCCGTCAGTATGCAGTATGGTTCCTCACGGGTACCGTTGCATTAACGTTAATCCTGCTTGCAATTTAATCGTAATAACGTTATAACGTAATATCGACATAACGAAAATCGAAATAACGACAATGAGTATATTAACATTATTCGTAGTAATCCCCGCCCTGATGCTGCTCGGCCTTTGGCTGGCCAAGTCGCTCAATCAGGTGCGTGGCGTGATGGTGGTTGGCGCCTCGTGCTTGCTGGCCCTGTCCGTATGGCTGACCATCTACTTTGTTCAGCAGCGTGCAGCAGGTAATACCGATGTGATGCTGTTGACGGCTTCTACGCCTTGGTTCAAGCCGCTTAATATTGCCTACAGTGTTGGTGTCGATGGTATCTCTGTCGTGATGCTGCTCCTGTCGAGCATCATCGTGTTCACCGGTACCTTTGCCTCTTGGCAGCTGAAGCCCCTCACCAAGGAGTATTTTCTTTGGTTCACCCTGCTCTCGACGGGTGTTTACGGCTTCTTCATCTGCACCGATATGTTCACCATGTTCATGTTCTACGAGGTAGCCCTGATTCCCATGTACCTGCTGATTGGTGTCTGGGGTTCCGGCAACAAGGAGTATGCTGCCATGAAGCTGACGCTGATGCTGATGGGTGGTTCTGCCCTGCTGATTATCGGTCTGCTGGGCATCTACTACTTCAGCGGTGCTACCACCATGAACGTCAACGAGATTGCTGCCATGCACAACATTCCCGTCGATATCCAGAAGATGTTCTTCCCCTTCATCTTCATTGGTTTCGGTGTGCTGGGCGCCCTGTTCCCCTTCCACACATGGTCACCCGACGGTCATGCCTCTGCCGAGGCTACGGCTGCTTCCGCGTGGCTATGTATCTGTTGCCCGATGCTGCCAATGAACTGGCTTGGATCTTCCTCATCCTCACCACCATCTCGGTAGTCTATGGTGCCTTCTCGGCTTGTGTACAGACTGACCTGAAGTACATCAACGCTTACTCGTCGGTGTCTCACTGCGGTCTGGTGCTCTTCGCCCTGCTGATGATGACCAAGACTTCTTGCACGGGTGCTATCCTGCAGATGCTCTCGCACGGTCTGATGACAGCCCTCTTCTTTGCCCTCATCGGTATGATCTACGGTCGTACCCACACTCGTGACATCCGCTACTTGGACGGTCTGATGAAGATTATGCCTTTCCTCGCAGTGGGTTACGTCGTGGCAGGTTTGGCCAACCTCGGTCTGCCGGGCTTCTCGGGTTTCATTGCTGAGATGACCATCTTCGTGGGTTCGTTCGAAAATGCTGACACCTTCCATCGCATGGCTACCATCATCGCTTGTACGTCGATTGTCGTCACGGCAGTCTACATCCTGCGTGTTGTTGGTAAGATCCTGTATGGCGAGGTGAAGAACAAGCACTATCTGGAGCTCACCGATGCTACTTGGGACGAGCGCGTCGCCGTCATCTGCCTTATCGCATGTGTCGCCGGCCTCGGTCTGTTCCCACTCTGGGCAAGCAACGTCATCTCTGACGCCGTAGGACCAATTCTCGCAAATATCATATAATAATTTGGCAGCGGACGACAGCGGACTTTTTCGGACAGTCCGTTTTAGTCCGCGTAAGTCCGCTGCAATAAAAAATAAAGATATGAATTACGGACAATTCCTAAATATGATTCCTGAGGCACTCTTGGTCCTCGCATTGATTATCGTGTTCTTTGCCGACTTCTGCCTGATGAAGAGCGAGCGCAAGGTTGGCGTGCTGGGCAAGCTCACCGCTGCCCTGTTGCTCTGTCAGACCATCATGCTCACCACCGTCGGTCCTGCTGAGGCCTTCGGCGGCATGTATGTCGCTGGTCAGGCTGCTCAGGTCATGAAGCTCATCCTTACCTTCGGCACGTTTATCGTCGTAGTGATGGCCGAGCCTTGGCTTGAGAATGAAGCCCGCCGTTATGCCGGTGAGTTCCACCTGCTCGTGCTGAGCACCCTGCTCGGTATGTATATCATGATGTCCAGCGGCTCGTTCCTCATCTTCTTCCTCGGACTGGAGACCGCCTCTGTGCCTATGGCCTGTTTGGTGGCGTTCGATAAGTTCAAGAAACAGAGCGCTGAGGCTGCTGCCAAATACATTCTTGTGGCTACTTTCTCGAGCGGTGTGATGCTTTATGGCATCTCGTTTATCTATGCTGCTACGGGTACGCTCTACTTCAACGATGTTGCTACTGCACTTGGCAATCGCTATATGTTCAGCCCTCTGCAACTCATGGGTTTGGTATTCTTCTTCAGTGGTCTGGCCTTCAAGCTCTCGCTGGTGCCTTTCCACTTCTGGACGGCCGACACCTATGAAGGTGCACCAACGCCGATTACTGGTTACCTCTCTGTCTGCTCGAAGGGTGCTGCAGCCTTTGCTGCATTGGTCATCCTCGTGAAGGCCTTCGGACCAATGATTGACTACTGGGAGTACATGCTTTACGTGGTTATTGTACTCTCTATCACCATTGCCAACCTCTTCGCCATTCGTCAAAGCGAACTCAAGCGCTTCATGGCCTTCAGCTCTATCTCACAGGCAGGTTACATTATGTTGGCTGTCATCGGTGGTTCGCAGACGGGTATGGCCTCGCTGATGTACTACATCCTCGTCTATGTCGTTGCCAACATGGCTGTCTTCACAGTCATCTCGACTGTTGAACAGAATAATGGCGGCGCTACCAAGATGAGTGCTTATGATGGCCTCTACCAGACTAACCCCAAGTTGGCGTTCCTTATGACGTTGGCCTTGTTCTCGCTTGCTGGTATTCCTCCGTTCGCAGGTATGTTCTCTAAGTTCTTCGTGTTCATGGCTGCTGCCGAACAAGGTTCCTTCTGGGCCTACTTCGTGGTATTCGTTGCCTTGATTAACACCGTTGTGAGCTTGTACTACTATCTGCTCATTGTCAAGGCCATGTACATCAAGCCGAGCGACTCGCCCCTGCCTACGTTCAAGACCGACGTCAACACTCGTGTTGCCCTTGCTGTCTGCACCGCAGGTATCGTGCTCTTTGGCATTTGTTCATGCATTTATGACTACCTCTTTGTAGCTTCGGCTATGTAAGTTTGTAGTCAGATATAATTATGACGGGGGTTGGTTTTTTCCTGCCCTCGTTTTTATTTGTTTTTTTCTATGAGAAATGCAAGGTTTTGATGTTTTTTTTGTACTTTTGCAGCCGATTAGAAAAATAGAGAGATAAATGAAGAGAAAAATGATCTTTATTGCCGTGGCTGCCATAGTGATGGCTGCATGTGGAGGCAACAAAATTCAGGGTGATGAGGCACAGGTTGACCCAGTTATGTTAGACACACTCACGAAGGTCGAAGTGCCTAAAGAAAAAGTGGTGATAGCACCAAAAAAGAAAAACTTGTGGAACAAAGAAGCCGTAGATGCTCAAATCCGCGCATGTTTCGCTGAGGTGAATAAAATGTCTGATGGAGTCATCGACATAGAGAAACTGGATGAGATGTTCTGTTCGAAGGATTTCTTGGAACTGAAGTCTATGCTGGAAAAGAAAATCAGCAAGGGCGAGGTGATGTTCGAGGGCGACGAGGGATACCATTGGTTGGCCAACATTGGCACGCCAGTAGCTGTGGATTCGGTGAAGACAGAACTGTTGACGACCGATCAGGCTCGGGCAGAAGTGTGGCTGAAGGATGGGCAAGACAATCATGGCTATCTGGAGATTGCACTTTATTTGGAGGACGGTGCTTGGAAGATACATAACTGGATAGACACAGAAATATATCCTTTCGGTGCATTGTTCAACTGGATGCAGAACGTGTACGACGGTAATACGGAAGACGAAGAAATGGAAGAATAATCCCAAACAACTAACAACTTTTTAAATATGAACGACAATAATAATGAAAAGAACGGACTGCAGCTAGAATTGCCGCAGAACGTGGCACAGGGCGAATATGCTAACTTTGCCATCATCACGCATTCAAGCAGTGATTTTATCGTTGATTTTGCACGTGTATTGCCTGGACTGCCTAAGGCACAGATTAAGAGCCGTGTGATACTGGCTCCTGAGCATGCCAAGCGTTTGTTAGGTGCACTACAGGAGAATATCATGCGCTATGAAAAGGAGTTCGGTCCCATTCGTATTCCTAATCAGGAACCCCGTACTATCGCTCCTTTTGACCTGAGCAAAGGCGAAGCCTAATTTTGTTTAGCAAAGAGATATGTTGTGGCATGACGCAGTCAACGGTGCTGGGTGTGGCAACGCTTACATATCTGCCTTATTGCTTCTTCAATTACCTCAGTCCGCTGATGAGCATTTTAATTGCAGTCATTGGCTGGAAGATAAAAAGAAAAGAAGTGAAAGAATAACTCCTTCACTTCTTCACTTTTTACTTCTTAAAAGCCTCGTCGAGGTCTGGATATTTCTTTTTCTGCTCATCGTCAATCTTCAGATATTCCTTAATGGTGAAGTTCAGCGTTGAGGCAACGATACTAGAGGGCCATTGACGCACCATGCGATTCATCTTTGTTGCCGTATCGTTATAAACCATACGCGAAATACGTACATTTTCCTCATACTGCTTCTGACCCTGCTGAGCTTCCCGATAAAGGTCGCTGGCCTTCAACTCGGGATATCGTTCGAAAACGACGTTGAGCTTGCCCATCATCTGCGATAGTAAGTCGCTCTGTTGGTTAATGGCTTCAGGCGTAGTACTAGCAGAAGATGTGTGTCCACCACGTGCTTCGACAGTCTTAATAATTGTGTCAGACTCGTGTTCGGCATATTTGGCGGCAGTCTTAGCCAATGCCACTACAGCATCGAAACGGGAATTGAGCTGAACTTCAATCTGGCTCAGTGCATTTTTACACATCTCATCGAGACTCACCAATGAACGCTGGGTGCTGATGAAATAACCAATGGCGATAACTGCCACAACGATAATGATACCTAGTACTAACATAATTGTTTCTTGATATGCTAATGGTTTTATTTTTCCTACAAAGTTACGAAACATTTTTGATTATTTCCTTTATTCTTAACAATCTTTAAGTACAAAGCTATCAATAATATAGAAAAATATGTGTACCTTTGCCACTAATTATTTACTATTCAGAACTATGACTAAATGTTTTATGCGTATAGGAAGAACATCCTTTACATTGATGATGCTACTTATGGCAGGTGGCATGCAAGCACAAGATCGGCTCTATGCCGATGAGTTCCCATTAGGTGACGTCACACTGCTCGATGGTCCGCTGAAAAAGGCTCGCGACCTGAATGTCAGTGTGTTGTTAAAGTATGACAATGACCGTCTGTTGGCACCGTATCTCAAAGAAGCCGGACTGACGCCTAAAGGTAAGTCGTATCCCAACTGGGACGGACTGGACGGACACGTGGGTGGACACTATCTGACAGCTCTTGCCATCAATGCAGCAACAGGCAGTAAGGAATGCAAGGAGCGTATGGAGTATTGGATTAGTGAGTTGCAGGCCGTTGCCGATGCCAATGCCAAGAACCATCCAGAGTGGGGCAAGGGCTATGTGGGCGGCGTGCCTGGTAGCGATCGTATATGGTCGAACTATAAGAAAGGCAACTTTGGTCCCTATTCAGGCGCGTGGGTACCTTTCTATAATCTCCATAAGATGTATGCTGGTCTACGCGATGCATGGGTATACTGCGGTAATGAACAGGCCAAGAAACTCTTCCTTGGTTTCTGTGACTGGGCCATTGACCTAACGGCTGGATTGACAGATGCTCAAGTGGAACGAACTCTCCATACAGAGCATGGTGGTATGAATGAGGTGCTGGCTGATGCCTATGCCATGACGGGAGATAAAAAGTATCTCGATGTGGCCAAGCGTTTCTCGCATAAACGTCTGCTATTGCCGCTGTCGCAGCGTCAGGACTGTTTGGACAATATGCATGCCAATACGCAGGTGCCAAAGGTGGTAGGTTTTGAACGAATCTCAGAACTCTCTGGCGATGAATCTTATCACATGGCTAGTGCCTACTTTTGGGATATCGTGACTGGAGAACGTTCACTGGCATTTGGTGGTAATAGTCGTCGCGAGCATTTTCCCAGCAAGGAAGCCTGTCAGGACTTTGTGACAGATATTGACGGTCCCGAGACTTGTAATACTAACAATATGCTGAAACTGTCGGAGGAGTTGCATCGCCGTAATCCCGAAGCTCGCTATGCAGACTTCTATGAGTTGGCAACATTCAACCATATTCTCTCCAGTCAGCATCCTGAACACGGTGGCTATGTTTACTTCACATCAGCCCGCCCTCGACACTATCGCAACTATTCGGCACCCAACGAGGCTATGTGGTGCTGTGTGGGAACTGGTATGGAGAATCATGGAAAATACGGACAGTTTATCTATACCAAGAAGGCCGAAAACCTGTTTGTGAATCTCTTTGTTTCGTCGGAACTGAACTGGAAAGAGAAAGGTATAGTTCTGCGTCAGGAGACCAACTTCCCTTATGCTGAGAACAGTAGGCTGACCATTGTTCAGGGCAAAGGACAATTTACGTTGCAGGTACGCTATCCAGGTTGGGTAAAGCCTGGACAGTTCGAAGTGAAGGTAAATGGCAAGCCTGTCACCATTGTCACTGGTCCGTCGTCATATGTCGTCATTAGTCGTCAGTGGAAGAAAGGCGATGTGGTCGAGTTGACTTTCCCCATGTACAACAGTATCAAGTACCTGCCTAACTTGCCACAATATATTGCTCTGATGCATGGCCCAATTATGCTGGCTATGAAGACGGGTACTGAAGATTTGGTACGTCTCATTGCCGATGACAGCCGCTTTGGACAGTTAGCCGTAGGTAAGAAACTGCCCGTTGATAAAGCTCCTATTCTGATTAATAAGGATGTTGAGGGCATTGCAAACCAGCTGGTACCTATTGAAGGCAAACCCCTGCACTTCCAGTTGACAACACGTATGGAGAACGAGATACGCAATGAGTTGATTCCTTTCTTCGAGTTACACGATGCTCGTTACATGATGTATTGGCTGGCACTTTCAGAGGACAGCTACAAGGGCTATCTCGACAATCTGGCTAAGCAGGAACAAGAGCGTCAGGCATTGGAAGAGCGTACTGTTGATAAGGTACAGCCCGGAGAACAGCAGCCAGAGTCAGATCACTTTATGGAGACTGATAACTCGTTTGTCGGCAATACCAACGATGTTTTCTTCCGTGATGCCCGTGACGGCCATTTCTTCAGCTATCTGCTACAGACGGGAGGTCAGACAGATCTTAGCCTGCGTCTGAAGTACTGGGGCGTAGGCGAGTGGAAGAGCCATGAGTTTGACATCCTCGTTGACGACGTACTCGTGAAGGAGGTGAACAATACAGGTAAGTATCGCATCTCGGAGTTCAAGTATGAGACATATCCTATACCTGCCGAATTACTGAAGGGCAAGAAACAGGTACGGGTGAAGTTCGTTGCAAAACCGCGTAAGCAGATTGGTGAAATCTACGAGGTTAGACTCGTTAAGAATTAACTAGTTAAGTTACTATAAATGCTCAAGGCAGTCCTACTTCTGGACTGCCTTGAGTGTTTCTTTCAGGAATTTTGGCGTGTAGCCTTTCTTCGATTTGGCCACCTCTTCAGGTGTGCCTGTGGTGAGAATGGTGCCACCGCCACGTCCACCTTCAGGTCCCATGTCAATGATGTGGTCTGCCAAACGGATGACATCAAGATTGTGTTCAATGACGATGACGGTGTTACCACGGTCAACCAAGCGCTGCAGCACATCCATCAGAATACGGATGTCCTCGAAGTGGAGACCTGTAGTGGGCTCGTCAAGGATATAAAGCGTCTTGCCAGTATCTTTCTTCGACAGTTCTGTGGCTAGCTTGACGCGCTGACTCTCACCGCCAGAGAGGGTGGTGGATGGCTGTCCTAACTTAATATAGCCAAGACCTACGTCCTGAATAGTCTTGATCTTACGGAGGATGTCAGGCACATTCTCAAAGAATTCACAGGCCTGATTGATGGTCATATCAAGCACATCGGCTATCGACTTTCCCTTGAAGCGTACTTCCAATGTCTCACGGTTATAGCGTTTGCCGTGACATTCCTCACATGGTACCTGAATATCGGGCAAGAAATTCATCTCAATAGTCTTGTATCCATTACCACCACACGTCTCGCAACGACCACCTTTCACATTGAAAGAGAAGCGTCCTGGCTTGTAGCCACGAATCTGTGCTTCGGGTAGGTTGACGAAAAGGCTTCTAATGTCGGAGAAAACACCTGTATATGTAGCGGGATTTGAACGTGGCGTGCGACCGATGGGACTTTGGTCAACGTTCACCACTTTGTCTATATACTCCAGACCTTCAATGCTCTCGTAGGGCATTGGCGCTTGTAATGAGCGGTAGAAGTGTTTTGATAGGATAGGGTAGAGTGTCTCATTGATGAGTGTCGACTTTCCTGATCCTGACACACCTGTGACGACGATGAGTTTGCCCAATGGGAACGTTGCTGTAACCTCCTTCAGGTTGTTGCCTGTGCAGCCCTTCAGCACCAACTCATGGCCGTTACCTTTACGGCGTTTCTCAGGCATGGGGATGCGCATGGTGCCATTCAGATACTGAGCTGTGATAGTATCCGTCTTCAGCATCTCGTCTATGGTGCCTTGGAATACGACTTCTCCCCCTTTTCGTCCGGCACGAGGACCAATATCTACAATGTAGTCGGATTGACGCATCATGTCTTCGTCGTGCTCCACTACGATAACGGTATTCCCTAGGTCGCGCAACTCTTTCAGCGAACGAATCAGACGCTCGTTGTCGCGTTGGTGAAGACCTATCGAAGGCTCGTCTAGGATGTAAAGCACATTGACCAGTTGAGAACCAATCTGTGTAGCCAGACGAATGCGCTGACTCTCACCTCCCGAAAGAGAGGCTGATTGACGGTTGAGTGCTAGATAGTTGAGCCCGACCTCTAATAGGAAGTCAAGTCGCGTGCGAATCTCCTTCAGGATTTCTGCGGCAATTTGTTGCTGTTGATGATCCAAGTGTGATTCACAGGTGTCAAGCCACTCTCGTAACTCACCAAGATCCATATTGGCAAGATCAGCAATATTCTTATCCCATACCTTATAAGACAGGGCTTCGCGGTTCAGACGCTGTCCATGACATAAAGGACATTCGCATTCAGCCATGAACTGGTCGGCCCATTTTTGTGCACTACTACTTTCGTCACTCTCCATGACAGAGCGCAGATACTTAATGACGCCATCGTAATCCACAAAGTAGTCGCTTGACGTATGTACCAGATTCTTGTCGATGCGTACACTCTCCAATGAACCATACAATATCTCGTTCAATGCCTCGTCTGGTATGTCGGCAATCTTAGTCTTCAGCTCGCACTCATACTTATGCAGAATGGCATCTATCTGCCAGAAGATCATCTGATTCTTGTATTTTCCTAGTGGCACGATGCCACCATCATGGATGTTCTTTTGGTTGTCAGGAATGACCTTTGCTATATCTATTTCGTTGATGTAGCCCAACCCTTTGCAATGTGGGCATGCTCCTTGGGGAGAATTGAACGAAAAAGTATTAGGCGCTGGATCACTGTAAGATATGCCGGTTGTTGGACACATGAGTCGCTTGGAGAAATGCTTCACTTCACCAGTCTCGTAGTCCATAATCATAATAAGGCCTTCGCCCTGTTTCATGGCTATCTGAATGGTCTTCTTCAGACGCTCGTCGGCACCTTTGACTGCCAAACGGTCAATCACAACCTCAATGTCGTGAGTTTTATAGCGATCAACCTTCATGCCCACTTTGATTTCCTGTACATCACCGTCAACTCGTACATGTAGGTAACCTTTCTTTCGCATCGATTCAAATAGTTCGCGATAGTGACCTTTACGGCCGTGTACTAGTGGTGCCAGAATCAGAATCTTGCGTCCCATGTAGTCATCCTGAATCATGTTGATGACTTTCTCCTCAGTGTACTTCACCATCAATTCGCCAGTCTCGTAACTATAGGCTTTACCTGCTCGTGCAAAGAGCAGACGCATATAGTCATAGATTTCGGTAGTGGTACCTACGGTTGAACGAGGATTCTTGTTGGTAGTCTTCTGTTCTATGCTGATAACGGGTGACAGACCGGTAATCTTATCAACGTCAGGACGTTCCATGCCACCAAGGAAGTTGCGGGCGTAGGCAGAGAATGTCTCGATATAGCGACGCTGTCCCTCGGCAAAGATGGTGTCGAAGGCCAGACTCGACTTACCTGAGCCACTCAGACCAGTCAGTACAGTCAATGAGTGGCGAGGTATCTCGACATCAATGTTCTTCAGGTTATGAACACGTGCACCGTAGATGTTGATTTTGCTGTCGTTGCTCATTACATTCCTCCTGATGATGTCGATGTGGTTTCATTGTAGTTGCGAATCAGATTGACGTCGCGACGGATATTATACTCCTTGCCATCGGCACCACGGGCTTTAACCAACACAAAGTAGACTCCGTCCTTGCAGGGAGAGCCGTTGTATGTGCCATCCCAAGTCTGGCTGACATCAGTCCATTCGAAGAGCTTCTGGCCCCAACGGTTAAAGATATAACCGTGGAATTCGACAATACTCCTGTAGCGACCACTCGACTCAGGGTGGCAGGCTCCTTTTGCACCGTATCTGTCATTACGACCGTCGTTGTTGGGCGAGAAAGCATTGGGCATTTCCAGGTGACTCTCGGTAATCGTAATCGTGATGGAAGCAGAGTCAACGATGTCATTGTTCAAACGCTCATAGAGTGTAGCAATGGTCTGACCAGACTCTGTGAATGTGAACTCCGGATTTTCTTCGTAGCGTGTAATTTCATTTGTATAGCCTGCTGCACCAGAATGGCGGAAACGCCACTCAAGCGTTGAACCTGGATTCAAGTCCGTCGCATTGGCTGTAAAGCGCACAAGTAAAGGAGCATCGCCTTCTACTTTTTCAGTAGGATCGGTAGACGATACTGTTTTCTCTGTACCATTACTGTCGGTAAAGGTTGCTGTAGGTGCCAAGGTAGCCCACATGCTCATGGGAAGCCATCCTATAAGGAATATTGCTATAAAAATGCCTTTTTTCATCTTAAGAAATAAATATTTGTGCAAAATTAGCGAAAAAAGTCGGACTTCCGCATCTTTTTTTGTAATTTTTTCGCTTTGCGAGGAAATTACCGTGTTTCGGAAGAAAAAACAAAAGCTTTGTTTTGTTCTTCTCTCAACTTTTTGTAATTTTGCATCGAAAAATCGAAAATAAACAGCTTTTATGATACGAACATTGAGATTTTTGATGCTTTTTGTGCTTTTCTGTTTCACTGCGGAAACAGCATTGTCACAGGTGCAGACATATAGGGAAATGCACAAAGTGAAGCGTAGGGAAACCATATTTGGCATAGCTCGTGATTATGGTCTTACCGTTCAGGAACTGATTAATGCGAATCCTGATATGAACTCTCCTGGCTACGAACTGAAGAAGGGCGATTTTATCAAGATACCATATCCTTCTAATAGTCTGATGTCTACAACGTCTTCGACACAGGAAATCAATATGCCCACTAAACCGAAAGTGGTAGAGACCGATATGCGACAGCGTGAGATTCGTGTAGGCATCATGTTGCCGCTCCATAACATCAATGGCGACGGCAAACGTATGGTGGAATACTATCGCGGTATATTGATGGCATGCGACAGCCTGCGTACTAGTGGCATTTCCACAGACATCCGTGCGTGGAATGTAGCTGAGGAATCGGATATCAATGAGATTCTGCAAGACCCGCATGCAGCTGACCGTGATGTAATTATTGGTCCGCTATATACCAAACAGGTGAAAGCGTTGGGCGATTTTGCCCGTGAGCATAACATCCGAGTCCTGATTCCTTTTAGCATCAACTCACAGGAAGTATTCAGCAATGCTCAGATTTTCCAGGTCTATCAGAATGGCAATCTGCTCAATGATGCTTATGTGTCGCGCTTCTACGACCGCTATAAGAACTGTCATACGGTGATTATTGACTGTAACGACAGCACCAGCACCAAGGGTGGCTTCACTTCTGCTCTTCGCCGCAAACTGGAGGCAGAAGGCAAAAAATACAGCATTACCAATCTGCGTTCTGGCGAGACCATGTTCCAGAAATCGTTCTCTACAACGGAGCCCAACGTCGTCGTGTTGAATACCAGTCGTTCACAAGAGTTGAATGTGGCTTTTGCCAAACTCAATGGCATGATGATGACCCGTCCGCAGCTTCAGGTTTCAGTATTTGGCTATCCTGAATGGTTGCTATATACCAGTCGCCATCTTGATAATTTCTATAAGTATGATGTCTGCATACCATCGACTTACTACATGAATCCGCTCTCATCCAGTACGACTAGATTCAAACAGAAGTATCGTTGGAATTTCCATCAGGACATGCAGAACTATCATCAGCGCTTTGCTGTGACAGGTTTCGACCATGCCTATTTCTTTATCAAGGGTCTGCACATGTATGGTCAGAACTTTACGGGTGCATCAGGAATGGTAGGCTATACACCGTATCAGACACCATTACATTTTGAACGTCTCAGTGGTGGTGGCTTGCAGAACAGAGCACGTCTGTTTGTGCACTATACCAAAGACCAGAAAATAGAAACCATCAATTTCTGAGCATGAGACGCAAACTAATCATACTATTGTTGCTTTGTCCGTTGTTGGTAAGGGCGCAAGTCGGCGATTACCGTACTGACTTTGCCGTTGGTGTGAACGGAGGCTACATGATGAGCAAGGTTGGCTTTATGCCTGAAGTTCCGCAGGGATTCTTGGGTGGCTTGACTGGTGGCTTGACGTTTCGTTACACCTGCGAGAAGTATTTCAAGAGCATATGTGCCATTGTGGCTGAAGTCAATCTGGCTCAGACAGGATGGAAAGAGGATATCGTCGACGTAGACCGTCTGCCGGTATATTATACTGATGACCCAGATAAGCTCAATCCATTGTTTTATGAGCGTAAGATGACCTATGTCCAGATTCCCTTGATGGCTCGTATGGGCTGGGGACGTGAGCGTAAGGGCTTCCAGTTCTTTTTTCAGGTTGGCCCGCAGATTGGCATGTTCTTGAGTGAAAGCACCTCAACCAATGTGGTGAAAGGTAAGCCAACGCAGAATGCACGTACGTCCACTATAGTAGCACAGGATTCGATGGCTGTCGAGAAGAAGTTCGACTATGGTATTGCTGCAGGGCTTGGCTTGGAATTTTCGCACCGTAAATTGGGTCACTTCATGATAGAGGGCCGTTACTACTATGGCTTGGGTGATTTCTACGGCAACTCAAAGAGCGACTATTTTGGACGAAGCAACTTCGGCCAGATAGTCATTAAGGCAACCTACCTCTTTGACTTGGTACGTACTAAGAATGATAAGATTAAATAGAAAATATAACTTTAAAAATTAAATCTATGTTTGAAGGACAGCCGAAAGGACTATTTGCGTTGGCATTGGCCAACACTGGCGAGCGCTTTGGTTACTACACCATGCTGGCCGTATTTGCTTTGTTCTTGAGAGCCAACTATGGATTGTCGCCAGCTATGGCTGGTACTATCTATAGTGCGTTTCTCATGTTTGTGTATTTCTTCCCACTCATCGGTGGTATGATGGCCGATAAGTTCGGCTTTGGCAAGATGGTGACTACAGGTATCATCATCATGTTTGCTGGCTATCTGCTGTTGTCAGTACCCTTGGGTGGCGACAGTGTGGCACTGGTTGTGATGTTGGCAGCCCTGTTGCTGATTGGTTTTGGTACTGGACTCTTCAAGGGTAACCTGCAGGTCATGGTGGGTGACCTGTATAACGATCCTCAGTATAAGGACAAACGCGACTCAGGTTTCTCCATCTTTTATATGGCTATCAACATTGGTGCCTTGTTTGCTCCGACAGCAGCTATTAAGATTAAGGAGTATGCCGAGCAGACGCTGGGTTATTCAAGTAATGACGCCTACCATTTCTCATTCGCTGTAGCCTGTGCCTCGCTGATTCTGTCTATCGCTATCTATTACGCGTTCCGCAGTACCTTCCGTCATACCGAGGGTGGCGCGAAGAAGGATGCCAAGACCGTGGACAGCGGTTCTCCCGCTGTCGAAGAACTCAGCAAAGAGGAAACCAAGCAGCGTATCGTGGCCCTGTGCCTCGTGTTTGCTGTGGTCATCTTCTTCTGGATGGCCTTCCACCAGAATGGTCTCTCGCTGACTTATTTTGCTGACGAGTTTACGGCTCAATCAGCTGAAGGTCTGCAGGCTATGTGTTTTGATGTATGGAATCTTGTGGCTGTTATCTTCATAGTCTATGCCCTGTTCTCATTGTTCCAGAGCAAAACCGCTAAGGCTAAGGGTATCTCTGCTGCTGTCATCGTAGCCGCTATTGCTTTCCTGTGCCTGCAGTTCGACGAGAATGGCATCGTCAAGGTTTCTGCACCTATCTTCCAGCAGTTCAATCCCTTCTATGTCGTTGCTCTGACCCCAGTGTCAATGGCTATCTTTGGTTCGTTGGCTGCCAAGGGTAAAGAACCGTCTGCACCTCGTAAGATAGCTTACGGTATGATTGTGGCAGCTATCGCCTATGCGTTGATGGCGTTTGGCTCGTTCGGACTGCCCATGCCTCAGACAGAGATGGGTGCTGACGGCAATCCTGTTGCCGTACATGTAGCTGACGTGACACCCAACTTGCTGATTATGGTTTACCTCGTGCTGACCTTCGGTGAGTTGTTGCTGTCACCTATGGGCATCTCGTTTGTTTCGAAGGTGGCTCCTCCAAAATATAAAGGAATGATGATGGGTGGCTGGTTTGTGGCTACAGCCATTGGCAACCAGTTGGTTGTTGTTGGTGGACTGCTGTGGGGTGCCGTTCCCCTCTGGGTATGCTGGAGCGTATTCCTGGGTGTCTGCCTCGTAGCTGCAGTCTTCATGTTTGCCATGATGAAACGCCTGGAGAAAGTATGCTAAGCTTATTGTTGGCATCATGGTTGACGCTCGTTGAACTGAATTGCGAGAATCTCTTTGACTGCCATCACGATTCACTGAAGCAGGATACCGAATGGTTGCCTGCTTCAGTGCGTAAATGGACACCAGACCGCTATTGGCGCAAAGTCAACAATATCAGTCAGGAAATTATCTCTTGTTCGCAGGAATCACTGCCAGACCTTGTTGCTCTGGTGGAAGTGGAGAATGATTCGGTGTTGCGAGACCTGACCAGACGTTCACTACTACGAAATGCAGGCTATGAATATCTGATGACGGAGTCGCCTGATGTTCGTGGCATTGATGTCGCCTTGCTCTATCAGCCCTTTTCCTTCCGTCCCATCTGCTACGACTATCTTGACGTGACGCCCTTAGAAGGCATGCGCCCTACGCGAGACATTCTTTATGTTCAGGGAGAAGCCATCTCTGGCGACACGCTGCATGTGTTTGTCGTTCATGCCCCCAGTCGTTTTGGTGGTGAAAAGGTGACGCGCCCCAATCGTCTTCTCGTGATGGAACGCCTGGTTGGTGCTATCCGTCTGTTGCCTGCTGACGCCAAAGTCATCGTTGCTGGCGACTTTAACGACTATGCCGACAGTCCGTCGCTCTTGTTTTTAGAGGAACAGGGGTTACAGAACGTCACCAAAAGTGCTGTGGGCACTCATGGCGCTCAGGGAACCTATCGCTACGATGGTCGATGGGAAAGCATTGACCATATCCTAGTTAGTCCTGCTCTGTTCGGTTTTGTTGAGCAGGTTTATATCAACGATGCCCCCTTCCTTTTGGAAGAAGACAAAAAGTACGGAGGAGTCAAGCCCTTCCGTACATATAATGGTATGCGTTATCAGCGTGGCTTCAGCGACCATCTGCCGCTAGTCGTCCGCTTTTTAGTCAACTCGTAAGATATCCTCCAATGCTGCCGTCCAATCTTCGTTGTTGGGAGGACAGAGCGTCATCATACCCATACTAGCGGCAGTCTCCACGTTACGAGGACCGTCATCGACGAAGATGGTCTCTTCAGGCAGCGCCTGCTGGCCTTTCAGCATCATCTCGAAAATTTCACGTTTGGGCTTCATCACCTTACATTCGTAGCTTAAGTACATAGCGTCGAAGAAATAGCTGATGGGGTGACCCTCACCGTCGAAATCCTTGCTGGCCCATTGCATCATAAAGGGATTCGTGTTCGACAGCAGACACACCTTATACCCTCTGGCTCTCAAACTGAGGATGGCCTCAAGATTGCGCTTGGGCACATGATCCACATAACCGTGCCAAGCCCAATAGCACTCATCCATTGCCAGCGTCCTGCCCACGAGCACGCTCAGTTCCCTACTGAAGTCCTCTGCCGTAATCTGTCCAGACTCCAATTCACCAAAGATACCCTTCTGTTCAAAGGCATCCAGCCGTTGTCTGGCATCCTTCAGTCCGATTTCCTCAAACCGCTTCACGGCCTGCTCGTAACTCAACGCCAGCACCACACCTCCCAAGTCAAATGCAATATTCTTAATCATATTGCAAAGGTACGAACTTTTTTTCAATTTAGAGCAAAACCCTTAGGTTATTGCGCAATATTAGTATCCGCAATAATTATACGAAAAACTACTTATCGAGCCTAATACATGGGGAGATATCCAGAAAGGATTTAGCAACGTTCAATACTTTCGGAGTAATTGGAAATACTCCAAGAGTATTCAAAATTTCTTTCGGAGTAATTCCAACTACCAATGTACTACTACAGTACTACCAGTTGAGACGCAAAAGTAAAGAATCTTTGTCGCATATTTGTTCGGTTTAAGTGTTACTATTTATCCAACTATATCTCGTAGCACGTGCATTACCATGTGAAGCAATCAGTGGCGTTT
>CACWOS010000058.1 GCA_902762565.1 uncultured Prevotellaceae bacterium
CGACATTTCTGTTGTGCAAGAAATATGTACAATAAAATGAATTTTGTCGCTTTGCAAGCAAAATCCCACTAAACCCTATAGGTTGCGGATTTGAGGTTTTATAAATATGGGGGCAAAGGTACAAAAAAATATTCATTCATTATTCAAGTTTTCTTTTTTTTTCTTACCTTTGCATCCGATAAGAGAAAAACTTTATATTTTTAAACTTATGAGAGTAATTATTGAATCTGATTATCAGAAAATGTCGCAGTGGGCTGCTGAGCACGTCATTGAACGTATCAATGCTTTCAAACCCACAGCAGAGAAGCCCTTCGTATTGGGTTTGCCTACTGGCAGTTCACCCGAAGGAATGTACGCCTGCCTAGTTAAAGCCAACAAGAAAGGCCGTGTGTCATTTAAGAACGTGCTGACGTTCAACATGGACGAGTATGTAGGACTGCCCGAATCTCATCCCGAGTCGTACCACTCTTTCATGGCTCGTAACTTGTTCGACCATATCGACTGCCCCAAGGAGAATATCCACATCCTGAACGGCAATGCCAAGGATTTGGAGGCCGAATGTGCTCACTACGAGGAGATGATTGCCGAAGCTGGCGGTATCGACCTGTTTATTGGCGGTATTGGTCCTGACGGTCATATCGCTTTCAATGAGCCTTTCTCTAGTCTGGCTTCAAAGACACGTGTAAAGACACTGACATCCGATACTATCATTGCCAACAGCCGTTTCTTCGACAACGACGTTAACAAAGTGCCCAAGTTGGCTCTGACCGTTGGTGTAGGCACCGTGATGGCAGCTCGCGAAGTCATGATTCTCTGCAATGGTCACCACAAAGCTCGTGCTTTGCAGGCAGCTATCGAGGGACCTGTATGTCAGGCATGGACCATCTCTGCCCTACAGACCCATCAGCACGGCATCATTGTTTGCGATGAGCCTGCTACTGACGAGCTGAAGGTTGCTACATACAAGTATTTCAAGGATATCGAAAAGGACAACTTGTAAGATGTCTTAAGTAAGATATAAGATAAAAAAACTTCCAACCAATCGGCTGGAAGTTTTTTATTTCTTCAACTTGAAGGAGTTTTCAATACTGCTCAGTTCTGAGAGGAATGCCTTATCCACTTTCAAACGCTGTTCGATAGTGCTGCAACTGTGAATGACAGTAGAATGGTCGCGACCGCCAATCAGTTGTCCAATGCGTCCAGCAGGCATTTTGGTATATTTCTGAGCCAAGTACATCGACACCTGACGAACTAGCACATAGTCACGCTTACGACTGCGACTGAATACTTGTTGCTGAGGTACATTGAAATGGTCACAAACCTTTTCTAGGATATCGTCCACTGTCAACGGCTTGTTATCCACCTTTACAGCACGCTTGATAATACGCTCAGCCAATCGCATGTCAATATTCGAGTTGTAGACAATAGAGTATGCCATTAACGAATTGACAACACCCTCCAAATCACGGACGCTACCATTAGCTGTCTCTGCAATAAACTGGATGACATCCTCAGGAATCTTCAAGCCGTCACGACGACACTTAGCCTTCAAGATATCAACACATAACTGCACGTTAGGATGCTCCAATTCTGCAATAAGTCCGCAAGAGAATCGCGTCAGCAGACGGTCTTTCACGCCCTGCAGATCTACAGGGGGACGGTCAGAAGCCAAAATGATTTGCTTACCCAATCGGAACAGGTGGTCGAAGATATGGAAAAACGTATCAAGCGTCTTTGCAGCCGTAGCCCACTCCTGAATATCATCAACAATAAGGACGTCAATAGTCTGATAGAACTGAATGAATTCATTTACCTTATTCTGACGGACAGCATCCGTAAATTGTACTTGGAACAGACGGGCCGAAACATAGAGAACACGCTTATGCGGATACATCTCCTTGCAGCGTACGCCAATAGCATTGATGAGGTGCGTCTTACCACAACCCGAAGGTCCGAAGACAAAAAAAGGATTGAATGTTGACTTGCCTGGATGCTCAGCGATAGAGACGCCCACAGTACGTGGCAACTTATTTGAAGCACCTTCTATGAAGTTCTGGAATGTCTTATGGACATCCAACTGCGGATTCAATTCATTGGCTACAGCATCGAGAACATCAGGTGTCCTATTTCCACGGTTGGTTGGCTGTGGACGCTCGATATTGACAGGATCCTCACCTTCTACTTCCTGGATAATGCCATGCTGCTTATCAGTAACGACACGGTAAGTAAGTTGCACGTTCTGACCAAAGCTACGTGTCAGCGCCTTGCTCAACAATCCGACATAGTACTGCTCCAGATACTCATACACGTACATACTAGGTACCTGTACGAGAAGAGTCCGGCTGTCTTCGTTGTAACTTTCGAAGACGATTGGCGCGAACCACGTTCTGAATTGCTGCTCCGTGACGTTGTCCTTAATCAAACTAAGGCAGTTGTCCCAAAGCGCCTTTGGATTGTTTACCATGCGGCGTTACTTACTTTTTTATTTAAATTAGTTACTTAAGACAAGTATTATGGTCTTAGTTGTTTTCGAGTGCAAAGTTCGCACTTTTTTTTCAATAAAACAAATCTGCATATTTAGTCATCGTGATTACATGTTTTTGTAAATGCTTCATATTTTACACTTTATCATACATTTAATTTTTTTTAATCCACGAATCCGTTTGCATAATTGTAAGTTATTGAAAAAGGTTCTTTTACATACAAACCTGCACACAAATGATACTGCGTGCAGGTCATATTGTTCAACCGTTGTAATATATTGAATTATCAAGCATTTGCCAACATCATGACTATAAATGTTTACGTTCTTTAATTATTTAGACAAATTAAAAATTACCACGTATTTTACTTATCTTTTTTCCCAAAGACCGAGAAGTGAACATAGCGTTTGGGATGTGCCTTGAAATCTATCAATAGGGAGTCAGCTGAAGCTGCTGTCGAACTCAGATTATTGTAAAGTGTAGCATCACGCATCAACAAGCCAAGAGTACCCTCATTCGAATTCAATTTCTTGGTCATCTCCTCTACATTCTCCAATGTTTTATTCACGCTAGCCACCATCGTTGCGACATCAACAGATGATAGGTTTTGTGTCAGTTGCTGGGTATTGTCAAGCACGCCATTCGCTTTCGACATCATACTTGGCACATCATGGTTCAACGATGCCGACAAAGCCTTCAGATTCTGACTGGTAGCATTCAGGTTGCCCGTCATACCCTCTACATGATGCAATGTATTACGCAAGGCAGGGTCAGCCAAAAGGATATTCAGACTTGTCATAATAGAGTCGAGTTTAGGGATAATAGATTCGATGGCAGGCATTATAGCAGCAAATTTACTCATCATGCCTTGCTCTTCAGCACCAGGAATAGTATCCCCAATCGCCAACATATGCAATGGATCCTGACCCAATACCAAATTGACTTTTATATTACCCAATAAGTCGCTAGCAATCTCGGCACGCGAACCGACAGGTACACGCATATCGTTATCCAATGCCATCTCTGCCACAATTTTCCCTCCTGGGTTGTAGTCATAAACAATATTCTTCACAACACCCACTTTATATCCGTTAGCATACACTGGCGACGATGACGAGAGGCCACTCACATCACTAAACGTCACATAGTAGGAGTCATCATTTGAGAAAATGGTCAATCCCTTCAGGAACTGTAACCCATAAAACAGCACGACAATACCCAGAATGGCAGCCAATGCTATTTTCACTTCCTTGGTAAAGAATTTCATATCGCGTTATTTTTATTTACTTCAAATCTCACTTCTTTCTTTTTTTATATTCTTGTATCGCCTCCTGCACGTTCATTTTCTTTCCATTCTTGAAAGCAATGATAAAGGCTTGAGGGAAGTTCTGCAGTTGAGCCTTGCGCAACTGGTATATCTGCTGATAATCTGTTGAATTCCCAAGTGTATATTTATACAGCCCACCTTCCTGATAATAGTCAGCTTGCTTCTGCCCTTTCAGTTGCGGATCTGTAGGTTTCAACTTGGTCGATGATGCTAAGACCTGTAGTTTGAACACTGGAGCGTCTGATGGCTCTGTCATCACTGGTTCAGAATTCTTCACAGGCTCGCTCTTCTTCACAATTACATCTTTTTTAACCGATTCCTGAGCAGCTACTATTGGAACAACGGTGTCTACATTAATGATATCTTCAGCAGGCTCCGGTTCTTCCATCTTGGGTTGCACTTTTTCGGCTTTAGGTTGTTCATTCTCTGCAGCAGACACACGTCCTTCGCGTATATCGGCCAATTCACGAGCCATCTTCCCTTTTGGTCGAACCTTGGATTGTGTAGTTTGATAATAATCGACAAAGGCCTGATAGATACCACGTCCCAACTTCTCCACACCATTGTCTGAGTGTAGAAACTGCTCCTCATCAGGAGTAGAGATAAAGCCAAGCTCAATCAGACAGCTGGGCATTGATGTTTCACGTAATACCAGAAAACCAGCCTGTTTTACGCCCTTATTCTGTCGGCCAGCCGTAGCACAGGTGCGTTTCTGTACCAACTTGGCCAGTTCCACACTTTGTGCCATATTATGATCCTGGATAAATTCAAACATGATATAGCTCTCTGACGAGTTCGGGTCGAAGCCCTGATAGCGTTGTTTATAGTCCTTCTCAATCAGAATAACCGAATTCTCACGTTTAGCTACATCCAAATTGTCTGCAGCACGGTGCATGCCCAGCGTATAAGTCTCTATTCCACGCGAAATACGTTTCTTAGGTAGTGCATTGGTATGAATACTGATAAAAAGGTCAGCTTTGGCCTTGTTGGCTATATCGGCACGCGTATGCAACGGCACAAACACATCCGTTTTACGCGTATATATTACCTTCACATCCTTACAGTTTTGTTCCACCAATCTACCGAAAGCCAATGCCACATTCAGGTTAATGGTTTTCTCCTTGGTAATAGCACCTATGGCACCGGCATCATGTCCGCCATGTCCGGCATCTATTACCAACGTAAAGGTCTTTGCCTTCGCAGCATATGCCATTACAGCCAGCAACACAAATATGGTCAGAATGTATATTCTCTTCATCTCGTCATCTTTATTTCTACGCTTGCCCCCTTGCAGTCCGCACCAATAGGGGGATTCTGTTTCGTCACTCTGACGGTCAGCGTTGCT
Organism: uncultured Prevotellaceae bacterium; assembly: GCA_902762565.1. Taxonomy (GTDB): domain Bacteria; phylum Bacteroidota; class Bacteroidia; order Bacteroidales; family Bacteroidaceae; genus Prevotella. The sequence goes on from CACWOS010000058.1 coordinate 5,156, forward strand.
ATCTTATCAAATTCTTCCAATGAACGCTGTCCTATTCTTCCTGCTACATGCTCCAACAGTTTCGAGGGTACAGACATTTCACGTTCTATTAGCGCATAGAGAGCAGCATAGTTAACAGTATCAGCCAAATCATCCGTATGAACAGCCTCAGACAGGTCGGTCTCAATGGCGAGTGACACCAGATATTCGCCCCCGACTTGTCGTTCCTGTTCCATCACACCGTGATAAGCATAGAAACGTATATCGTCCAAGTATATCTTACTTCCTGTTATCTTCACTTCTCACTCTTCAGTTTTAGCTTCTCCCTCCTCACAGCCATCAGGCAGATACTTCTTTAAAGCACGTTCAACGCCTACCTTCCAAGTATTAATGTTCTCAGATGACAACGATAAGGAGCTTACCAGTTTAATGACGTGCTCTATAGGCATACGGTAGCGTAGTACACCACTAATCAGCTTAGCATAGTTCCAATATTCCGGATTGAACTTTTCGCTCAATCCCTCGACAGTTATTTTATAGCCTCGAGTATTCTCGAACTGGAAGTCATAGCGCTTTGAACCGTCTTCGTTCTGCTGCTTGATAATCTTGCCTTTTGTCACTGATTTAGGTAGGAAGATACCTTCTTCGTCATCCTGCAGACCTGTAAATATTTCATAAGGATAGCCGTCTAGCAATCCGACAAGGGCCACCCATTTATCCTTATTGTTTTGGAATCTTACCACGTCGCACTCTAATTCCTTAGGGCGCACCTCGGTTACTTCCGGCCTACGATTCACAGCCACGTCATGCATGAAAGCCTCAGCTACCATTGTCAGTTTCTTGCGCTCATCATCTTTCAACACCCCCAACATACGTTGCAGCATGCCGGCTATATCCTCAGCATTCATAGCGTGAGCTGACTGCATACTGACATTGGCCATTTGACGAGCTAACTGCTCTAACAAGGTATCTTTGTTGTCCATCTTGTTCTATAATAGTTTATCCACCACTTTATTTTTATTGCTTGTTTGCCTTTTTACGCTGGTCGTGATCAAGAATGATTTTGCGCATACGCATGGACTTCGGCGTAACCTCAACGAGTTCGTCTTCCTTGATGTACTCCAGACATTCTTCCAATGACATCACCACTTTTGGAATGATGCGTGCCTTATCGTCGGTACCTGAGGCACGGACGTTGGTCAACTGCTTGGCTTTGCAGACATTGATGACGAGGTCGTTGTCATGAACGTGCTCACCGACCACCTGACCCATATAGACATCTTCACCTGGATCAATGAAGAACTTGCCACGGTCCTGCAGTTTGTCAATAGCATAGGCAAAGGCATTGCCGGTGTCCATCGAAATCATAGAACCGTTGACGCGACGCTCTATCTCGCCTTTATACGGCTGATACTCCTTGAAGCGGTGAGCCATGATGGCCTCACCTTGGGAGGCTGTCAGCACATTGGTGCGCAGACCGATGATACCACGTGAGGGAATGTCGAACTCTATATTGGTACGCTCACCCTGACTCTCCATCGACGTCATCTCACCCTTACGACGGGTCACCATATCAATCATCTTCGAGGCGAACTCCTCTGGAACGTTGATGGTGAGTTCCTCAATAGGCTCACATTTCTGACCGTCAATCTCTTTGTAGATAACCTGAGGCTGACCGACTTGCAACTCATAACCCTCGCGACGCATGGTCTCGATGAGCACAGATAGGTGGAGCACACCACGACCTGAGACAATCCACTTATCAGTAGAATCCTCAAACTGCTCAACATGGAGGGCGAGGTTTTTCTCAAGTTCCTTCTCCAAACGGTCGTTGATATGACGCGAGGTAACGAACTTACCCTCTTTACCGAAGAACGGCGAATCGTTAATCTGGAAGAGCATTGACATGGTAGGCTCATCGATAGCAATAGGTGGCAGGGGCTCCGGGTTCTCCAAGTCGCAGATGGTGTCACCAATCTCAAACTTCTCCAGTCCGATAACAGCACAGATGTCACCACAGTCCACCTGGTCGATACGGCTATGACCCATACCGTCGAAAGTATGAAGCTCCTTGATTTTCGTCTTCTCCATCGAACCGTCGCGATGGGCGATAGTCACCTGCATGCCATCCTTCAGACAGCCACGGTGTACGCGACCCACAGCAATACGGCCTGTATATGAGCTATAGTCCAGCGAGGTAATCAGCATCTGAGGCGTACCCTCAATCTGCTTGGGAGCAGGGATAACCTCGATAATCTTATCCAACAGGTAAGTAATATCTGTAGTGGGCTTGTGATAGTCCTCACCCATCCAACCATTCTTGGCAGAACCATAGACTACGGGGAAGTCCAACTGGTCCTCAGTAGCATTCAGTGAGAACATCAGGTCGAACACCATCTCATAAACCTCTTCCGGGCGGCAATTAGGCTTGTCGACCTTGTTAACCACCACAATGGGTTTCAAACCGATTTGGAGGGCTTTTTGCAACACGAAGCGTGTCTGAGGCATCGGACCCTCGAAGGCATCGACCAACAGCAGACAGCCATCAGCCATGTTGAGCACGCGCTCTACCTCGCCGCCGAAGTCGGAGTGTCCCGGAGTATCGATGATATTAATTTTTGTTCCTTTCCAATTGATACTAACATTCTTTGAAAGAATCGTGATGCCTCGTTCGCGTTCCAGGTCGTTAGCGTCCAACACCTGGCTCGACAGGTTCTGGCCCTCACGGAACAGGTTGCCTGCCAGCATCATCTTGTCCACGAGCGTCGTCTTGCCGTGGTCTACATGTGCGATAATCGCAATATTTCTGATATCCTGCATAATAAAACTACGTAATTTCGGGTGCAAAATTACAAAAAAAAACTAAAAAACTGGGTGACGAAAGCAAATTTTTCACTTTTCACTTTTCACTTTTCACTTTTTTTTGTACCTTTGCACCCGCATTTCGGAAAATCCGGAGCATTTGATGACGTAAACCGCCCTGTGATTAGGCAGGCTGATGCGTCTGAAAGATGTTATTGCAAACATTTAATCACAAACAAAACAATGTATTTAGATCAAGCTAAGAAGGCTGAGATTTTCGGCCAGTATGGCAAGGACGCTAAGGACACCGGTTCTGTTGAGAGTCAGGTTGCCCTGTTCACCTATCGTATTCAGCACCTCACCGAGCACCTGAAGAAGAACCACAAGGACTTCGGTACTGCTCGTGCACTGACCAAGATGGTAGGTCGTCGTCGTAAGCTCTTGAAGTACCTCTACAACAAGGACATCACTCGCTATCGTGAACTGATTAAGGCCCTCGGCCTGCGTAAGTAATCGACAGGAAGAGTGGAAAAGTAAAAGCCTCGCAATTTGCGAGGCTTTCTTTGTCTTTACTTCACTGTAATGTGAACATTTCGCTGTTTGATGTTCTGACAATTGTTGAACACAGCATCATTCTTGGCAATGATATTGATATTCTGCAGGCGAATGCCATTGATAGGCATCTCAGGCAGGCCATTGAACTCCATAGCACGACCAGCACCATTACAAACTATATTCTTAATATCGATATTACGGAAGATTGGAGTTTCTTCCGTTATAGGCATCTTAGTCACGTTGTCTGGATTATCACCATCGGCCAACATCTCAGCCACCGACTTTCCACCATAGTACATATTGAACGTGATAGCATCGGTCTTGATGTCCGTCATAGCCACATTGTCGATAAATATATTCTCAACGATACCACCACGGCCACGTGTTGACTTAAAGCGCAGGCCTACGTCGGTACCCAAGAACTGGCAGTTAGCAACAAGGATGTTCTTCACACCGCCACTCATCTCTGAGCCAACCACGAAACCACCGTGACCAGCGAAAACCGTACAACCGTCGACCACAACATTTTCACAAGGACGAGCACGCAGACGTCCGTCTTTGTCTTTACCACTCTTGATGCAGATGCCATCATCGCCAGCATCAAACTTCGAGTTGACAATCAGCGCATTCTTACACGACTCCAAATCAAGAGCATCACCATTTTGGGCGTATGAAGGATTACGTGCCAGCACATCGTCCAGGATAATGTTCTCACACATCAGCGGATGAAGGTTCCATGCTGGTGAATTCTGGAAGATGACACCCTGCAGAAGCACATTCTTACAGTTAACCAGCGACACCATCACTGGACGCAGGAAACGCTTGATAGCATTCCATTCAGCGTCTGTAGAGGCCTTAGGCACATTCATATTGGCACTCTTTTCAGCATCCGCATAAGCTTGATTGGGTACCCAGTAGCCTTTCTTTGACTCCACGCCACCTGGACGCTCAAGTACTTCCTTCCACTGACCTTCAGTCATCTTGCCCTTCTTCACGGGACGCCAGAACTGTCCGTTACCATCAATCACACCCTTACCCGTAATAGAGATATTCTCAGCACCATTGGCAGAGAGGGGAGACTGGCAGCGACGGGTATCAAGACCTTCAAACGATGTCTTGATGACAGGATAAAGGGCCTCGTCACCAGAGAATTGGATGACGGCACCAGCCTCAAGATGAAGGTCTATATTCGACTGGAGCACAATAGGACCTGTGAACCACACGCCCTGAGGCACTACCAAATGACCGCCACCTTTCTTGGTGAGGGCAGCAATAGCTTTCTCGAAAGCCTTCGTATTGAGAGTCACACCATCACCCACGGCACCGAACTTCTTCAAATTCACGGTGTAGTTAGGGATGACGGGAGCGCTCACCTCAGGCATCTGGAAAGGCAGTTTCTCCGTATACTTCTTGTAAGGATTTACTTGTGCCTGAGCCGAGATTGTTACGGCCAAGAGCATCATACAAATTAGTTTTTTCATACGCAGTTTGTTTTTGAGTTATTATTGTATTTCTTTTAGCGGAATCATCACAAAGTCGCGCTGATGCATCAGCGGATGCGGAATCTTCAAGTCGGGCTCGTCTATCGTCAAATCGTCGTAGAGCAAGATGTCAATATCCACGATTCTATCGGTATATATACGTTGACCATTAACCATTAACCCTGCACCATTAACCTTCCGTCGCCCCATGTCGCGCTCTATTTGTTGTGTCAGCAAGAGCACCTCGCGCGGTGTTTTAGTGGTTTCGCAGAGAACGACGGCATTCACAAAGCGATGCTCGGACTCAAAGCCCCACGGCTCCGTCTCAATGAACGACGACTGTCGGATGACCTCCCCCACTCTGTCGTCTATCAGACGGATGGCTCGCTCCAGGTTCTTTCTGCAATCGCCCAGATTCGAGCCCAATCCGAGATATACCTGATGGTTAGTCATCCAATATCAGCATACAGTCGCCATAGCAACCGAACTTGTAGCCATTGTCGACTGCTTTCTGGTAGGCCTCCATCACGAGTTCATAGCCACCAAAGGCAGCCGTTTCCATCAACATGGTTGACTCAGAATGATAGAAATTAGCAACCATCGAATCAGCCAATTGGAAGTCATACGGCGGGAAGATGAACTTGTTCGTCCAGCCATTGAAAGGCTTCAGCATACTATCGGTACCGACCGATGACTCAACGGCACGCATTGTGCTAACGCCAACCACACATACGTGATGGCCCTCGCTTTTAGCCTTGTTGACCACCTCACAGGCCTCGTTTTCGATAATCATCTGCTCAGAGCCCATCTTGTGCTTGGTCAAGTCTTCAACCTCAATAGGATCGAAACAGCCCAAGCTACAGTGAACAGTGATAAACCCGAAGTTGATGCCATAGATTTCCAGACGCTTCATCAACTCGCGGCTGAAGTGCATACCAGAAGCTGGCGCTGTGACAGCACCCTCGTTCTTGGCAAAGATGGTCTGAAAATTATATGTATCGTCATCAGTAGGTTCACGACGGTCAATGATATAGTGTGGAATAGGTGCCGATCCCAAGGCGTAAAGCTCACGTTTAAACTCGTCATGCGGACAGTCATAGAGGAAACGCAAGGTACGACCACGACTGGTGGTATTGTCAATCACCTCAGCCACCATAGGGCCATCCTCCTCAAAGAACAGCTTGTTGCCGATACGAATCTTTCGTGCGGGTTCTACCAACACATCCCACAGGCGCAACTCCTCATTAAGTTCGCGCAACAAGAATACCTCAATCTTGGCATCTGTCTTCTCCTTAGTACCATAGAGGCGAGCGGGGAACACCTTCGAATCATTCAGCAGCATTGCGTCACCCTCGCCGAAGTAGTTGATGATGTCGCGGAACTGAATAAACTCGTCGGTGGGATTACCTTCATCGTCCTTCTTGAACATGTCGATGGTCTGGCTCTTACGGTGCACCACCATCATGCGGCATTCATCACGATGATACACTTTCTCGACTGTACCATCCTCGTTCTCAAACACCTTATGAGGAGGTTCCAAGGCAATCAGTTCCTCAGGCAGCTTAAATTTAAATTGTGATAGCTTCATTATTATATTTTATTATTTTCGTTATGACAATAGGAAAGCTTTTACGACTCTATCTCCTGCTGGTCCAGCCATTGTGGAAAGTCATCAAGCGTCATGCAATTGTCGATGCAGACATCACCTAAACGCGTTCTACAGAGGGCTGTCAGATAGGCACCGCTATTCAGGGCACGTCCAATGTCGCGAGCCAGCGAACGGATGTAAGTACCCTTGCCACAACTGACGCGGATACTCAGTTGCATCGTTTCCGGTGCGAAACCAATGACATCAATGGAGTCGATATGCACGGTTTTGGGCTTCAGCTCCACATCAAGTCCCTTGCGCTTCAGTTTATAGGCACGGTCACCACCAATCTTACAGGCCGAATACGAAGGGGGAACCTGTTCTATATCGCCGACAAAATCGGTAAGCACGCGATCAATCAGTTCACGGGTGATATGCTCAGTGGGATAAGTCTGGTTCACCTCGTGCTCCATATCGTAGCTAGGCGTCGTAGCACCGAGTTGTAAGGTGGCTGTATACTCCTTACTGTTCAGCTGCAGACGTTCTATCTCCTTCGTTTTCTTGCCAGTGCAAAGGATGAGAACACCTGTGGCCAAGGGGTCAAGGGTACCCGCATGACCTATCTTCACGCGACGCACGCCTACCTTTTTAGATACACGCGTGCGCACGAAAGCCAGAGCACCGAATGACGTCATGCCGTAAGGCTTGTTGATATATATGAATTCGCCCTCAGTAAAGTTCATCCCAGCAGTGAACAGATAATGGTTACAACACCAACGATGGCACAATAGATGCCGAAATAGATGAGTTTACCTCGCTTGACGATGCTTATCATCCATTTGCAAGCTACGCAACCTGCCAGGAAGGCAGCAACAAAGCCAACCATCAGTGGCAATGTTTCAATACCACCCATCACGTTCTCGCCCTTCATCATCTTCAGCACATCGAGCAATGCCTCACCCAAAATGGGGGGGATGACCATCAAAAACGAGAACTGTGCCAACGACTCCTTCTTATTGCCCAACAGCAAGCCCGTCGCAATGGTTGAGCCAGAACGCGACACACCTGGCAATACGGCAATGGCCTGAGCAATACCGATGATGAAGGCATCCTTCATCGAGATGTGCTCCTTCTGACGGGGCTTGGCATAGTAAGAGAAGGTGAGCAGCGCTGCGGTAATCAGCAAGCAACAGCCAACTACCAGCAATCCCGAACCGAAAATTTCCTCTACCTGGTCTTTGAACAACAAGCCGACAACGCCTACAGGAATCATCGATACAATAATGTTGAGCACGTATTTCGTCTCGTCGTTCATCTTGAACTTGAACAAGCCCTTCAAAACCCAGTCAATCTCGCTCCACAAGATGACAACGGTCGATAGTACGGTGGCTACGTGTACGGCAACGGTGAACATCAGATTGTCGGCACCGTCGTTCATGCCAAACAAAGCCTGTCCGATGGCCAGATGACCACTGCTACTAACAGGCAGATATTCTGTCAGTCCTTGAATAAGACCCAGAACGAGCGCTTCAAACCAACTCATGCCTCAACCTCCTTACTCTGTTCAACAGACTCCTCTGCGTCACCCTTCGGACGGTGCGCCACAGCATATATCATAGAAACAAAACCTAACAGGCAGACTATTGGAGCCACCTTAATTCGGCGGGCACTGAAAATGTCCGGGTTGTAGGCCGCATCCGAAGAACCACTGCCACTCATCAGCAGGAAACCAATAATGACAACTACCATACCTACAGCCAGTAGGATGTAGTTCATACGACCGAACGCAAAATCTCTCTTATCCATATCTTAATTTTCAAACTTCAAACTTCAAACTTTAAACTTCAAACTTCAAACTTCAAATTTTAAACTTCAAACTTCAAACTTCAAATTTTATACAGCTCTCCTGCCGTCATCTTCAGGAACTTGTTGACAGCCAACCAGACACATAGCGCCGTAATCACAATACCAAACAACAGCACAGAACCTGCCGTGATGGCCAACACCTCCCACGTCACCACCTCCTCGATGCCTGGCTGCGTCAGGAAGAGTCCATAGACACACGCGCCCAAAACTATGATAGCCAAGATGGCCGCTATCACACCAATCCAGATGGCTTGCTTCAGGAACGGACGACGGATAAAGCCCCACGAGGCACCCACCAACTTCATCGTGTGGATGACGAACCTGCGGGCATAGACACTCAGACGCACCGTATTGCTGATGAGCGAGAACGACACGAACGTCAGCAGAACAGCCAACACCAACAGGACGACACTGACGCGACTCAAGTTACGGTTTACCTTGTCCATCAGGTCCTCCATATAACTGATGTCGCTCACACGCTCGTCTTTCTTCATTTCCTTCACAATCCATTTCAGCGAGTCACGGTTGGCGTAGTCAGACTTCAACTGCACCTCCAACGTAGCAGGGAAGGGATTAAAGCCCAGGAATTCCGACGGGTCGCTACCCAGTTCCTTGACCTGTTCGCGCTGAGCCTGTTCCTTGCTGATGTAGTCGATATTATGACTGTACGGACGATGATAGAGGTCACGACACATCAAGTGGGCATCGTTTACCGACACCGAATCCTTCAGGATGATAGTCATGGTGAGATTTTCTTTCATGTGTGCCGACAAATTGCGGGCCGACAGCACAGAAAACACGACCATACCCAGCAAGATGAGCACCATCGTCGTACTTATACATAACGTTACCACCTGCATACCTCGACGGCTGCGGGGGCCTTTTTTCCTATTACTCATATCGTCATTTAAGCGTATTACACCTAATTTCGTGCAAAGGTAATAAATAAAGTGAAAAATGGAAAGTGAAAAGTGAAAAATTTTTGTTTTTTCACTTAAAAAGCGTAATTTTGCGCCCATTATGAGTACCATTATCTATCCATCGCCTATTTTCGGCCCTGTTCATAGCCGCCGATTAGGCATCTCACTTGGCATCAACCTGATGCCTGCCGACGGTAAAGTATGCAGCTTCGACTGCATCTATTGCGAGTGTGGTTTCAATGCCGACCATCGCCCTACCCTGCCCCGTCCTACCCGCGAGGAGGTGGCGCAAAAGCTGGAAGAAACCTTGATCAAGATGACCGCTGATGGTCAGTTGCCAGACGTGCTCACCTTTGCAGGCAATGGCGAACCCACCTGCCATCCACATTTTGCTGAAATCATCGCTGACACCATTCGTCTGCGCAACCAGTACTGTACGAAGGCCAAGGTTTGTGTACTCTCCAACTCTACGATGATTCATCGCCCTCAAGTACACGATGCCCTGATGCAGGTCGACGACAACATCCTGAAACTGGACACCGTCGACGCCACCTATATCAACAAGGTCGACCGCCCCACTGGCCAATATGACGTCCGCACCATCATAGAACACATGAAGGACTTCCACGGACATATCATCATACAGACGATGTTCTTGCGCGGCAAGTGTCAGGGCGAGGACGTCGACAACACCAGCGAGCAGTATGTCGCTCCCTGGCTCGAAGCCGTTAAGGAAATCCGACCTCAGCAGGTCATGATCTACACTATCGATCGTGAGACGCCGACCCAAGGACTGGAAAAAGCCAGTCGCGAACAGCTTGACGCCATCCGCGACCGTGTCATTGCTGCAGGCATTCCCTGCACAGCCAGCTATTAATCGTTTAGTTCATACGTTTCCACCTCATCCTTCAGCCACCAAATATCAACCTTTTCGTGTCGTTTGTACTCTTTTAACGCTGAAATTGCGTGTAATATGAAAATTAACAATAGGTATCCAAGACCATCAGCAAAATTCGCAAAGAGATTACTTTCGGCAAAGATTAGCCGTAAATTTAACAAAACTCTTTACTTGGGTTAAGACATTCACCTCGGCACCCGATTTCCGGGCTTTGCCGAGGTTTTTTTGTGTCGTTCTCCGTAACTTTGCCAAACAAAACTAAGGAATAATGAACATGTAACATTTCTGCTTTCTGCCTACTATATAAATAGGAAGAAATGACTATCTTTGTACCGTGAAATCGTGTTTAGACAAAGAAAATTGAAAGAAAAATGAAAAAAGTTGGTGTTTCCGTAATTTGAAAGACTGATATGCTTGATAAGAGAATACTTGAACAGCTTTTCCGCCGGAACTACAGCGAGATGATTCATCTGGCCAGTGTCTTGCTAGGCGATGACGGCGAGGCTGAGGACGTGGTACAGGACATCTTTCTACGAATTGCCGACAGCGACATTCCGCCCAAGAACGATTCCTATCTCTTTATTGCCGTACGCAATGCTTGTCTGAACAAGATACGGCAAATGCAACTGCACGAACGGGTAAAGAACCTACTGCCTATAGAAGACGAGACAGACCTGCAACCCATTGACAGACAATTGGAGCAACTTGAAGATATTTCGGCTTTCGTGGACGAGCAACTGGAGGAACCGCATCGCAGTATCTTCCACCTCCGTATCGACGAAGATTTGACCATCGCTGAGATTGCCCGTCGGCTTGGTCTGAATCCGAATACCGCCTACAAGTATCTCGCCCAAAGCATTCAGAAAATCAGAAATCACTTCAAACATTAAAAGATTATTGCAATGGAAACGACAAGTGAAAACATCCGTCAGCTACTTGAAATGCTCGACAATCCCGAAACATACACTGAGCTGGAAATCCAGGACATCATCAACCGTGATGAAGATACACGTGAGACCTACCGCATGATGGTAGAAGCCAAACGCAGCAGTCGTCAGCGTCAGGCAGAAAAAACCATTGATGTAGATGCAGCATGGCAAAAGTTTAATGAGATACACCAGTCCAAAAGTCATGGTTTTGGCTGGATAAAGATAGCAGCCTCTTTTGTCGGAGTATTGCTTGTATCAGGTATTGCCTTTGCTGCCATTCAGATTGTAAGATACGCTCAGCAGCATACGCTAAAGACTGAGGAGGTCATCAATACTCCAAACCCCGCAAATGTTACTCCCACAGATACGCTGACCACTGACACCATCGCAGCGCCGCAGCCTATCATCTACGACAATATCCCACTGGAAAAGATGCTGCCAGAGATAGCCGCCCATTACGATGCCAACGTTACGTTTGTTAATGACGAAGCCCGACAACTCCGTTTCCGTTTCGTATGGAATCCACAGAAGGGCATTGATCAAGTGGTTAGCGACCTCAACCAGTTCGAGCGTCTGACCGTTACGCTGAAGGATAACCAAATCACCGTAAAATAGTCAGCCACCATGAACAGATATATTACTCTCATTCTTGCCCTGCTGCTGACTGTCAGTACACAGGCACAGAAACGAATATCGCACGAATACAATAATGTATCCCTCTCTGATGCATTGAGACAACTCAGTGAGCAACAGACAGGTTACACTATCTATTTCCTCTATAACGAACTGGAAGACTTCCGTATCACCACTACCGTCAGAAACAAACATTTGCCCGAAGCCATCCAGCAGATGATTGGCTTCTATCCCATCCGTGTCACAACAAGCACAGAGGAAGACGGACGCAAGATTTTCGTGGAGTGTACCCACAAGACTGACCGCCGTCTGACGGGTACCATTATCGACGAACAGAGCCAGCCTGTGGCCTATGCCAATATCGCTATCCTCTATCCAGCAGACTCCACGCTGCTTAGTGGTGGAGTTTCGAATGAAAGCGGGTATTTCGCTATTCCTTATGAGCAACATAAAGTGCTCGCCCGCATCTCCTACGTGGGCTACAAAACCATCTACAAGATATGCAGTCAGCCAGAAGTGGGAACGATACGCTTACAACCTGAGACGGTTTCACTGAAAGGTGTGCAGGTGAAAGGTGAGCGAATCGTCTCAACAACGGAAAAGGGTCACCTTGTTTACAATATGCCAATGCTCCTGCAGGTATATCCCGCTGACAATGCCTACGATGCTCTGACCAATATCCCGGGAGTTAGTGAGATGAATGGCAGCATTATGTTTTCAGGTCGGACCGTGACGCTCATCATCAATGGAAAACCCACCACGTTGAGTGCCGACAAGGTTGTGGAGCGCCTGAGACAGATGCCCGCCGCCATGTTGGCCAAGGCCGAAGTGATGCCGTCGGCTCCTGCAAAATATCACGTGCGAGGCATGGCCATCAACATCGTAACTAAAGACTTCACTGGAACGAACCAACTCTCTGGACAACTGATGGGCGGTTGGAGGCAGCACAAATATGGCACGGGCTATACGGGTGGCAGCGTCATCTATAATCACGGTAAACTGGGCATAGACGCATCATACATGTTTACCGATGGAACAGGCTACGGCCAAGTGGAGCACGAGGCCAACCATCCGCTTAATGACCAGTGCATGGCCTACAGCGACAATACCCGCAATCGCAGCGACGGCGTCAACCATGAGTACCATATCGGTATGGACTATGCCATCAGCGAAAAACACAACCTCAGTCTGGCATATACCGGTCAATGGAACAGCACCCGCTCCACCAATACCACAACAGGCACGGCGCAGTCTATACAAAACTCCCGACAGCATACCTACCTGCACAATGTGGATGCTAATTATTCGGCTCCTTACGGTCTGCAACTCGGAGCATCCTATACCAATTATCAGGAGCCTCGCACGCAAAATCTCGACGGGCAGTTGAATGAGATGAGCCGAAACCTCTATGTCGACAGCCGCCAGAAGGTCAGCAAATGGCTCTTCACAGCTGACCAGACTCATTCACTGCCGAAAGGTTGGGAACTGAACTATGGTGGAAAGGCGCAGTTTACAAACAACAACAGTTATCAGACTACCTTCGACGCTGATCACCAGCCCCTGCCCGATGCCACATCATACGTAGATTACAACGAACGCATATTGAACGTATACGCAGGTTTCAGCAAGCAAATAGGCCAGTCTTTTAGTCTTGATGCCTCACTGACTGCCGAACAGTACCATGCCACCAAGTGGAACGAATGGCGCATCTACCCACAGTTCAACGCCATGTGGAATATCAACGAAAAGAACATGCTCAACCTCTCGTTCAGCAGCGAGGCCATCTATCCCAGTTACTGGAGCACCATGAGCAGCATCTATTATGCCTCAGCCTACAGCGAGATATGGAGCAATCCTGACCTAAAGCCTATGTCGAAATACGACATTAACCTGATGTGGCAACTAAACCGCAATTATACCTTTACCGCCTTCGTCATGCTTGAACCTGACTACTTCGTGCAGATGGCCTACCAGCCCACAGACCGCATGGCCGTCATTATGAAAGAGACCAACTTCGATTACTCCAACTACTTTGGTCTTCAAGCCTCGGCACAGTTCCGCATGGGCAGTTGGCTCAATGGAAATGTCATGGCAACAGCCCTCTATCGCCACGACAAGACCGATTTCTTCGACCTGCCTATCGACCGCACTTGTCTCTCGGGCATACTGGGTGGCACGGCCGTAGCCAAACTATCGCAGAGGCACAACATCCAGTTCATCCTCAATCCATTTTTCCAGACAAAGTCCATCCAAGGTCTTTACGACATTGATCCCTTCCTACGGCTCAATGCCACACTCCGCTACACCACGAAGAACGGCAAGTGGAGCCTCGTGGCCAAAGGCGAGAACATCCTGAACGCCCACATAGACACCCGCTCCACTACAGCCAATCAAGACTACAGTATGCGGGTCTGGATGCCTTACACTAACTATACCCTCACCGCCATCTACCGCATCGGCAATTTCAAGGAGAAAAAGAAAAAGGAGGTAGATACCTCGCGCATGGGATATTAATGAAGAAAGCCGCTCTACTATTCATCGCTGCCCTTATAATCACGGCAAGCATAGACTTCATCTGGCCTTTCACCACAGAAAGGACAGATGGAGACGTGTTTGGGCAAGGCTTGAATACTGCTGAGATGCAGACATACCAAGACTCTGATTTGGGCTTCACGGTTAGATACCCGTCGTTTTTCGCCGTACAGCCCGACTCGCTCGATGAATACACAGGCCACGTCCGATTCAGTTATGACAATGAGTGGGCAACCGTCGTGCTCGAATGTTATGCCCTGCGCAACTATGACCAATCGCTCAAAAGCGGGATGGACTCGCTGGCACTGGTGCTTCATGCGACAGACTGCAAACTCGGCAGCGATTACTTCATCCTCTCTGGGCCACAATATGAGAACGACAGCCGTATGGATGACTATAGTTATTATTAGCGATTTGTCTGTCGGGGCAAACTCTGGTTCGTCTATACGATGGTCTATCCAGACCGCTATCACGACCACCTCGGCAGGCTCTTCAAGGAAATCGACGACTGGCAAGTGTATGAGGATCAGCACACAGGTATCAGCCGTGCCGACAGTTTCATGCTTGATGCCACACGCAAAGGTCACAAAAAGAAAAGAGCCGTTTTCAATCATGAACAAATTAACGGATAACCCCCGAAATGTTACAAAACCCCTGAACATTTGTTCAGACTTTCAGGAACAGAAATTCGGGAAAAACAGTATTGACATTGAGGTGCTGCGCGAGTTTTGCGAGCGCGAGGGCAAGGAGGTGACTTACCGCAAGGGCGACCAGCTGGAGCGCGAGGGCGACCCCGCACGATGGTTCGGCTTCGTCACCGAAGGGTGCTTCAAGTATGTAACGTATGGCATCAGCGATGACAAGGCTCCGATTAAGCGAGAGCCATCAAGCTCGCTTGGAATGGCCGAGCGTGAGGAGGCTCGACCGAAGGTCAAAGA
>CACWOS010000059.1:0-8641 GCA_902762565.1 uncultured Prevotellaceae bacterium
TTCAAGTTTCGCATGTTAAGAAGATATAGGAAGATAGAGGTAGATAGCCGCTTTTCAGCGGCGGAAGATAGAGGACATTACTCCATCTGCGGTTATTGTGTAGCATTACAAACGTCTTTTATCTCCTTCTATCTTCTTCTAACTCCCTTTATCTACAAAGCAAGCGGAGCTTGCGAAAGTTGAATTATATTATTATAATAATGTAATATTATTAATTATATATTACACGGTATGCCACGCACCATCGATTCCGCTAATGGTGCGGCGGTACGCCGGTGAGCCGGTACGCCGTGAATGAAAGAAATGACGGGCGCAAGGTGTTGCGTCCGTCATTCATATTATAATAAGACTATTCTATTGTCAAATTAACCTTGCTCGTCGAGGGCCTTGAGGTTCTCGGCAATCATCTCGTCGGTAACCGTGTAGTTCTGCAGGTCGCCCTTGATGAAGGCCTCGTACGACGGCATGTCGATGAGTCCGTGACCAGAGAGGTTGAAGAGGATAACCTTCTCCTCACCAGTCTCCTTACACTTCAGAGCCTCGCGGATGGTAGCGGCAATGGCGTGCGTGCTCTCAGGAGCAGGGATGATACCCTCAGTACGAGCGAAGAGCATACCAGCTTCGAAGGTTTCAAGCTGAGGAATGTCGACACCATGCATCAGACCGTCCTTAATCAGCTGGCTGATAATCATGCCGGCACCATGGTAGCGCAGACCACCAGCATGGATATTGCTTGGCTTGAAGTTGTGGCCCAGCGTGTACATGGGCAGCAGAGGCGTGTAGCCAGCCTCGTCGCCGAAGTCGTAGCGGAACTGACCGCGGGTCAACTTAGGACAGCTGTCGGGCTCGGCAGCAATGAACTCTGTATTTTTGCCATCGAGCAGGTTGTGGCGCATGAAGGGGAACGAGATACCACCAAAGTTTGAACCGCCACCGAAGCAGCCAATGACGATATCGGGATACTCGCCAGCCATTGCCATCTGCTTCTCAGCCTCCAGACCGATGATGGTCTGATGTAGACCAACGTGGTTGAGCACGGAGCCCAGCGTATATTTACAATTAGGAGTGGTTGTAGCCAACTCAACAGCTTCAGAAATAGCGGTGCCCAGTGAACCAGAGTGTGTCGGGTCCTTGGTTAAGATGTCCTTACCAGCACGAGTCGACATCGAAGGAGAACCCTCGACAACAGCACCGAAGGTGCGCATGATGCTGGAACGATAAGGCTTCTGCTGCATGGTAATCTTCACCTGATAAACGGCGCAGTCGAGGCCATAGATCTTGGCAGCATAGCTCAATGCGGCACCCCACTGACCAGCACCGGTCTCAGTGGTGACATTCGTCGTGCCTTCCTGCTTGGCATAGTAGCACTGGGGCAGGGCAGAGTTGATCTTGTGTGAACCTAAGGGATTGGTTGACTCGTTCTTGAAATAGATGTGGGCAGGAGTACCCAGCGCCTCTTCGAGGGCATAGGCACGTACCAGCGGGGTAGAACGATAGTACTTGTACTTCTCGAGCACGTCCTCAGGGATGTCAATCCAGCGATGCTCAGTGTCCAGTTCCTGCACACAGCATTCGCGAGGGAAGATGTGTGCTAAGTCATCGACGCCCAAAGGCTGCTTAGTAGCAGGATGGATGGGCGGCATGGGTTTGTTGGGCATGTCGGCCTGGATGTTGTACCACTGTGTAGGAATCTCACTCTCCTGAAGGATGAATTTTTTCTGCTTTGACATAGTTTCTTGTTGTTGGTGAATAATTACCGCCTGCAAAGGTACAATAAAACTTTGAATTTTGAAGTTTGAAGTTTGATCTTTGTGATATGATAAAGCGTTAAATAAATATAATTTGTAATCATAATCTTCAAATTTCAAATTTCAAACTTCAAAGAAAAACAGTAACTTTGCACACAATTATGACAATAATAGCTGTTGTACTGGGATATTTTGCTTTGCTTTTTGCCTTCAGCAGATGGACAGGCAGGCGGGCAACCAACGAAACCTTTTATAGGGCTGATCGTCAGTCGCCTTGGTATATGGTGGCTTTTGGAATGGTGGGCGCCTCGATATCAGGTATTACTTTTGTTAGTGTGCCTGGTATGGTACTCGTGTCGCAGATGAATTATCTGCAAACCTGTATGGGCTTTATTTTAGGTTATGTGGTGGTAGCTTTTGTCTTGTTACCACTCTATTATAAGCTAAACCTCACCTCGATATACGCTTATCTGGGACAGAGGTTAGGACGACGTTCGCACAAGACTGGTTCGTGTTTCTTCCTGTTATCGAAGATGACGGGCGCTGCTGTGCGCTTCTATGTGGTATGCATCATTCTACAGCGTTTTGTGTTTGAACCATTGGGAATATCTTTTGTGATGACAACAGTGTCGCTGGTGTTGTTGATATGGCTTTACACTAGAAAAGGCGGTATTAAAACACTGGTATGGACAGACTCATTACAGACATTGTGCTTGTTTACAGCTCTCCTTATTATTATATATAAGGTGGCGGCGGATTTGAACTTGACCATCAGTGAGACCTTCACAGTTGTGAGTCAGAGTGAGTTGTCAAGGGTCTTTGTGATGGATGACTGGGTGTCAAAGCAGAATTTTTGGAAGCAGTTCCTGAGTGGTGTCTTCATTGTGTTGGTGATGACGGGAGTAGACCAAGACATGATGCAGAAGAACCTGACCTGCAAGACGTTGCGTGGAGCACAGAAGGATATGTGTACGTATGGCGTAGCCTTTCTGCCTGCCAATATGCTGTTCTTGTCGTTAGGCGTATTGCTGACGATGTGGTATCAGAAGCAGGGTATGCCCCTTCCGACAAGTGGCGACGAGCTCTTGCCGCATTTTATTCAGGCAACGTCTGTGCTAACAGCTAACAGCCAACTGCTGACAGCCTTCTTTGTCTTGGGCATCGTTGCGGCATCATTCTCGAGTGCAGATTCTGCTTTAACGTCACTCACCACCATCTATTGCGTAGATATCATGGGACAGAAGGACGATGAGGTGTTGCGTAAACGTACTCATCTGGTGATGTGTGTCATTTTTGTGCTGTTTATCCTGTTTTTCAAAGTCGTCAACTCTACCAGTCTAATTGATGCCATCTATATCATCTGCGGATATACCTATGGTCCGTTGTTGGGCTTGTTTGCTTATGGACTATTGACTAAGCGAGGCGTAAACGACCGCTTGGTACCTTATATCGCTGTGGTTTCCCCCTTGCTATGCTATGCTATCGATTATGGGGTAGGGCAGTTGACGGGCTATCGTTTCGGCTATGAGCTGCTGATGCTGAACGGCCTGATAACCTTCTTGGGATTGTATCTCAGTTCTCCTCTCTCAACTCAGCGAAATATTCCTTAGGTTGTTTACCTGTGATGCGTTTAAAGGCTGTGGCAAAATATTTGGCATCGCGAAAACCAACACGATAGGCAATATCGCTGACGCGTGTGTTGCGCTCGTTTTTCGCAATCTTACAGGCTTCCTGGATTCTGATGTCGCGGATGAAATTGGCCATGCTCTTACCTGTCAGATCCCTGAGGCGGTTGTAGAGCGTGCTGACACTGGTTCCCATGTCGGCTGCAAAAGCTTCGCGGTCGTAATCAGAATCACTAATATGACGATGTACACACTGTGTGGCACGATCTAGGAACTCCCTGTCTTCAGGATTCATGTCATCTGCAGGTTCCTCTACCTGTGTAGGTGTCTCAGTATGGATACGTTGTCGGTTGGCAATCAAATTATCAATGCGCAACTGTAGGTCGCGAATCTTGAAAGGTTTGGTGATGTAGCCATCAGCACCTGTCAATAGCGCCTTTTGCTGGTCGTCCTCAGTGGTCTTGGCTGTCAACAGGATGACGGGAAGATGACTATATATCTCATTATGCTTGATGTGGTCTGTCAATTCATAGCCATCCATCTCAGGCATCATGACGTCAGACACCACGATATCAACTTTATTGGTCTGGATTAGTTGGAGAGCCTCACGACCATCGTTAGCTGTTATGACGTGGTAGCGAGGTTGTAATAGTCGCTTCATGAGTCTTAACAATTCTATATTGTCTTCGACAATCAGTACATGCGATGCACTGGCATCGGCTGTAGGCACTGTGTCTTCCGTCAGATTCTCTGCCTGTGGCAGATCGGCGATGCTCTTCTCTGGGATGTGTATCTGCATTTGGTGACGCTCGTCAATCTGTGAAGGTGTAAAGGATTCCTTGTTGATAGGTATCTCAAGGGTAAAAGTGGTGCCGCGTCCCTCTTCACTATCGCAGGAAATGCGTCCACCCAACAAATATATAAGATCGCGTGTGAGAGCCAGTCCCAATCCCGTACCAAAAGTACGGTTACGGCGATAGTCACCATCATAGAAACGGGTGAATAGGCGTTTCATCTTATCTTTGGGTATGCCGACACCGGTATCTTTTACCTGAATGATAATGTGGTCGTAACGCTTGTTGGTTGCAACATTTAGTGTTACGAAACCGCCTTCTGGTGTGTATTTTGCCGAATTTGACAGAAGATTAAAGATGATTTTGTCCATTTTGTCAGTATCCACCCATCCCATCATGCTCTCTGGCTTGCAGTTGATGGTGAATGTTAGATGTTTGCGGATCATCAGTGGCTCCAAACTGCGTGCCGTTTCTTTTATATATTGCATGACGTCCCCTTGGCTTACGAGAATCTTTAATTCACCTGCCTGCAATTTGCTGGTTTCCAGAATCTGCTGTAATAGGCGGACGCTGCGCTGGATGTTCAAGTCCATCAGCTCCAGATCATGTCTGCTACTAGGATACTCCTCGCGTAGTTTTTCAATAGAAGCGGAGATAATGGTAAGAGGGGTTAACAATTCATGGGTGATATTGTTGAATATGTAGTTCATTTGAAGCTGACTGCGAATACGCGTACTACGTGCATAAAGCCACCTGATTAAGATAATCATGGGGATTATGATGCTGGCAGATATGAGTATGACAAGATTAATGTGCTCCATCTTTGAAGTTTTTAATGCTGCAAATCTACATATTTTATTCCAAAAAACGATAATTTTTCAAGCAAAAAAGTCTTAAAAGGTATGATTTTGGTTTGAAAAACGATAAATTAGGTTTAAAAATCATATAATTATCGTTTTTTAAACTATTTTTAATGGTAAGTAAACCTTGTTTTCCATAAAAAGTTATATCTTTGCAATGTCTTAAAGAAATGAGCGCATTTCTGATTCTTTTAATAAGGGCATTGCCCTTTTCATTGGCTTTGAAGATTTTTAATGGTTAAGGTTTATGGTTGATTAATTTAGTTTTTATGAAAAAGCCTCGCTGGGAAGCGAGGCTTTTTCTATTTGTTGTCTTTTTCTAGCTGTTCTAGAGAGTCTAGAAAATATTGTTATTCTAGAGATTCTAGCTGTTTAAAAGGAAGCGTTCAGCTTCGATGGCAGCCTGACAGCCTGTGCCAGCAGCACTGATGGCCTGACGATAGGTTGGATCAGCACAGTCGCCTGCTACAAAGATGCCTGGCAACTTAGTGCGTGGTGTGCCGTCAATCTTCTTCAGATAGCCTGTCTCGTCTGTGTCGAGCCATTCCTTAAAGATATCGGTATTGGGCTTGTGACCGATGGCTAGGAAGAAACCGTCAATCTGGATGTCTACAAGTTCCTCGTCTGCTTCTCCTTTGCGCTTTACCAAATGGGCACCTTCTACGCCCTCTTCTCCAAAGAGACCGAGTGTATTGTGCTCAAACAGGACCTCGATGTTCTCACGTTCCATCACACGTTGTTGCATAACCTTTGAGGCACGCAGGAAAGGCTTGCGAACTATCATGTATACCTTCTTGGCCAGTCCGCTCAAGTAGAGTGCATCCTCGCAGGCAGTATCGCCACCACCCACAACGGCTACAGTCTTCTTGCGATAGAAGAATCCATCGCAGGTAGCACAGGCGCTGACCCCCATACCATTGTATTTCGTCTCGTCAGGCAGTCCCAGATACTTGGCTGAGGCTCCTGTGGCAATGATGACGGTGTCGGCCTCCATCTCATTGCCAGCGTCGTCCCATACCTTGTAGGGACGCTGTGAGAAGTCAACCTTAGTAATCTCGCCATCGCGGATGTCTGTGCCAAAGCGTTCAGCCTGTTCGCGAAGGTCCATCATCATTTGATTGCCATCCACACCATGAGGATAACCGGGGAAGTTCTCCACCTCGGTAGTCTGGGTGAGTTGTCCGCCAGGCTGCAAGCCGCAGTACTCAACGGGGTTGAGGTTGGCACGACTGGCATATATAGCGGCAGTGTATCCTGCAGGACCACTGCCGATAATCAAACATTTAACATGCTCCATGTCAATGAAGTTAAGAAGTTAGAGAAGTTCTTTGATCTGAGCTTCGATATTCTCAATCTTCTCTGTTGGTTCGAAGCGGGCTACCACCTGTCCCTTTTTGTTAATCAGGAATTTGGTAAAGTTCCATTTGATATCGTTCTTATCCTTGTAGTCTGGGTCAACCTTAGTAAGCATATCGTCCAGAATATGGGCAATGGGGTGCTCCATGTCCCAACCGGCGAAACCTTTCTGTTCCTGCAAGAACTTGTAAAGTGGTTCGGCATCGTCGCCATTCACTTTAACCTTCTTGAAGCGGGGGAACTCCGTGCCAAAGTTCAGCTTGCAGAACTCATGTATTGACTCGTCAGTGCCGGGAGCCTGCTGTCCAAACTGATTGCAGGGGAAATCGAGAATCTCAAAGCCTTGCCCGTGATACTTCTTGTAAAGAGCCTCCAACTCATCGTACTGTGGGGTAAAACCACACTTGGTGGCTGTGTTGACAATCAGCAGAACCTCATTGGCGTACTCTTTCAGTGATACATCCTTACCTTTTCTGTCTTTGACAGAGAAATCATAAACTGTCTTCATTTTCTTTAGTTATGTGTTACAAATAATAATTCGTATCTTTACTAGTCAGCAAAGATACGAATTAGTGTGCAATTTACCAAATCTTTTATGATTTTTTATTGAAGATTCCAGTCAGAGAGCTTATAGGCAGACTCAACTTTGTCTTCTGTTTCGTCTGGAAGGTTGCAGAAAAAGTCAATACCCGTCAGTGATTCTAGCTGGTCGATACTCTTTGCATATATGCTGAGTTTGTCGTTTGATCGATTCTCATTGCGGTGCTCCATCCAGAATCCAATAGCATTGATGCCTTTAGAAGATGTCTTAAATAGAGCCATGAAGAAGTATTTTGGTACAATGTGGTTACCTATTGTATAGTCGAGAATGTAGCTATTTTGGTCTATAGTACCTCCTTTACATATGTAGAGGTTGTCACTATTTTTACCCCACTTTCGGACCTCTCCTTCCAATTTCTGCCATATTCCTCCATTGAAGTTTCCTACCATTGGCATGATGTTGGTCATATAGAAAGTCTGCTCGTTGGCTTCTTTGTCATAAATACGATCTTGTGATGCGCAAATATGGCCTTTCTGATAGTAACCATCGCTCTTTGAACTTCCTGGGAAATAGCTGTTGCTGAGTTCGCTATATGTCGCTTGCTGCTCGCTTTGAAGCACGAGAGGGTCGTATGCCCAAGGATCACCATTAGGCCATAGTTGACTGCGGCTATATCGCTCTGCTCTGTTGTCAGCATTCATCTCCCAGCAAACCCATCGTGTGGCTTTTTTCGAGTGATCCCATTCCAAGGCATAGGTCATACCGTAGGTCTTTGTAGAGTGGATAATTACTTCGCTTTGCCCATCTCTAACCTTTGGAAATTCATATCGTGTCTGAGCCTCTGTAGGACCAGAAGTGTTTTTGTTATTGTTTGTAGTTCCTGTTATCTTACCTTTATCATTGTTGATGATAATGTCTCCATCGTCGCCACAAGATACCAAGGCGAGGGAAACTGTCAGTAATAGGGATAAAAATTTAGTTGTTTTCATAAGCTGTATTATTAGTTTTAGTGTTTAGATAAAAAGGCGCGACCATAAGGCATATGCAACTACCTCAGGACGCGCCTTAGATGTCTTGTTCGTTGGCGTGAAATATCTTATTTCTTCGCAGCCTTACCGTAGCGGCTCATGAACTTATCAACACGACCAGCGGTGTCGACGAGCTTGCTCTTACCGGTGTAGAAGGGGTGAGAAGTGCTCGAAATTTCAATCTTTACCACAGGGTAAGTTTCGCCTTCGAATTCTACGGTGTCATTTGTCTTTGCGGTAGAACGCGAAAGGAACATATCGCCGTTGGACATGTCCTTGAACACGACGGGGCGATAGTTTTCTGGATGAATACCTTTTTTCATTTTCTTGTTAATTATTATATGTTACTTGTCTATTGTGCATAAAAGCGGGTGCAAAGGTACGAAATATTTTCGAATCTACCAAATATTTCTCCAAAAAAACTTTTCGACTGAAGAGAAACGGCTTGTCTCTTCAAGAGAAACGGCCTATCGCTGCATGAGAAACGGCCTATCTCTTCCAGCTTCCTTGTCTATCAGCAAAAACGGCTGCAAACCTTCAAGGTTGCAGCCGTATATAATATAACAAGGCGTGGATTACTGGATGGAGATAATTGAACTTGTCTTGTCAAACTCATAAATAGCATTGTACTTCTTGAGTTTTCCCTTGACAGTAACAGTCTGTCCAACGGTTAGGTTTTCTTTTGCAGT
>CACWOS010000059.1:8726-23813 GCA_902762565.1 uncultured Prevotellaceae bacterium
CTCTGCATCAATCAGGGCCATGGCCTGTGCAACGGTAAGAGGTGATTCTGCTGTTCCATACTTGGAAGTTGTTCCGCCGTCACCAATTGATACAATTGAGCTCGTCTTGTCAAACTCATAAATATCATTGTACTTCTTGAGTTTACCCTTAACGGTAACAGTCTGTCCAACAGTTAGGTCTTCTTTTGCAGCAAAGTCGGCTCCGTCAAGACCCTTACCGCTATAAACTTCGAGTTGGGTTGTTGTACCACCATCGTCAGAAATCCAATAGGTAATGCTCTTGTACTGGCTACTGTATGAGTCAATTTGCGAAATCTTACCCTTTACGAATGCTTCTGCTATGGTAATGGCCTGTGCAACGGTAAGAGGTGATTCTGCTGTTCCATACTTGGAAGTTGTTCCGCCGTCACCAGAACCCTTAGTCAGCTTTATAATGTAGTTGCCTTGAGCCACCTCTGGTTCTATGTTACCATCTTTTGCATACTTCATAAGCTTACCAAGTACGACGACCTCATCACCTACGCTAATCTGTCCAGCTTCTGTAAAGTCGGTGTTGTCGATGTTCTTTCCGCGGAATACTTTGAGTTCGTTAGTTCCGTCAGAAATCATGTAGTCGATATTCTTGTATTGAGCGATGTTAGCATCAGTTGTGATGATCTTAGTAATCTTACCTGTTACATAGGCATCCTTGTCTGTTGTGCCTCCGTCAGCCAAGGCATTGATATACTCCAAGGCTTTGGTTACTGTGATAGGAGCGTCCTTTGTACCAATGGTCTCTGCGGGTGTGTCACCACCGCCTTTACCATTAAGTGAATATAGGTAAGCTGCATTCTGCTTTGTTTCCAATGTTACTTGTCCAGAAGATGCATTTACATACTTTGTAACCTTACCGCAGATAATGACTTTGTCACCTTCATTCAATTTCGTGGCACTATCATCGGTATATTTTTCATTACCCAAATAAAGCGCGCGATAGATAGTAAATGAGGCTTCACCGTTCTCTACATCTTGAATATCAAAGGTTGCATTACCATACTGAGTTCCGTATTGCTCTTTGATGCTTTTTACGATACCTTCAATGTAAACATCGGTTGGTGATTCTGCGTTGTCAGCATAAGCACTGACAACCTCTACAACTTTCGTAACGTTATATGGGTCTGTTAGTGTTCCACTACCTGTAGCAGGAACAACTACGGCCTCTTCTTCTGCTCCACCTGGTGGCAGGATCTGTCCGAAGGGGTTGGGAACGTCTTCGCAGCTTGTGAATGTGAAGGCCATCAAAGCCATCGCAATCAGATAATTAGTTATTTTTTTCATATCGTTTTGTTTTTTATTGTTCTTCGTTACTTCGATTACTTTATTTACTTTATTCAGCGTATGTAATCTCTATGGTCTTTACACGCAGTTGTACACCACCAGAGGTTCCTGTATACTCATTGTAAATGAACATTGTCAAGCCATCAGCCTGTCCATAGAGCAAATCGTTGCCTATGTAATTAGTATCGCCCTGGCTGTCGCAATTCAGCACCACTTTGGCGATAGCCTTGGTGGAACCAGTGATCTTGATGAAGTTCTTAGCATAGATGCGGACACCCTTTGTTCCACTATAGAACTTAGGCGTATTACTGTTCTCACCCTTTTTGAAGCTGATGATGGTACCATCTGCCAACGTAATAGGCGTTGCCTCGGCAGCATTCTCCCAACCTTGTGCATTCAAATCAACAGTTACCTTGTTTGTTGATGCTGTAGCTGTCGTATTGATCAGTGTCAGTACTGAACCTTCAACACTCTTGGTGACGTTGGATTCAGGAGCAGGAGGCGTATCTTCACCACCTTCATCGTTCAATTTGACGATAGTGCTACCCTGAGCGTACTGTGGCGTGTTGCCTTGGTAGTTGATAACCTTACCCTTGATGACCACCTTGTCACCAGCTTTAATAAGCGTGGTGCCGGCTTTGTTGAATCTGTCACCGTTCAGACCGTAGCCACGATAAACCTGGAATGTACCTGTTGAGCCGTCAGCAACGTCACTAATCATGTAGGTTGCATTGCCATAGGTCCCTTCTGTGTCGATTTCGCTCACTGTAGTAATGATACCCGTAGTGTAAATGTCAGTACTAGACTGTTGGTCAGCTGGCAATTTCTTGGTGTACTCGTCTACTGCTGCCACATTGTATGGATCTGCCTGTGTGCCACTTCCTGCTGGTGTTGCTGTAGGAGGCACGTCGTCAGGAGACAATGAAGTGGGCTGCTGGACATCTTTGATCGTACGTACCAGAATCTGCCATGTATCTCTGTAAAGAGATGCAACACCGGTAATGTCTACTCTACCTTGTGGAATGACTTGATTTGCGAAGTCTGCATAGGCACTCGTCATGAATACCTGGGTTGTAGAAAGCCCCTTAAAGCCACGAATGACGGATGTCAACTGATTTGTCTTACTCCTAAGTTCGCGGTCTACAGATGTGATATTGCCTTTAATGAATGTAGCAGTACCATTGGCGGCAGCAAACTCTACACCTTTAAGTGTAATCAGTCTACCTGCGTCCTTCTCAGGATCAAGTGCATTTAAGTTCCATTTTAGTTCCATTGGGGTAACATTCAACCCTTCAATGGGAGGAATCAGCTTATAATGACTTTGCCAGATAAAACGATTCATCTTGCCAAGACCAAGAGTTCCATCATCGTAGACGTAAGAGTTGCTTCCAATTTCAGCCATATTGTTGTAGCCTCCAATAAAGAGATCTTTCAACTCAATCAATACAGCTTGTCCAACAGGAAGTGCACCATAGAGGAAACCTTGGGCAACGCTAATGACAATAGCATCGGTGTTGTCTTGAATGTAAAGGTTCTGATAGATATTGCCACCTTCATCATTGCCAGTTACGATACCTTGTATCTGCATTGGTGTAGTTACCTGCTTCAAACTATTGTTCTTGATTTCTGTAGCAAAGAGGGCTTTCACCTCGGCAATGGTCTTGAGATTGGTGGGCTTGATGTCCTGATTACCATAGGAAGTCATTCCGCTCTCAATAGAGGGGGTGTCCCAGTCACCTTTCATACACGATGTGGTCAGTCCTAAAACTGCCAATGCGAAGAGAATATATTTCTTAGTATTCATAGTCGTCAGCATTGAGTTAGAAATTATAACCGATGTTCAGCATACCGTTGATACCGTAAGCATAGAATTTCATCGGGTTGCGGCTGAACTTGTATGTGCGTGCTTTACCCACTGTTCCGTCGTCGCCCACCGAGTAGTCGCTTCGGCTCTGCTCATAACCGCCTGTAACCATACTCTGGTTATTCAGCAGGTTGGTAATCGAGAGATTGATGGAGAGGTTGCCCTTCTTCATGCGGATGCTCTTACCGATTGACAGATCGAGCATAAATCCACCCTTGCCCTTCTCCTGAGCAACAGCGTCTGCCAACAAAATCCTGTCGCCGTTTTCGTTCTTCGCAAATACCTGCTCCTCAGCAATTTTACTGTTTTCATATATTTTCTGACGGTTCTCCAGTGTCGAACCATAACGATAACTAGGCGAGTAGGAAAGGTAGATGCGGTCGTAATAGTTACCTGCTAGGTCGATGAACCATCCCTTGGCGCTGTAGCTTAAGGTCAGGTTTAGGGCAGTCAGTGGTGTTCCGCTCTCGCGCATGTTCTTATTATATACTATATCACTGTGGTAGGTTCCTTCCGTCGAGTGCATGTAGATAACGTTCGAGTTGTTCAGGTTCTTGGCCTCGCTGACCGTACCGATGGTTCTGACGGTGAACGAAGGTGTTACCTTGAAGTTCAGACCCCATTCCAAACCATAGTAGGCCTTCTTGATGCCAGTCATAGAGACATACGAGAACGAGTTCAAGTCGTCGTAGAAGAAGTTCTGCCATTCGGTGACATCTTTCAGATGACTATAGTATCCGTTGATGTTTGCCTTCAGCCAAGAAGTCTCAAACTGGTAGCCCAACTCTGAGCTGAATATCTTTTCGTTCTTCAGATTGAAGACGAAGTCGTTGTTCACCTCAGGAGAAATGAAGGCATTTTGTGGCTGTGGCGCCTTCAGTTCGTAGCCTAAGCCCAACGTGATGGTGTGACCTTTTCCGAACAGATAAGCCAAACCAGCCTTACCGCCACCCTCTAAGAAACGGCCTGTGCCGCTTTTGCCGAATGACGAGATGCCATTAGCTTCTGCCACACCATTGCGCATCTTGCCGTCGCGCTGCATGGAGACACTACCGATGCGGCCAGCTACGAAGCTGTGCAGACGGCCCTTTGTATAGCGCAGCGATGTCCAGAACTGTGCTTTGTTCACCAGAATATTGTAGTCATAACCAAAGCGGTCGCCTTCCTTGATGACAGCCCCTTTGCGGTCTGCTCCTTGGTTGTTCAGGTCATAGTAGAGATGATCGTCGTATTCTGCGTATTTGCTGGTGGCGTAAGTGTTGAGATTGGTAAACTGGCTTGCTCCCAACAAGTCTTCCATCGTTTGGTAGTGCCAACCCTTGTTAGTGGCCAGCTGGAATCCCATGTTCCAAATCGTATTTTTGCCTAATTCTGTCTTGTAGGTCGAAGCCAATGCCAAATTCAGGTTGTTGTTGTGCTTAGCCTGAATGTAGTACGCGGCATTGCCTCCATTTTTGGCTATCTGCTGGTTGACATAGTACATACGGTCGAAATTGAGCTGGCGGTTGGCTTTGCTGCTCATCATGTAGTCACGAGCCATCCAGAAGTCAGCATAGCCAGCCTCCGTACGACCAGCCTTGTCTTCCGGATACCATACATCATAGTAACTTGATGGCAGGTTCTTCCAGTAGTCGGCCTGCGGTTTTTCTTCGGTATAATTCAGACGCGTGTTCTTATATATACTATAACGGCCTGACAATGTGGTGGTGAGCTTCGACTTTTCGTCAATGTTCCAGTCCCATGTCAACATCACACTGGGCTGGAAGTCGTTGACAATACGTGAACTGCGCTTCTTGCCGTTTTGATAGCCCCAATAGGGGTTGTAGTAACGGTTGTTGGCCAACCAATACATTTCGTCTGTCGAAGCACCCTGTCCGGCGCGTTCCGTGGGGTTACCCCATGTGACGAGCGAGATGGCGTGCTTGTCGTTCAACTTCTTCTCGGCTCCGAAGAAGTAGGAGAGTGAGTTGTAGAACGTACCCTCGATATACGAGGTTTCCATGTTAGCCCAACGGTAGGTGACATTGGCAGAGAATGCCCAACCGTCAGGACGCAGACCTGTGTTGTAGGCATAAACTCCGCGGAATGTGTAGTTACGGTTGGCTGCCGCTAACGAGGCATGCTGACCGGTACGCATGTGACTAGGACGGAAGTCGTAGTTGTTTGAACCGCCCATGGCCGACATGGCATAGTTGGTAGCTTCAAACGGCAAGTTGGCTTCCCTACTGTTGTTCGTCACACGGTTCAGACCACCAATCAGCGAGAAACGGAACTGGCCGGTTTCCGGGTCGTTCATCTGAACACCATTAATGTAGATCTCATTGTACTTTTGGTTAAAAGCACGATAGCGGAAACGCACAGGGCTGAACAGAAATCCTACCTTTGAGGCGTAGATGTTCTGGTTCGACGAGATGATGCTCACGTTCTGCGACATGTCATCGTCCTCACCCAGCTGAGCTTCCGTGAAAGTGAAGGCTTGCTCGGTTCCAATAGCATTCTGCTCTTCCTGCTGTGTGACGTTGTCAGTCTGGGCAAAAACCGTTGGAGCGAGGCAAAGAGCCATCACAACTAATTTCAGCTTTTTCTTCATAAGGATTAATTTTTAGTCATTGAATTCAATTATATGCTGCAAAGATAATAAATAAAATGAAAAAAATGATATCTTTTAGCGATTTTTTTTCAAAAAACTTAGTAAAATTCAAAAATAATCACTATCTTCGCCACAAAAATCTGAGACTATATGAAAAAGTTATTGTCAATTATCAGCGTCATGTTCCTGGTAGGAACGATGAACGTACAGGCACAGGAGCGTAAACTCAATGCCTATGCTATTGGTTTTTATAACCTGGAAAACCTCTTTGATACCCAGCACGACGAAGGGCATAACGACTATGAATATCTGCCTGACGGGCGTAACAAGTGGACGGAGATGAAGTATACTCATAAGTTGCGCAATATGTCACGTGTACTTGCCGAGATGGGTACCGACAAGTTGCCATACGGTTGTGCTGCCATTGGAGTCAGTGAGGTCGAGAATGCCCATTGCATGGAAGACCTCTGCAATCAGGAGCCCTTGAAAGCCCGCAACTATCAGTTCGTCCACATTGAAGGTCCCGACCAGCGTGGTGTTGACTGTGCGTTGATATACAATCCTTCTCAGTTCACCATTCGTAATACGAAGCTTGTACCATATGTATATGATAAACAGGAGGATATAGAGCGTGGACGCGCCACTCGTGGCTTTCTTGTAGTCAGTGGAACGTTGGCAGGCGAGCATGTCACCATCATCGTCAACCACCTGCCTTCGCGTGGTGCCGACTCTTACTATCGTGAGCTTGGCGGCCGCCAGATTCGTGTCGTAAAGGACTCGTTGCAGAAGGATGACCCCAACGTGAAAATCTTTATCATGGGTGATATGAACGATGACCCCCGCGACAAGTCTATGTCTGAGGCATTAGGTGCTCGTCGAGAGATGAAGGAAGTAGAGGAGGGTGGACTGTACAATCCCTTCTGGAAGATCCATGACAGCGGCACAGGTACGCTTCAGTATAACAATGCCTGGAACCTGTTCGACCAGATTATCATGTCGCGCAACCTGCTCGACCTTGAGGGTACCAAGAAGTATGATTCGCTGACGTTCTTCCAGCCACAGATTTTCCGTCGCGACTATCTGTTCCAGCAGGACGGCAAGTACAAAGGCGGTACACTACGTACCCATGCCGGCGGTGTATGGCTCGATGGTTATAGCGACCACCTGCCCACGCTGGTCTATCTTGTAAAAGAAGCAAAATAGAATATAAATGACAATTATTGGAATAGCAGGCGGTACAGGTTCTGGTAAGACCACCGTCGTTAAGAAAATCGCTCAGGCACTGCCTCCCCATTGTGCTGCAGTCGTACCCCTCGATTCGTATTATAACGACACGACGGGGATGACAGACGAAGAGCGTCGTGCCATTAACTTCGACCATCCTGATGCTTTCGACTGGAAGCTGTTGACGGAGCATATCCGTATGTTGAAAAGTGGTCAGGCTGTAGAGCAGCCCACCTATTCGTATATCATCTCCAACCGTCTGCCGGAGACCGTACATGTCGAGCCTAAGCCCGTTATCATTCTGGAGGGTATTATGACGCTGCATTACAAGAAGTTGCGCGACATGATGGACTTGAAGATATTTGTGGATACTGATGCTGACGTGCGTCTCATTCGTAATATCCGTCGTGACGTGGTGGAGCGTGGACGTACGGTCGATCAGGTGCTTGACCGCTATGAAAAAGTGTTGAAGCCCATGCACGAGCAGTTTATCGAGCCTACCAAGAAGTATGCCGATCTGATTATCCCGTCAGGCGGTGATAATAAGACCGGCATTCATATCCTCCGAACCTATATCGAAGGTATTGTCACTAACGTATAGACCGTCTATCCTATAAAGTCCGGATAATCTTCCTCTTCGCTCTCGTGGTTTTCCGCGGGAGCGTTGTTTATCTCAGAACTAATCTCCTCAGCCACAGATTCTCCGTTTTGCTTCTTCTGACGTGCTATTTCTTCTGCCTGACGGTTAGCAGCCTTTCGGATGCTGTGAATCTTCAAGGCGTTAATCAGCTCTGTCACGCCGTAGAGCAGTGTGCACCAACCCAAGATGAGCAATGGCAGTTCAGCACTCTCCATGGGTTTCAGTATCACAAAGATGCCTATCAGCAGGATAAGTGAAGGCGCTATCCAGAATCCGAAAGGTATTGATCCCAGCCTGCGTGCCGCAATCAGGCTGATGAGCTGGTTCAGACCGCCTAATATCATGATAGCTCCTAGGATATACATCAGGCCATTGATGAAGATGCCTGGTGTCAGGGCCAGCGTCAGTCCAAGAATGATACTGCCGGCACCAACGATGGGGAAGGTGGGCTGTCCGCCACTAATGACGCGTCCCTTATTGTCGATGATGGTATATTCTGAAGCATGTTTACGTGCATGCAAATAGGCTATCATGGCTATGATGCCCGATATCAGGAACAATACGCCGATGGCCATTGTGAGCCATGTCACGCCGTCTTTAGGAAACTTGATGAGCAGAAGGCCAACTATGATGGCACAAATTGCTCTGAAAATTGAACTCTGAAACAGTTTCATAATGGTTTTCTTTTATATTTGTGTGCAAAGTTACGAAATAATTTGTAACTTTGCACACAAATGACAACAATTTTATTAGTACGGCACGGAGAAACCGTGGATAATGCCCGCCAGATCATGCAAGGGCAGACGCAAGGTGAGCTCAACGAACAGGGTAGGGAACAGGCTCTGAAAGTGGCTGAACGTCTGTCGTCAGAACCTATAGATGCTGTGGTAGCCAGCGATTTGCATCGTGCCATCCAGACCGCTGAATATATTGCTATGCCTCATGGTCTGCCCGTGACAACGACCAAACTGCTGCGCGAACGCGACTGGGGCAGTTTTACGGGTCGCTTTATTCCTGACCTGCGGGGTGAGGTGTGGCCTGACGATATCGAGAGTGAGGAGATATTATTAGAACGCGCACGTTCTTTTCTTATATATATAACGACCACCTACCCAGATAAGCGGGTGGTGGCCGTTGGTCATGGCATCATCAACAAAGCCATTTTGGCTGTCTATGCCCAGTGTCCGATGCGTGAGGTGCAGCGTATGATGAATGCTGAGGTGCGCGTCCTATCGACGTCCGCCGTAATGGTGGCCACCACTACTACTGCGGCCTGCACCGCCTCCACTGCTGTGACTACTGCTTCCACCTCTGTTGAAGCTACCACTGCTATGGCTACTGCCTCCACTTCTTCCGAAGCTACCACTGCTGTGCGAAGTACCAGCGCCACTTCTTCCGAAACTACCACTGCTGTGGCTTCTGCCGAATGAACCACCAGCATTTGCTGATGAGTGGTTAGAATGATTGGAGAGGCTCGAGTTTACCTCTGGCCGACTCTGATGATTTTGTGTCTGATGCCCAGGCGTTGTTGTCGAGTGATGCTGGCTAGGTGTCACTGTCGAGTGATGGTGGCTGGGCATAGAATTGCCATGCAGTCTATGATGGTATGTGGCATTGATCGGACGACTACTTGCATGACGGAAGTGGTTGCTACGGCTGTGATAGTAGCCCCGTCCACCTACCACATGCCAGGCATGGCCGCCACGATAGGTGGCATAGAAGGCTGGACGTCCAAAGAAGAAGTGGTCGCGATGCGGATAGCGCAGATAGACGCCAAAGTGCCAGAAACCATCACGCCATGTCAGTGGGCGGAAGAAATAACTGGCTGCACAGAAGGCGTTCCACTGCCAGTCCAACAAGATATAGCTTAAATCCAGGTTGCGACGCTCCCAGTAGGTGCCATACACGTCGTCATAGCTCGTTACCCCCATCAGATAGTCGAGGTTGATTTCGTAAGCAGCCTCATACTGAGCGTCTGTCAGGTTCAGTTCGTAAGCCATCTTGTCTGTCAGGAAGAGGGCTTCGTTGCGTGCCTGATCGTAGCTCATTGCCTTGCCCGTTGCTGCTATCGTCAGCAATGCTACCAGGGTCATTATCTTCTTCATCATAATCGTATCTTTTTAAATGTTCAACAATCAGTTTTATCTTTTCTCGCTGCAAAGATAGACAGATTATAGGGCATAAAAAAAGGATTTCCCCTAAACTCGTTGGGGGAAATCCCTACTTCTATCTTCCTTTATCTTCTCAATATTTATAAAAGCTCCATGTCTGACCGTTTTTGTCCAGTACGAGTTTGTCATTGTCCAGCGTCACTATTCTGACACGGATGTTGTCCATGGGCTTGAAACCAAACGACTGCTCTACTGCGAGTGTGTCGCCAGGCAGTCCCTTGATGGAGCGGCACTGCATAAAGAGGCTGTCGCCTGTATGCTGGAAGTTGCCGTAGACAGAGCCTTGACTCAAATCTTTTATCCAAATAATGGAGCCCGAAAAACTGATATAATGAGTGTCAGAGCCCTCCAAGCGCCATTGTCCGAACAAGTCGCCAGCCTCTCTACCCTCCTGACAAGAGGTAAGGAGTGATAAGTGAAAAGTGATAAGCGATAAAAGAAGCAGGCTCTTCTTATAGAATCTTGCCATGATAACTAATTTTAATGTTAAACGTGTTACAGTCACCATAGATATTGCCTTTATCAAAGGCGTAGGCACCCGAGAACTGCCAAGGACCTGTGGTGTAGATGCCCTGCAGCATGGCGTCGAAGGAGTGATGCTTACGGGGTAGGGGAATGGCGTATGTGCCCCATCCCTCGCGATAGGAGCCTTTGACGAGATACGACAGACGGTCGGTAATGTCGCCATTGACGGCTACATGCCATGCTTTGACACGATTGTCGCGGAAGTCGGCAAAGCCATCCTTATTATATATAGGAGAGACGAGCAGGGCATTGCCTTGTGCCATACCATAGTGGTCATAGGCTCCGTAGAACATGTGGTTGTAGTAGTTGTCGTTACCCGTTACCAGGTCTGTAATCTGACTACGGATAGGTTCTGGGTAGTCACCACTGTCCCAGTGCAGGGGGCCCGACTGGTTGGTAGTCTGCAGATATTCCACGACAGCTCCGCGTACATATTGCCGACCTTCGGCCTTGTTCTTATATTGTATGCCATATAATCCATCCCAGCCGTTACCCTTGCGCATGCCTGATCCATCCTCGAAGGGATCGTCCACATAGACCAGTACCTGATGGTCTTTATTGATGTTCCACCCCAACTGTACCGTCATTGAACCGATATGGTTGCCGAATACCCAGTCTTCCATGGCGTCGTTCTCGAAGTACTTGCTGTCGCCAACAGGTATGATAACCTTAAAGAAATCCTTCAACTTGGTCGATTTATTCTTGACTACCATTTCGCCCGTCTCAGTGCTATAGCCTGTTCCTCCAAACAGGGCGACATGCTCAATACCAGCCGTCACGAAGAACATTTTCTCTGGATTAGTACGGAAGTAGAGATGTTTCTGATGGTAGTAGGCGCCTGTGGCGTAGTGCCAGTTGCCGCTACCTTCACGATAGAACTGCTTCTCGCGATAGTCGCTATCCATCAGTTTTCCGTATCCGAAGTCGGCACTAATCTGCAGCCAATCCTTGGTGTATGGTACTGTCCAGAAACCGTTGGTTCCTATATGAATCTGGGGTATGGGCTTGGCATTGTTGCTTTTGATGAACGCACCGCTGGAGAGCAGCTCGTCGCGCAGTACGGGCTTCAACTCACGTGCGCCAGCCTCCAGAAAGAAGTCCTTCCACTGCAGGTTGACATAGCATTGCTGCAGATACGCCTTGTGATCGGCATGTACGGAGGCTAAGGCATCCACAGCACCAGACAACTGCCAGTCTTCAGCCAGTTGGTGCTTCACTTGGACAGCGCCACGCATAAAAGCGCTATTGGGACGCGTTGCCAGCACGTGATAGCGGTTGGTCGATAGCTGGTAGGCGGTAAAGTCGCCTGTACCCACTGCCGTCTCCGCCGTTAGGTCATAGTCGACAGTCGTCTGCGCTCCTGTCGTGCTCAATGTCAATAGGCCAATACAAATAATAAGTAACCTTCGCATGATTTTCAAAAGATTTTTCCTGATGCAATTTTGGCAAATGTTGTCCATAGAATCTTAGTGTCCATCCATAGTGAGCGATGGCGCAGGTAGTAGAGGTCCATGCCCAGACGGACCAACATCTTGTCAATAGTATCAGTATAGCCATTTTTCAGTGTTGCATAGCTAGTGACACCAGGACGTAACACATAGAGTTGCTCATAACGAGGGTCGCGTGCCATAATCTGGTCGATATAGTATTTACGTTCTGGACGTGGTCCTACAAAGGCCATGTCGCCTATGAACACATTCCACAACTGTGGCAGTTCGTCCAAATGGTGAGCCCTCAGAAATCGTCCGATGCGCGTCAGCCGAGGGTCGTCTTCCTTTTGCAACAGCTCCTCGCCCTCTTTCTCTGCATCCACCACCATGCTACGGAACTTGTAGATATAAAACGGTTTGCCGCCCAGTCCGATACGCTCCTGCTTGTAGATGGCTGGTCCGCCACCAATCTTGATGGCCAGCCAGCACACCAGTATCAGTGGTGAGAAAATCAAGAGGCATAGGGCTGCTATGACGAAGTCAATGACACGTTTCATTCCGTAGCTTTCATTTTCTTGTTGATGAGCATGTTGACAAGGCTGTAGAGCACAATGTCTATAATCACGATGAAGGTTGGTTGTAGCACCATGTATAGCAGACCATTCATCACAATATACCATACGGCCAGTAGGAGGATGACAAACAGTGTTTGATGCTGGTTCAGACCTGTACGCATCAGCTTATGATGGATGTGATTCTTGTCGGCATCGAATAGCGGCTTGTGGTGGCGCAGTCTGAACATGGTGACGCGTACCACATCGGCAGTAGGCACAAACAGCAGCGTTAGCGGTACAATGATGGCTTCTGGACGATAAGGCCAGATATTGGAGTTGTCCATAGCACACTTGACGGCCAGAAAACCCAACGTAAACCCTAATGACAGACTGCCTGAGTCGCCCATGAAAATCTTGTTGTTCCGTTCAGCCTTTCCAAACAGGTTGAAATAGGCAAAGGCCACCAGGGCACCCATCATGCCTGCTATGATGATGGTGTACGTATAGATGTATACGCTATAAAAGTTGAAGTAAACCAGAAAACCTGCTAATGCGATTAACGACAGACAAGAGGCTAGACCGTCGATGCCGTCTATCAAGTTGATGGCATTGTCGATGAACACAATGATGAACACTGTCAGCGGTATGCCAAGCCAGTACGGTATTTCGTGAATGCCAAACAACCCATATAGATTATTGACGTAAAGTCCTGCAAACGGCAATAGACAGGCGGTGGCTATTTGGACAGCAAACTTCGTCGTTGCCTTCAGTCCCACCAGGTCGTCGATGATGCCAATGCCGTAAATCAGCATCAATCCCATCAAGAATACGGCACTCCAAATATTGACGGGCAGTGTGTCTTGTTCTACTATAGGCGTAAACAGCAGTACGATGAAAAATGCTGTCAACATGCTGGGAAAGAACGAAATACCGCCTAGTCTGGGCGTCGCATTCTTATGTATTTTGCGTTCGTTGGGAATATCGTACAGCCTCTTACGCTTGCAGAAATCAAGAATAAGAGGCGTGAACGCCAGTCCGCATATTAAACTTACCAAAAATGCCCCAAGTAGATATATCGTCATACGCAATTGCTCATTATTATTTATTATAATAACTGAGAAAATGCGCTATTATTGTATGCTTCGCATAAAATATTTATTCTACTCGCTTTCTACCCCAAAATCTTTGCGAAAGCTATTAGCCATCACAGGCGTTTCATGATACGTGCAATAGCGCGATTGAGCGACTCGGTGGGTTCAATGATGTTATAGTCCTGCCAGAATACGGGGTCAAGGAAGTAATCGACCTTGTCGAAGAAGGCGTCATGCTGGTCAAACGACTCGCGACCACGAATGGGGCGCCCTGTAGTGGCATCCTGACCTGTTACAACCATTTCGCAACAGGCCGTAAAGGACGTAGCAAAGAGGCGGCGACGCCAGTCGCAATTGAAGCGGAACAGGGTACGAATGTAACTGATGCGCGTGACGTCGTTATCCTGACGGAAATCCACTAACAGCGACAACTCCTTAGGACGGAAGCGTACACCCATAGGCTTCTTGACCAGCATCATCTGCGTAGCCTTGTTACGGTCTTTCATGTCCAACTCCAGCTCTGCACGGGTGAAAGCCAGCGTCTCCTGATCGATATACAGCTTTCCGTAATAGAGTGCGTAAGGCATGGTGCGTCGCGGACGGATACTCACCACATATTGGTGACGGTCACCAATGGTGGTCGGCACTTCCATCTTCATCTGATAGCAGTCCAGTTCCTCTTCATTCAACAGGAAATCACGCTGTTTGACAAAATCCAGTTGGATGGGCAACACGGAACCACCCGTCACGCTGGCACCCACCAGCACCTTTCCTGTCGTACTGTCAAGCACCGTACCACTTACCTGCGTCAGCATCTGCGCACTGGCACCCATCATGGCCAGCATCGCCAATAATCCTATGAATAATAACCTCCTCATCATAGTATATTCATGATTTCGCTTAACGTTGCCACGATATGTGTGGGCACATCGGAATGCTCTACCTTCCAACGGTTGAAAAGAATGGTGTCAAGACCGGCTTGGTGGGCACCCGCGATGTCTGTTTGCAAGTTATCGCCAATCATCAGCGTGGTTGCTTTGTCGGCTCCCGATACCTTCAGGGCATA
The DNA here is from genome assembly GCA_902762565.1 of uncultured Prevotellaceae bacterium. Classification (GTDB taxonomy): domain Bacteria; phylum Bacteroidota; class Bacteroidia; order Bacteroidales; family Bacteroidaceae; genus Prevotella. The sequence continues at coordinate 23,199 of CACWOS010000059.1, forward strand.
GTCAAAGTAAAGAGGTGAGGGCTTGTTGGCACCAGCGTCCTCGCTAAGGATGATGGTGTCGAAATAGCTTCTGAGTCCACAGGCAGCCAACTTTTTGTACTGTACTTCATGGAAACCATTGCTGCACATGTGCATACGGTAGCCTTTCTGCTTCAGATAGTCCATCAGTTCGTGAGCTCCTTCTACGACACCCGGTTTCGATGAGCAGAAGTCGAGGAAGCGGTCGCTCATCTCCAAGCAGAGCTGTTCTGTGACATCGAGCCCTTTACCTGCGGACAAAGGGCGACGGAAACGTTCCACGATGAGGTAGGGACGTGTAATCTCTCCCTTCGAGTAGCGGCTCCACAGGTCGATATTCGCAGCCCAATAGGCATCGTAGAACACCTTCGGGTCGGCAAAGTATCGCTCCAGATGAAACGCGTCGAACGTCTCGCTTAAGGCCATCACCGCATTGCCATACGTATCGTATAGCGTGTCGTCAAAATCGATAAACAGGTCTCTGTATTGTTTCATGTCGCAAAGTTACGAAAAAAGCTTGTAAAAGCGAAGCGATTTGGGAAGATTAACGCAATTCGGCCTAAAATAAAGGCAAAACGGGGAAGAATGAGGAAGCAT
>CACWOS010000060.1 GCA_902762565.1 uncultured Prevotellaceae bacterium
GCGCTAAATGTACTACGCCTGTCATTACGTTTTCTAATACTACATCTACTATAACCATTACTGCCGGTGATGGGGAGTCCATCTATTATACCACAGATGGAAGCAATCCTGATGCCAATTCCAATGGATATAGCGAGCCTTTTGAGCTCACAGAGGAAAAGGTTATCAAGGCGATATCAAAGAAAAACTATCTGATAGACTCAGAAATAGCGACGCTTATAGTAGAGAAGTTAGCTTCACCAGCCATCACATTCGATGAGGAGACCAGAGAGGTTACTATTACAACAACGGCGGAGGGTGTGGAGATATACTACACCACCAACGACACTGACCCTACCATAGAAGAGACGACAGCACATGCTGCATCACCTGTTGTCATTGCTCATGCCCTGCCTTCTACAAAGATTCATGCACAAGCAGTAAAAAGCGGAAGCATCAATTCTGATGTAGCCACAAAGACAGATATTCCCGCCAAGGTTCTTACGAATCCAACCATTATCCTTGCAGAGGATGAGTTCGTTTACGACGGTTCTGCCAAGGAACCTGCCATTACGGTAAAGGATGGCGATGTTGTTGTCAGCGCTGATGAATATGAGGTAACTTATAGCAGCAACACTAACGCAGGAACTGCTTCTGTCACCGTGTCAGATAAAGCAGATGGCGACTATGAAGTAAATGGTTCAAAGACATTTACTGTCTCTCCCAAGATAATCGGTGACGGCAATACGGCAGCAGAAGGTATCACGGTGGAGATAACAGAAGAAGGCTCGCTAAATGCTGTAAAAGATGGCAGCACAACACTAGTAGAGAATACTGACTATACGCAGGAAACGGTAGAAGAGGGCAGTGACAAAATCATCACGATTACAGGTAAGGGCAACTACACTGGAATTGCCAAAGGTATCTATGCAAGCCCTGCATTCGTCGATCCTGATGGAGGAGGCTCTGGACAGGCTGTAGCCGTGTATCAGGCAAAGCGAGACCTGTCTTGCCCCACGAGCATCAAACCCTATATCATACGTAAAGTCAATCCATCTATCGGTACCGCAGTCATTACGCCATTGGACTATATCCCCGTGGGTGTTCCTGTACTGCTATTGTCAGACGACGAAGTCTCAGGGTTTGTAGCTTCCCCGAAAGACCCCTCTACGCCAGTGGTGACAGCGCAGACCAAGAACAGCAATCTACTGAAGGTGTCATCAGGAGGCGAGACGGTTGGAGCCGCACAGATTTATATGTTCTACAAGGGTGAGTTCGTACTCACTAAGGCAGGAACGCTTGGTGAAGGAAAATATTTCCTTTACAATCCTAACTATAATGCTCAAGCCCAAACGGCAGGAAGCAATTCCGAGCCTGCACCATCTCGTGGCAGTTTGCAGATTGTATTCGATGACGAGACAACAGGAATTTCAGAATTGAACAATTCAAAGATAGAAGAAAAAGAAACGGATGTATGGTACACTTTAGACGGTAGACGCCTGAGTGTTAAGCCCTCAAAGGCCGGAATCTATATCCATCAGGGACAAAAGGAATATATAAAAAGATAATATGATATGAAACACACGATAAAATTCATCATTGTACTTTTTTCTCTTGTTGTAACTGGTACAACAAGTGTATGGGGAATAACAGAGGACGACATTATTGTTAATGTGTTGCCAAATAGTAGTGCGGGTACAGTCACTGTAGCTGTTTCAGGGATGAACGTTACTATTACAGCCACACCTGCAACAGACTATTTTATCGATGCCAGTCATATTATTGCAGAGAAGATGGTTGACCCATCAGTTTCTCATCATGCTCCTGGTTTATCTTCTTCACTTCCCATTTCTGGTAGCAATCCTTTCACTTTTACTATCCCCGAAGGATATACCGGTGCTTATGTGACGGTGAATTTCTATAAAAAATCGGAGGGCTTTATTCAAATTACATCTCTGTCAGAGATTACGGATATGGATGGTAAGTACCAGTTAACTGCTGATGTTTCTGGCATATCCAGCAGTTTAGAGGAGTTTAAAGGAACCCTCGATGGTGGATTGCATAAAATTATCGGTTCTTCTGCACCGTTGTTTGCATCAACAGATGGTGCTATTATTCGCAATATCATCTTTGAAGATGTGAATATCTCATCAGGTGACGGCGATGGCGATGCTGGTGCCGTTACCTCTAAGGCTAAAGGGGCTACTCGTATTTATAATTGCGGCATTCTGCCCACCTCGGTCGAGCGCGATGATAAAGGTAAAATCACTGGCTTCTATGGAAGCAGCGTAGGTGGTACGAGATATGTTGGCAGTTTGGTTGGTTTCCTTGATGGCACTTCACGTGTTATCAACTGTTATAGCTATGCCAATGTATCGGGAGGAAGTCATGTTGGAGGTATCGTAGGCTATAACAATGTAGCTACCACTGCAACCAACCTCAAGACGATGGTGATGAACTGTATGTTCTATGGTGATATCACTGGTGGCACCAACGTATCACCCGTCTATGGCGGTGAAACTATCAATAACCTACAAGGAGGCCTGAAGACCGCAACCATTAACAAGTACAATTGCGCATTATCCGTAGAGGATAAATTCTTAAATCGTTTTGAGTACTACCGCCTGCTGTTAAACAGCAACAAGAAACTGGCAGCTTTCTATGCTACGGGATCTCATGACAATGCAAAACAGATGGCAAAATGGGTGTTGGAGACAGCAGATAGAAGTATAAACGGTCGTGACCCATATCCCTTCCCCATACTGAAAGCCCAAGGCTACTATCCTTCAATCATCAATCCCGATATTACCAATGCTCCTGACAGTGCTTCCGTTGGACGCAATCATGGTGGTAAACTGGGAAAGACGCTTTCGGTAACGATTGCAACATCAAAAAGTGACGGAGGACAGACTTGGCCTACGGGTGCGAGCATCACAAAGAATAGTCTTACCTTGCAACGTACTGATAAGGACTTCGACCGGTTCAATTTCAATTATGACAAGGTCCAATTGCCTTATTATGATGAGGTTGGTACTGGCAACTACACCGACAACAAGGTAGTAACCGGTTGGAAGATAACAGTTATTACTCCTGTTGCTGGCGACCCATATACCGCTGCCAACTATCCTACCACAGGTGTTAAAGACTTTCCGGATCACAACTATGCTGACCGTAAGAGTTCGAAAAAGGATCTTTACAGCGTTAGCAAACGTGTCTTCTCTCAGGGAGCATACTTCGATGTACCTTATGGAGTTACTGCCATCACCATTGAGCCTTACTGGGCTAATGCGATATATGTCGCTGATGCAAACTACGACGTAGTTTACAAGAATGACTATACTGGTAAACAGAATGTAAGCCAGACAGGAGCGCAGATTACGACATTCAACGAACAAAGCGTAAAAAACAGTATTCCAACTCTTAGCTCTGCAGCGACAGTTTATGATAATGCGGTTGTCTTAGTGGGTAACTTCCATTTGGACGGCGTGCCATCAGGAGGTGATATTCCATTTACCATGATGTCTGTAGATGAGGATAACGACCATGAACCTGACTATAGTTTGATATATCATCATAAAGATCGTACCTCGATAGCACCTATTCGTTTCGACTTCTTGAATATTCCGGGTACGGCACAAGCACAGAAGCCTAATGGTGCCAGCAAGATTTGTAATTTCACAATCTTCAAGACAAAGGGTTGGTTTGAAGTTACCAATACTTCGTCTTTCTATACCTCGCAGTTGGAATACGAGAATCAAGCAAGTCTTACAAAAAGTGATGCTCCGCTTATTCTTCTTGGAGGTGTCATTGACCAGTTCGTTTCCACGCAGTCATCAAGTGTGGATGGTCACACCATATATATTCATTTAGGTAGCAATGTGTGGATTAATGAATTTGGAATGGGTACCCACAGTGACGGAAGCCAGTCCACGCCCCATGTGCCTGTATCGGTAACAGGAGGTGAGTTCCCTGGTTTCTACCTTACGGGAACTTACAAGGCGGATGCTCAGGTAAGAACTGACAATGCTGAATGCTATATCAGCGGTGGTTATATCCATGAGGCTGCAGGAGCATCTCTAGAGCAAATCGACGGCAGTGTTCACTGGCAGATTTATAATGCAGATATCGACAACTTCTTTGGCGGCGGCATCAATGATGCAAAGCCCATTACAGGTAATGTCACCACAGATATTTTTAACAGCTACGTGACACTCTTCTGTGGCGGTCCTAAGTTTGGTAATATGCAGGGAGGCAAGAAAGTTACCACCAATGCGGAAGGATGTACATTCGGTAAATTCTTCGGAGCAGGATATGGTGGAACCTCTATAGCTAAAAAGAAATATTACGACAAAGACGGAGAACAGAATTGGTCTACACTCCAAGGCTACTATACCACTGATCGAGGAAAGTATTTTGACGGAACTACTACACAATCTTCACAGACAGGTAAAGACTATGGTAGGAAAGGTCCTGGTGTCGCGACCGATTTCGACTACGAATTCTTTGTGTGGACCAGCGGCTTGACAGGAGCGCGTCTATATGTAAAATTTGCTTCTTTCTCTTTAGCACAGTGCAACGACGTGTTATCTACACTGAAGAAATGTACCGTTGAGACAAACTTCTATGGTGGCGGTAACTTAGGAAAAGTAGTAGGCACTGCCACTTCTAAGCTTGAAGACTGTACGGTGAAAGGCAGTGTCTATGGTGCTGGATACTCTGCATCAATTCCAACTGTCGAAGTTAGAGACGCAGGTTTTACAAAAAATCCTAACTACAACTCCCAATCAGGTATGTTCGAACCTGGTGTTTTTTCCGGCACGACAACATTCACATGGCAAAATGCAGCAGCAGCAGGTAAACCCCTAACCAATGGACAGTCTGGTAGCGATTTGTCTAACCACATATTATATACTAATACTGTACTCACCGGTCTTGGCGAGGTTGCGAAAGCAGTTCTCTCCATCGACGGCACCACCACCGTCTTAGAAAGCGTCTATGGCGGTGGAGAGGAATCTGGTGTTGGTGGTGATACCGAAGTGAAAGTTACTGGCGGCACCATTGGTACTGAAAATCTGGGCGGAGCTGAGTATGGTAACGTCTATGGTGGTGGTAAAGGTAAGGCTGATGATGTGACTGCTGGTATCGTGAAGGGCAGCACTACTGTTAGTATCAGTGGCTCGCCTACCATTCTGCACAATGTCTATGGCGGTGGCGCCTACGGTTCGGTGGGTACCTTTACCTATGCCGACAATGATTATCATACTGCTCATCCTGAGGTCCCCGTTGGAATGCCTTATGCTCTTGCTACAGAAAATACCGGTGCATGTACTGTCACTATCACTGGCGGTACCATTGGTACTACAGGTAAGGAGAACGGTATGGTGTTCGGTTCGTCGCGTGGTGACGTGGGACAGCCGGGTGGTATTACCGACAAGCAGGCATGGGTTCATCAGACGCATGTCACGATTGGTGATGCCAATGCAGAAACAGGTCCTACGATTAAAGGCTCTGTTTATGGCGGTGGTGAGAATGGACATACCTTCACGGATGCATTAGTAGAGATCAAGAAGGGTACTATCGGTATTACAGACACCCAGATTGACGGTGGTGCAGCATATGCCTATCGTGGTAATGTCTATGGCGGCGGTTGTGGTACAGATACGTATGAGATTGACCACGATGATGATGACAGCACTCCTGCGAAGATTTATTTCAACCGCCTGGCAGGAATTGTGCGAGGTAACACAGAGGTTAATATCACAGGTGGCCATGTGGTGCATAACGTCTATGGCGGTGGTGCTATGGGTTCGGTGGGCTTATTCACCCGAGAAGCCAGCAACGATATCCACATGCCAGGTAAGATAACAAGTGTTACTTCAAATACAGGTAAGTGTACGGTAACTGTCAGTGGTGGTACTGTCGGTAATACTGGTGCAAAGATGATTAACGAGACAGGTGGCCCAGATGACTTTGGCCATGTGTTTGGTGCCGGTAGAGGTGAGGTACAGGCCCTTGCTGACTATCCGAATCTGGAGCGAGTCATCTATGTCGACAATACTGATGTGACCATCAGCGGCGGCCTGGTGACGGGATCCGTCTATGGCGGCAGCGAGAGTGGTCATGTGCTAGGGAATACTGTGGTTAAGATACAAGGTGGTCAGATAGGCTGTGGTGTTGGTCAGACGGTTGCCTATACTGATACTGATTGGAGCGCTACATCGCTGAATCCGACAGCCCACTGGACATATTCAGGTGATCATAGTCCTTACGACCAGTATGCATCAACAGCTGGTAAATACGATTACACGAACTTCACAAATATTCCTGAGGCAGATAGACGTTCCACGTCGGAAGGCGGACGTCCTACTGCTACCGATGGCCATACGTTCTTTGGCAATGTGTTCGGAGGCGGCTCGGGCTACTATCCATACGCTCCAGGCTATTGGTTGCGCTCTGCCGGACAAGTGGGAGGTACGGCCACGGTGACCATCTCTGGTGGTCATATCCTAAACAATGTCTATGGCGGTTGCGAGATGGCGGATATTGAAGGAGCTGTTACCGTCACAATGACGGGAGGTACCGTCGGTGTACCGCGTACCAAAGCAGAGATAGAAGCGCTGCCCACATTAGGGCATATCTACGGTGCTGGTATGGGCGACAAACGTATCTTCTTCAACACCAGTACGAATGTGGCACAGACTACTGTCAGTGTCTCTGGCGGAACGGTCTACGGTTCCGTCTATGGCGGTGGTGAGGATGGTCACGTGTTGGGTAATACCACTACTACTATCAGTCAGGCAGCGAATAAGACAACGGTCATTGGTTGCGACGGCAAGTCTGGCTATGATGGCAACGTTTTCGGTGGCGGACAAGGTTCTGTTACGGCAAAGACAGCTGGTGTGGTTGCTGGAGATGTTGTAGTTAATATCGAAGGTGGTACCATGAAGGGCTCCGTCTATGGAGGCGGACGTTTGGCCTCTGTGGGTACCTATTTTGCGATGGCTAATCATGCAAATTATGGTAAGATGCAGGCCGACGTGGAAGACGACACTTCGACAACCGAAGTCAATGAGGCTGAGTCTCATGGACATATCAAAGTTAACTTGACCGGTGGCACCATCCATCAGAATGTCTATGGCGGCTGTATGGGTACGACGGATGCTGGTGATGATTCAGAAGACTATGGTGTGTCGAAGACGGTTGAGGTGAACCTGAACAAACCGCAGTGCAAAGGTAAAGATGCTGATAATATTGGCACTGCCAGTGGCTGTGCTGTAAAGGGTGACATCTTTGGTTGTAACAATACGAATGCATCGCCTCAACAGACCGTCACAGTCCATGTCTATGGTACGCAGAATGCTGCAAAAAATGATATTGTAACGAAGTTCTTTAAGGCGACAGCAGACTTAGACAATATTGGAACGCTGAGTACAATAAAGGAAAGCATTGCGAGCCTTAACGCTGCTTCAGAAAATGCAAAAACGGAACAAGAAACAGCATACGATACTAATCTGGCCAATTATAATAAGGAAGGGGCTACCGATGCGGAAAAGCAAACGGCTCTTGCAAATATAAAGAAAATCATCCTGTTTGCGACGGCAGATGAATTAGGTCTTGACATTTCGACGGATAAAGCAACTCTCGATGATACGGAGGCCACAGCGACACAGAAGCAGACGGCTCTCGAAAACATCAAGAAGGCCATTAATGACAGTAAGTATGACGTACATGCCGTTTATGGTGGCGGCAATTTGGCAGCTTATACACCTATAGGACCCAATCCAACCACTACAAGCGATGATGGTCAGAATACAACCTATTCGACCAATGTCATCATTGACGGTTGCGGCTTGACAAGTATTCAAAACGTGTATGGCGGCGGTAATGCCGCTTCAACACCGGCAACGAACTTGACCGTTAATGGTACGTATGAGATTGAAGAAGTCTTTGGTGGTGGTAATGGTAAGGATAACTTACCCAATGGCGATCCCAATCCAGGCGCTAATGTGGGATTCAAGGATTATTCTGCTGAAGAAGAAACCTATAATACTAAAGAGAAGAGAACCGAGGGGGCCGAGGGAGCGGCTTTTATAGCCAAATATGTTTATGGCTCAGGAAAGGCAGCAGTGAATATCTTTGGTGGTACAATCCACCGTGTGTTTGGTGGTTCGAACACGAAGGGAAATGTACGTCAGACCGCAGTTACTTTGTTGGATGAAAGCAGCGGTTGTGACTTCTGTGTCGACGAGGCATACGGCGGTGGTAAGAGTGCACCGATGGATGCTGAGGCGAAACTGCACATGGCTTGTATCCCAGGACTGCAGGCTGCCTACGGTGGTGCTGAGGCTGCTGCTATCCAAGGTAATGTGACGCTGAATATCACCAACGGTACATTCGATCGTGTGTTTGGCGGTAATAACCTGAGTGGTACTATCAAGGGATCCATCACGGTGAATATCGAGGAGGTAGGCTGTAAGCCTATCAAAATCGGTGAGCTGTATGGTGGCGGCAACCAGGCAGGCTACTCGGTCTATGGCTATGACAGTAAAGACAAGCCGATAGAAAAAGGGGATGATCCGCTCTACGATGACCCACAGGTCAACGTCAAATCGTTTACCAGCATTGGCAACATCTATGGCGGTGGCTTTGGTACTGGTGCTACGATGGTGGGTAATCCGACGGTGAACATCAATGAAGCCTACGGCAGATATTACAATGATGATTCATCCGAAGTAGGTGATAATGCTGAAACACCTAACCATTATCCAATCCCGTCGCATGCCAAGGGCAAGATAGGTGCCATCAACAACGTATTCGGTGGAGGTAATGCTGCTAAGGTCATCGGTAATACTGCTGTCAACATCGCCATCATTGAAGAGGTTTATGTGGTAAAAGAGGTTGCAGCTGGTGCCTCCGTGATCGGTTACTACACTCGTAGCGGAAAGGGAACAACTGCAGATCCGTTTGTCTATACCGCTCTTACTACAGGTACTGCAGTGGATGGTACTACCTATTATGAAAAGAAAGACGTCATGGGTGTTGACATCCGCGGTAACGTCTATGGTGGTGGTAACAATGCGGAGGTGACGGGTAATACGAATGTGACAATCGGTAAGCAGGAAACTACTACGACGATACCATAGCGAGAAGAAACTTTTTTGGATAAAAATTTGGTTTTTCGTTCGATTTGCACTATCTTTGCATCACGAATAATCCGTCACGAAAAGTTCGTGACAGGATTGTCGTGGTAAAAATGATGGGAATATGGCAAGACAAAAGAAGAAGAAATTAGAGAATCCCTTTGTTTATCAGGGTTATGAAGGCCCGGGCTATTTCTTTGATCGGACTGAAGAGACTGAAAAGATCATCTCTGCCTTGAGAAATGGGCGCAATGTTACACTGATTTCTCCACGAAAAATAGGGAAGACAGGCCTTATTCGCCATGCTTTTCATCAACTTGAGAGCGCGGGTAACGATGCAATATGTATCCCAAGTGGCTGATGCCATCATGTTCCATGTAAACTCTATGGCTCCTCACTATCATACGGTTTTCAGCTTCCTTACTGATAATCAACGTTGTTTGTTGAGAGCAATAGCCTCTATGGGTATTGTTAAGCAGCCCCAAGGCGTAGAGTTTATTAGAAATTACAATCTGCCCAGTAGTAGCAGTATCAAGTCTGCACTTGAGGTCCTTGTTGAGAAGGAGTTGGTTTATCAGACACTCGAGGGTTATATCGTTTATGACCGCTTCTTTAGTATTTGGTTGAAGAGATTATAATATAATCGTAGACAATAGAATGAGAATCCTCATATCAATACTAACGTGGCTTTGGGTACTTAGCATGAGTGCTCAAAGCCATGTCGTGTCTAATGATACTGTTGTGTCTGCCGACTCGGTGGTGGTGGCAGAGAACTTCCGTTCCATGACGGCGGAGGGTAGGGTAGTGGAACTGGACTCACTGCCTACGGGTAGGTTGACCATCCTGGTATTCTTCGACCCCGATTGTGGCGCTTGTCGTCAGGCCATCTTTGGACTGAAACACTCCTCGTTGGTGAAGCAACTGATTGATGAGCAAGTGCTGCAGGTGATGACGGTCAATGCAGGATTTGAAGAGGAGCCGTGGCGCGCGATGTTAGGTGACATGCCGGAGACATGGATGAAGACGATGGCAACCCTAGAGTTGTGGGACAAGAAGTGCTACGACCTGTCGAGCCTGCCAGCCCTGTACTTGTTGGATGCTGACAGGAAAATCATGGCGAGGGGCTACTATGCTGAACAGTTGACCGACATATTGGAGCACTTATGGTGATACATCCACTGCATACTGACATCCCAAGACCGGAACGGTTCACGTATCCTTTTGCTTACGAACCGCATCCGCTATGCCAATTGGCAGCGAAGGAGGTGCAGCAGTATATTGCGACACATGAGGAGATCAAGGCGGATGCCGACACCGGAAAAATGTTTGGGGTGTTGGTGGTGGAAGCCACCCCCGACTCCTCCCGAGCTAGAGGGGAGTCATATGACTTCTTAGCGGCTTATAGCGGTCTGCTGGCTGGTCGTAACGACTGGGACTATTTTGTGCCGCCTGTATATGATGCGCAGCAGCCCGACGGCTATTTCAAGACCAAGGAACGGGAAATCTCCAGATTATCTAAGGACTCTCAAGATACCAGAGAAATGTCGCAGGAGCTGCAATTGTGGTTGTTCCATCAGTATCAGCTGTTGAATGCTCGGGGAGAGGTAAAGGATCTGGTAGATATCTGGCAGTCCTATTACAATAAGGAGAAGTTGCGCAGGAAGTTCCCGCTGCCACCAGGAGGTACGGGTGACTGTTGTGCACCGAAGCTGTTGCAGTATGCCTATCAGCGGGGACTGAAACCCGTCTGTATGGCAGAGTTCTGGTGGGGACCGTCGACGAAGACGGAATTGCGCCAGCATCTGAACTATTATCCGGCCTGTCGTGGTAAGTGTAAGCCTATCCTGACGTGGATGTTGCAAGGGCTAGATGTCGACCCAGACCCGGAACTGTTGGGCTTCAGGCGGATGGATATTCCCGTAGTCTACGAGGACGAATGGCTATTGGTGGTCAACAAGCCCAGTGGCATGCTGTCGACACGTGGTCGCATCGAGCAGTATTCTGTAGAGTCCGTCATGCAGGAACGTTATCCAGGCAGCATCATTGCCCATCGGTTGGATATGGGTACCAGCGGCCTGCTCATCGTTGCCAAGACGCCAGAAGTGTACAGACCGCTACAGGAACAGTTCATCAAACACCAAGTTCGGAAGAAGTATATAGCTTTGTTAGAGGCAGCGGACGACAGCGGATTCTCACGGACAGTCCGAAAAAGTCCGTGTAAGTCCGCTGCTATAAAAGGCACTATCTCTTTGCCTCTTCGCCCTGACCCGATGAATCGTCCAAGGCAGGTCGTAGATATGGAACATGGCAAACGGGCGGTGACAGATTACGAGTTCATCAGTCCTAATATTGTAGCCCTCTATCCACAGACCGGACGTACCCACCAGTTGCGCATCCATTGTGCGCATCCCGATGGTTTAGGACGTCCTATCGTTGGCGATGAGCTATATGGAACGAAGGGTGAGCGACTGATGTTGCATGCCACAGAAATCTGGTTTACGCATCCCGTGACACAGGAATCGATGCACCTCGTATCACCGCCTCCCTTCCTAAAGTAATCATAATTGCTAATTTCAAATTACTAATTCCTAATTTATATAGTTATGGTCAAGCACATTATTCTCTGGACATTGAATCCAGAACTCTCGGAAGAAGAGAAGAAAGCCGTGAAGGCAGGTATTAAAGAAGGGCTGGAAGGCTTGGTAGGCAAGGTGCCTGGACTCATCGGTGTCAAGGTACATATCGATGGACGTCTGGCTTCGTCGAATGCTGACGTGATGCTCGACAGTACGTTGGAGAGCGAAGAGGCATTGAAGGGCTATGCCGTTCATCCCGAGCATGTAGCTGTAGCCAACGGTAAGGTCCGTCCCTATACCGTTCAGCGCTCATGTCTCGACTTCGAGATATAAGCAGCGGACAAACACGGACTATTTGGAGGCTCTGCGCGAACGCGGAATCCCTATCCGTACCGAACTGATTAAGTGTCACCATATTAGTTTCAATTCTGGGCTAAGCGATACACACGAACTGTTACAGTTGCCAGAGCCTCCCGATGCCATCCTCGATGCTCATAACTATAAATATGAGTATTACGAGAATGATGGAGGCCATCTATCGTATGGCAAGATAAGGAAGTATAAGGGGAGGGCTTTTTCAGGGAAGTCCAAAGGGATGATACTTTCGACCCGTTCCGACGATTGTTTCCATCCGTTCCGACGTCATCTACGACCCGTTCCGATGATATCTTACCCCCCTAAAGTATCATCGGAACGGGTCGTAGATGACGTCGGAACGGGTGAAAGATGACGTCACTACCGCGTAGCGGTGCCTCCTCGTTTTTTAAGCTATTACTTATCTTACAAAAATTTTTTTTAAAAATTATCTACCACTCTACCACCACCCCATCTGAAATGCCCATAAATAAATGGTTTGAGCGGTGGTGGTAGAATGGTGGCAGATGGTAGTATTTTGCCAAAATCAGCCTTTTTTGACCTAAAAATCGACAAAAATCAGTCATTTTACAACGACTTTTTGACTGTTTTCTTGTTAAATTATCGAATGTTTACGTTGCTATTTCGTGATTTCTGGGTGCTGCACGGCTAGTGGCAGGTCTTTCTGCGAGAGGTAGAACATGTAGAGGATACAGTCCTTCGTGCCGCGGTTTTCGCCGTGGTGGATGGTACCTACCATTTCGACAACAGCCTCGCCCTCGTGTACGACCTTCGTCTTACCATCCAGTCCGATGATGGTCAGCTCGCCCTGCACCAGCACGCCGTAGTTCATGGCCACATGGTGGTGCCAGCCCAGCTTCTGGCCAGCAGGGAAGATGTACTTTACAGCCACCAGTTCGGGGCGACCCTTGAAGTAGTCGGGCAGCTCCACACCGTCCCAGCTCTGGCTGGTGCGGATCAGTTCGGTGCTTACCACCTTTTTGGCAGAATCGGCCACTTGCACCTCAGCATTGTTCTCTTGGGCTTGCTGAACTTGCTTCTCCTTGCAGGAGGTCATGATACATGCGCCGCAAATGAGGGTGGCAGCCATCACCCAATTCATCATCTTTTTCATCATTGTTTTGAAATTTAGAATTATATATACTGCTTTTTGTTTGTTCTGTTAAAATCGAAAACCAATAGAAGTGTTGATGAACCAGTCGTTCAGATAACCGCTGCTGGTGTTATGATGGTAGCGGATATTGTTGAATTGTCCGTAGGCATTGATGTAAAATCGCTCAAAGTTGTAGGTCAGCGACATACGGGCGTCGTAACCCAGGCTCAGTCCGCTGTTGAATGTCTGGTTGCCTGCAGGGCTTATACGTATATTATCATAGTACCATTTATCCCATTCTTCGAAGGAAATATCCTTGTCCCAGAAGATGGGATCTTCCATCATCTCCTCCATGTTGGTGGCATAGCCGTAGGCCTTGAGCTTGTTGACAAAGGTCAGCATAGGCATGAACATGACGTTGACAAGCAGTCCGCGGACGGGTACCCAGTTGTAGGCATAGCCCACACCCACACTACCCTGCCAAAGCTTTACCTTGCCCAGTCCGTCCATCAGATAGACGAGGTCGCCATTAGAGTCGGAGGCATAGTCGATACGCGTATAGTTGTACATGAATCCAGCCATCAGCGAACCAGCGGAACGCTTCTGAATGGCCGACTGGTCGTAGGCTGCGGAATAGGAGAACCGCTTGCCGTTGAACATATAGTATCCGTCGGCAAGAACCGTTCTCACATGGATAGGGTCTGTCAGCTCTACATCATCCCAGGCTTCCTTCTCTTCCATAGTAAGAAGATTGTAGGAAAAATTAAAATTAGGGGTGCTATTCTCAAACGAGTGGATGCGCACATTGATGCCATAGGAACCACCCGTGGCGCCGAAAGTCAGATTCATACCTTTGTCGCCACCAACGTTCACCGTATAGCCCAAGCCATAGCCTCTGTAGCCTAACCACAGACCAACATACTGCGAAGGCTTGGTCTTCAGATAGGGATTAGCACTATAATCTACCCCGTAGATGTTTCCCTCGGTATTCATGCTCACGATGGTCTGGTTCACATTCCCTCTCGCGATAATCTGCCAAGGCCTCTCAGGAGCATCGATATAGCGACGGTCAACACCCTTGACCGCCATAGAGTCTAGCTTGGTTCCTATCTTCTTCAGAAAGGAAATCGATTCTCCTTGAGCCATCGTCTGCCCGCAAAAGCTAACGCTTATGACTAGCATCAAGTGGCGTAACTTGGAATATATCATAGTCTTCGTTGTAGGCTGGCGATTGGATGGATAGCAGGTTGAGGACGGAATGGAAAATGTAATGCTGCTCCAACACTGCTGGCAACTGGTCCTTGTATGTCCTGAAACCCTCTGAAGTCCATACCAGGAACGGTATCTCGTATTGCTCTTTGGGTGCCAGTTTCATGGGTAGACCATGCATGAACATCTTGTTCTCACCCAGTGATTCACCATGATCGGAAATGAAAATCATGGCACTCTTCCAGTCCGTCATGGTGCGCAGGGTGTTAATCAGACTGTCCAGGAGATAGTCCGTATAGCGGATGGTATTGTCGTAGGCATTGACCAGCATGCCTACGTTCTTCTCACCCTCTTCCACATTCATAGCCACAGGTTTGTACACCTCGAACTGCTTGGGGTATTTGTTGGCGTATTGTGGCCCGTGGCTGGTGCTAGTATGCAGGATGATGAGCACCTTGTCCTTCTTGCTGGACTCGATACGTTCACGTAGTCCTGCAAAGAGGATGCCGTCATAGCCGCTATCTACATCAGGATACTGCTTAGCCAGTTCCGTATCCGGCAGGTATTCGTCGATATGTATGGGTGGCTCACCCCAGTTAGAGGTACGCCACGACACGTCGACGCCCGTCCGGAAGGCATAGTTGGGCAGCAGCTCATAAAGGTCACCGCAGTCTTTCGGTTCAAGAATAGCCTTGCTGCCGGCTGTGGTATAGGTGGCACATGAGTTGGCCTGATACACCTTCAGCTCCTTTTGTTTCGACAACAGTGGATTGGTATCACGCTTGTAGCCGTAGAGCTGGAAATTGGCTTTTCTGGCCGACTCGCCGATGACGAGCACCACCACAGCTTTCTCGCTATCTGTAATCTTGCCGTCGGGCAGTTTGATTTCCTCGGCCTGTTCGTCCTGACTAAAGCTAATGACACGATAGGTGTTGGCAATATACGACCAAGGCTGTAGCAATCCTCCTAATTCGGTGTCGTGCTGACTGATGAACAGCGTCTGGTTGATGTTCAGCAATCCGACGACAAGTATGACGGCCAGCGAACCACCGCCATAAATGCCAAGCTTCTTGGCCTTGCCAATCACCACTGGCTGGAACAGACAGAACAAGGCGGGAAGGACGCCAAAGGCAAGGATGAAAAGCCATAGTCCCCAGCTGAAGAAACCTGAAGCCTCCGAGTATCTGGTGTTGAACACGTTCTCAATGGTCGTGGCATTGATGAACACGTTGTAGGTCAGAATGAAATAGACGGCTGTGGCATTGATGATAGACAGGATGGCCAGCAGGATGCGCCCCACTATTCTCATGCAGAACATGACCAGATAGGTCATCATAAAGTTCAGCACCAACATAAAGACCACCAGAGATGCTGTCAGCCAGACGACACCAAACGGACCTTCATTGCTGTTGTTGATGACGAACTGAAAGAATGGTATGTTGTACAGCAGCAGTGTACCGATGCTAATAATGCAGGAGAAAGTGAATAGTGAAAGACGGATAGAGAATACTTTCTTCGCCTTGCGTAATAATGCCATCATCTGCTTCCTTCGTTTTTAAGTTTCAAGATCTTGTTTCTGCACAAGTAGAACATCAGGAACGGAGTTATAAAGCCGATAATGCTACCCACGCAAACATCTGACAGGAAGTGTTGGGAGAGATAGACGCGTGAGTATGCGCCCATGGCAGCAAGAACCAACAGTAATAACAATGACGCGCTAAACAGAATTTGCGTTCTGATGTTGTGTGGTTTGTCTTTCCGACTATAGTAATATGCCAGAATAATCGTACAGCAGGTACAAAACATAAAGAATGTGGAGGCGTGTCCTGAAGGGAACGAATTACTATGATACATCGTCTCTCCCTGCACCAAAGGCAAAACCAAATGCTGGTAATGCTCAAACACACTGACAGGACGGTCGGTACTGATGATATGTTTCAATATCTGTAAGATAGCACCTCCCGTCAGTTCGCACATGGCAAAGAAGATGGTCATCTTGGTCTTCTTCCACAACAGGGGGAGCAGAGCCAGAAGATACAAGGGCCATTCTGCCAACACACTATAATACTTGAAGAAAGTATCTTGAATGCTGGAATGGTGGGAGTTTAACAGCATGTGAAGCTCTGGCTTCGGATACGCACACATCAATCCGAGTACGACCATGAGCAATACCATATATGGTATCACATAGACGTAGACCGTTCTGATTAATACTTGCTTGCTTATCATCTTTTCCTTCAATGCAAAGTTGAGTTCTATTTTATTGGACTGCAAAGATAAGATATTCTGCTGAAACCGCCAAATATTTCGGCATATTTGTTTATACAAAGAGGCCTCGCCGTTTGGCGAGGCCCCTTTACTTTTTTACTTTTTTACCTTTTTACTTCTTGTTCAGGGCGAGGTCGATAGCTACGGCGATAGCTACGGTAGCACCTACCATTGGGTTGTTACCAATACCCAGGAAGCCCATCATCTCAACGTGGGCAGGAACAGAAGAAGAACCTGCGAACTGAGCGTCAGAGTGCATACGACCCATGGTGTCGGTCATACCGTAAGAAGCAGGACCAGCAGCCATGTTGTCGGGGTGCAGGGTACGACCCGTACCACCACCGGAAGCTACTGAGAAGTAGGGCTTGCCAGCCAGCGTGCGCTCCTTCTTATAGGTACCTGCAACGGGGTGCTGGAAGCGGGTGGGGTTGGTAGAGTTACCCGTGATAGACACGTCAACGTTCTCCTTCCACAGGATAGCGACACCCTCGCGAACATCGTCAGCACCATAGCACTTTACCTTCAGACGGCTGGGGTTGTTGCCATA
>CACWOS010000061.1 GCA_902762565.1 uncultured Prevotellaceae bacterium
GCAGAACGTGGAATTGAGAACGGTCTCCAAATCGTAACCCGCGACATTTCCCAATCCCCCGAACTGCCTTTATACAAAGAAAGATTGCTTTTTCTATCCAAAATTACAAAATAAATATGTAATTCACGCAAACTATAAAGAATAAATTCATTTTAATGAGAAAAATGCTACCGCGATGTCAGCATAACAATGGAAACGAGTGCTGCGTGTCTTGATAACATCGGTATGGAAATGACGTTCGCGTTGCATCTTCTGTATTTGCTGAAAAGAAGCTGAGAACGAACGGTTGTAAGCTGTTGCCAAAAAGCGAACCTGTTCTTTAACAGACAACTGTGACAGCTGGGGATGGCGTTGTTGCAACAGACGGATAAAAATGGCCAGATAGCGACACTGGCCCTGCATCGTAGTTAGTCGACGAATGCGAGAACGGCGTGCTTCGTTGTTTGGTTGCACATTAAAAACAAAGCCATATTCCTTCGATAGAGAAGAATGGTTCCAGGCCTGTTCAACTTCTTCGGCAAACGACGGTTTCATTTGAAATCGGCCAATAGAGAAGTCTGCCCCTTCCCTACCCTTTGTCACATAAAGGCCATTGACGGCAGCACGCTCAATCTCGTCCTGCCACATGGAATAGCGAATGAGTTCAGGAAAGACGATAGCCTCAGCTACTCGACCATCAACGCCAAAGAGGTCGAACTCCTGCTGCCATTCAGCACGATGCTCGTTGACATAGCGCTCGGCTGATGTCCAATCGTCACTAAAGACTTTCCTATAATTCGTGGAAAATGCTGTGGCACTGCCTATAAGCAGCAACCACAGCATAACCATACGTTTCATCCTTTCACTATTCACCATTCACTTTTCACTATCGAAGCGCCTTTAAAGTTTATATGTACACTTCACGATTTTGCCGCCATCAAAAATAATCCACTCCAAACGGTCTGGATTGACAGTGAAGGCTGAGGGTGTAAAAGTAGTCATGCCATTGATAATGACCTCACCTGTTTTCGAGTATTCTACCATGCGTTTGCCACTGCGACTCTTGTACACTCCATATGGCGGATTCTTACCCAAATTGGCACCCTTCTTCTGACGAGCATCGGCCTTCTTATTGATGGCCTTCAACTCTTCTTCGCTAATCTTGCGGAACTTACCATTCTCCACAACAGCATATTCGTTCGTATCATCGTTCTGAGCTAAGAGAGGCCAATTGCCACCAGGTGACTTGAAGTCGCTGACGCCACCGATGTATCCACGACATTCCCAATAGCCAAAGCGCCAGCCCTTCTGCAATTCGTAGATGGTCTCTTTGCAAACTGGTGAAGCTTCCAACTCGGGCAGTTCCTTATAGGCCTCGTCAAGAATATTGCCGACTACAATGACACTGTTGAGATCAGTACGTCCGATAGCGCATGCAGGCAGGTCGCCACTATTCACAACTTCCTGACTCAGACGAGCGTATTCGGCAGCAAACTTTTTATGCTCGGCAATCAGTCGCAATAATGAGGCACGATACTCCTTAGCAGCCTCTAAGCGATAGTTATAGAGCAACTTGTCGGCTTCCTCGTAGAGCGCATCAATCTGGGCAGCGTCATTGGTACTGCATATCTGGTCGTACAGTTTCTGTAACTTGCTGTTATATTTCTTGCCGATGCCTTCATAACTATGTTTGAACTCACGTTCCATAGTTTTTGCCAAGTTCTGCGCCAACTGGCCTACCTTGGCCTCATAGCTCGTAAGCGGACCTGTCATCTGATTCATCTGATTGCGGAAGTTGCCTGCATTCTGCGCCATCTTCTGCATTTTCTGTATAAATTCAGGATGAGCCTTGATATATGCCTGCTGTTCTTTTTCGCTCATATTCTCGAAACGCTTCAGCTCGGCTTGATCCACATTGCCACCCATGATTTTCATCATCACCTTCTGCTGGATAGGTTCCTTTTTCGACTCAGGAGCATTCTCGTCATTCAAAATGGCCATTTCCTCCTTCGTCAGGCCGAACAAATCTTGAATCTTACGTTCCCACTTTTCACGCAACGCCTCCATATCGGCATCTGAGCATTCCTTGGAAGCTTCCTGCAACTGCTCGGCACGAGCCACGACACGAGCTATCTGCATCGTGTAGGTATCTCGTTCTTCCATGGTGCTACGGGCCATCTTCTCAGCCGAAGGCAACTGGGGCAACTCCCTCATCAGTGCTTCAGGCGTTGAAGCTGACGAAGGTGTTACTGTTCCATCCCAAGTAACTGTCGAAGTCTTACGCTTTGGCACGATATCGCTTCCATCAGCCACTGCCAGCTTCGATGGGTCGGCAGGTTCATCGCTCATTGTCTGTAGTTCCTCACTGGATTCTTCACTCTCCTCTACCTGATTGCCCATGACTGCCTGCTGAGCTTTCTGCTTCAATTTCTTCAGGAATCCCTGAGCATTCATGTCTGTTGGAAAAGACAGCAATGCTACCAGTACGGTTACGATTGTCAGTTTCTTCATCGCTAAAATGTTTTTAAGTTGTAGATATTATGGTGCAAATATACAACATAAAATTAGAAAGGAAAAGTTGTTGTGAGTTAAATTAACTAAAAATAGCTATGTAAATGATACAGGTATGAAGAAAATGCCTTACTTTTGCAGCGATTTAATCACTCAAAAAAAAGAAAGACAATGAAAAAGATGATAGTTATGGCGTTGATGATGGTTGGAGGTCTGACTTCCACCTTTGCACAGACGCCGACAAGCGAATTGAAGCCTGCAGAAATCAAATTTGACAAGACTTCACACAATTTCGGAACCTTCTCTGAGAAGGATTCAAAGGTTACCTGTTCTTTTAACTTTACCAATGTGGGCGAACAGGATTTGGTCATCAATCAGGCCATTGCCACTTGTGGCTGTACCGTACCATCTTACACCAAGACACCTATAAAACCTGGTGAGAAGGGCGAAATCAAAGTAACCTATAATGGTGCAGGTAAATTTCCTGGTCACTTCAAGAAATCTATCACCGTCCGCACTAACGGGGCTGTCGAGATGACTCGCCTATATATTGAGGGTGATATGACAGAAGCGAAATAAGAAGTGAGAAATGAGAAGTGATAAGTGATAAACGATAAGTGATAAATAAAGCACTGCTTGACGGCAGTGCTTTATTATTTATTAGAACTGGTAGCTCAGACCCAACGAGCTGTATTCCTGGAACTGGATATAACCCAGTTTGTCATCACGAACATTCGAATCGTCGAAGCGAGGATAGAGGAACAGGTTAGCTGAGATATACTTCGACACCTTCAACTCAAACTGATTCTCCCACTCCACTAAGGCACGGTGATAGGATGTATTCGCATAGAGGCGCGTCTTATAAGTGATTTGATCAGCTATCTTCCACTGTATGTTGGCAGTAAACTGCGAACCAAAATCCTCCAAAGTATGATGATCACCCTTAATACCGTTACGTGAAGTCAATGCATGACGACCAACATACATAAAGTTGAATGACAAAGGCAGGAAGTTAAGGTTACCAGTCAAACGTTTATTCAAAGCCTCAACCTTATACTCCATACCGATACCGACATTCAACTTAAACGGTGACATGAAGTCAGAGTAGACAAACTCATCATTAGCCTTGAAACCACGGGCGAACTGCGTATAAGCCAATAATTGCAGGGTATAGTACCAACGCTTATGAGCCTGAAGACCTAGCTTGCTAGTAAGACGAAGAAGGTCGTTATTAGTCTTGAACGCATGAACAGTATCAGTACGAGAAGTCTGGAAACCCAGTTTCATCTCAAGCTTATTTTCGAAGGTAATACGGTCCTTATCATTATAGTTCAAGTCAAGCGTCACAGCACCTATTGCGGAATAGTTGCTCTCACCGCCCTTATACCAGTTGCCAGACACAAAGTTCTGAAGGAACTGCAGATAACCATCACCCTTAAACTTCCAGAAATTAGGCTTCACCACCACCAGTCCGATGGGCACAGCATCAGGTTCTTCAGGTACGGGGAGTGCTTTCTCCGTCAAATTGACCTCCTGAGTCAGTTCCTGATTGACATCTTCGCGCAAAGAACCCACTTCACGCAAACGACTCTCGTTATTCTTTACCAAGTCAGGACGGCGCATATACAGCGACATCATAGCCTGATCGACAGCATCCGTCACTTCGTCACCAGTATTTGGCGTCAGTGACAGCGACTTATTTGCACCAGAATGATAGAAAGTGGTAGGCGCAAACAAACGGAAGTAACGACCGTCTGTCACTTCTTGACGCAATGCCTCGTTAATACGCTGTATGGAATCAAGCTGTTGACGCAATACCGTCAGCGAATCGCTATAGTTCTTAACGACCTGAGGTGTATCGACTTTCTCTTGTGCGACAACCTCCACCTTAGACGGCTGCTTTGCCTTCTTGCTTCTGCGCTGTGCTGACATATTGGATGATACCAGCAACGCAGCTATCAGTATAAAAATGTACTTGTACTTCATATTCGGGTGCAAAGATAATAAAAAAAGTGAAAAGTGAAGAGTTAAAAGTGAAAAATTTGCTTCCGCAGCAATATTTTCTCATTTCTCATTTCTCATTTCTCATTTATATTTCGTACCTTTGCACCTTAAAATGTAAAAATATAAAGAAAGCAATGAATAAAGACACCATTATTGGCTTCGTCCTAATAGCAATTGTGCTGATTGGATTCAGCTGGTGGAACCAGCCTTCTGCCGAGCAGATTGAAGCCGCTAAAAAGCAAGACTCTATTGAAACCGTCATGAAGGAGCAGGCCAAGAAGGCCCAGGAAGAGGCTGCCCTTGCAGCGAAACAGCAAGCCACAGTGGCAGACAGTTCAGCTGTCGACACAACTGCCCTTTTCCGTTCTGCCCTCAATGGCACCTCACAGCAGGTAGTGCTGAAGAACGACAAGTTACAATTGACACTCGACACTAAGGGTGGTGTCATCCGCAAAGCCGTCATCAAGAACTTCAAGAGCATCGATGGTTCGAATGACGTGACGCTCTTCGACGCACAAGACCAGAACCTCAACTTCATGTTGGCTGGCAAGCAGGATAATATCGTGACTGCCGACCTTTTCTTTACGCCATCAGAGCAGACAGACTCTACTGTCACCATGAAGGCTCAGGCACAGAATGGTGGCGAGATTGCGCTGAAATACCGTCTGGGTAAGGACTACCTATTGAGTCTTTCGCTTGAGACCAAGGGCCTGGCCAATATCTTTGCCCCATCGTATAAGGAGATGGAGATAGAGTGGACAGACCACTGTCGTCAGCAGGAGAAAGGCTTCTCGTTTGAGAACCGATATACCTCTATTTATTACAAAGAGGTTAGTGGTGGTACTGACAAGCTCTCAGAAAGTGGCGATAACGAAGAGAGTACGGAGGAAGCTACTGACTGGGTGGCTTTCCGCAACCAGTTCTTCAGCGTGGCCCTTATCGCTAAAGACAACTTTGCTGCAGGTTCACAGCTGACCAATAAGATGGACGAGAAAGGCTCTGGCTATCTGAAGTATTTTGATGCTAGACTGAAGACGGCGTTCGACCCAACAGGTAAGACACCCTCAGAATTCGAGATGTATATCGGCCCTAACGACTTCCGTCTGATTAAGGACGTTGAGGAGCAGAGTGCCTTTGGCAAAGACCTTGACTTGGAACAGCTGGTAGACCTTGGTTGGTGGCTGTTGCGCTGGATTAACCGTTGGTTCACGCTCTATGTCTTCGACTGGCTGACAGGCTTTGGCTTCAATATGGGTATTGTGCTCATCCTGATTACTATTCTGCTGAAGGTCATCACTTTCCCAATGGTCAAGAAGAGCTATATGTCGAGTGCCAAGATGCGTGTGCTGAAGCCCAAGTTCGAAGAGGCTACCAAACAGTACGACAAACCTGAGGACCAGATGAAGAAACAACAGGAGATGATGTCGCTCTATTCGAAATACGGCGTTTCTCCACTGTCAGGATGCCTTCCCATGCTCATCCAGATGCCTATTTGGTTGGCTATGTTCTTCTTCGTGCCTAATGCTATCCAGTTGCGTGGCGAGAGCTTCCTGTGGATGGATGACCTCTCGACCTACGACCCTATCGTGGAATGGGGCACAAACATCTGGGGAATTGGCGACCACCTGTCACTGACGTGTATCCTGTTCTGTGCCGCACAGCTTATCTATACTTGGATATCCATGCGTCAGCAGAAGGACCAGATGGTAGGTGCACAAGCTGAACAGATGAAGATGATGCAATGGATGATGTACATCATGCCATTAATGTTCTTCTTCATCTTCAACGACTATTCCAGCGGTTTGAACTTCTACTACTTCATTTCACTCTTTATGTCGGCAACCATCATGTGGACGCTGCGTAAAACGACGAACGACGAGAAGTTGCTGGCCATCCTTGAAGCCAACTATCAGGCCAACAAGAACAATCCCAAGAAGGCATCAGGTCTGGCTGCCCGTTTGGAAGCCATGCAGAAGCAGGCTGATGCCATGCGAGAGCAACAACGCAAGCGCTAATCATAAATTTCAAACTTTAAATTTCATATTTCAAAGTGAAAATAGGATTTGATAACGAGAAATATCTGAAGATACAATCAGAGCATATTCGCGAGAGAATAGCACAGTTCGATGGCAAATTGTATCTGGAATTAGGAGGCAAACTGTTTGACGACCACCACGCTTCACGCGTATTACCTGGTTTTAAGCCCGACTCAAAGTTGCGTATGCTGGCACAGTTGCGCGACCAGTTAGAGATTGTCATCGTGGTATCGGCAGAAGATATCGAAAAGAATAAGGTACGAGCCGATCTGGGTATCACCTACGATGAAGACGTGCTCAGACTGCGCGAGGAGTTCATGGACCGTGACTTCATGGTAGGCTCAGTGGTCATCACACATTATAATGGTCAGAATGCTGCCGACCAGTTCCGTCATCGTCTGGAACGTATGGGCATCAAGTCGTATGTGCATTACCTTATTGACGGCTATCCCCACAATGTAGAGCTGATAGCCAGCGACGAAGGATTTGGCAAGAACGACTATGTAGAGACCTCACGAGAGCTGGTCATCATCACGGCACCTGGTCCTGGTTCAGGCAAGATGGCCGTCTGCCTGAGTCAGCTCTACAATGAGAACAAGCGTGGCATCCGTGCAGGTTATGCGAAGTTCGAGACATTCCCCGTATGGAACCTGCCCCTGAAGCATCCTGTCAACATTGCCTACGAAGCTGCTACAGCCGACCTGAACGATGTCAACATGATTGACCCGTTCCATTTGGAGGCTTACGACAAGACTGCCATCAACTACAATCGCGACATTGAGATCTTCCCTGTATTAAATGCACTCTTTGAGGGTATCTATGGTGAGAATCCTTACAAGAGTCCAACGGATATGGGTGTCAACATGGTGGGCTTCTGCATCTCAGACGATGAGGTGTGCTGCAATGCCAGCCGCGACGAGATTATCCGCCGCTACTATGCTGCCACCAACAAGATGGCCGACGGCATTGACAATGAGCGTGAAGTCAACAAGATTCTGATGCTGTTCAGTCAAGCCAAGATTACTACGGCTTATCGTCGTGTAACAGTAGCTGCACAGGCCAAACAGGAGCTCTCTGGTCACACCTCTTCAGCTATGGAATTGGAGGATGGTACCATCATCACTGCAAAGAGTTCTCCCCTACTCGGCTGTTCTGCTGCCCTATTGCTCAATGCCACTAAGCATCTGGCAAACATTGACCATGAGGCTAAGCTCATTCCACAAAGCCTCATCGAACCCATTCAGAAAACAAAGATTGAATATCTTGGCGGCAGGAATCCTCGTCTACATACTGACGAAGTGCTGGTAGCCCTCAGCGTCCTATCAAAAGACGACGAGCAGTGCCGTCAGGCTCTGTCGCAACTGCCTAAGCTGCGTGGTTGTCAGGTGCATAGCACTGTTATGCTCTCTGAAGTGGATCGCAAGATTTTCAAAAAGCTTGGTTGCGGTCTAACCTGCGACCCAGTGAAAAAGAAGTAAAAAGATAAAAGGGTAAAAAAGTAAAAGGAAACTAAGAGATGAGAAATACAACAACAAACAGTATGGTAAAAGGTTTGGTGAATTGGTTTTTACCTTTTTACCTCTTTACCTTTTTACCTTTAAATATTACCGCAGAAGATAATAACGTGATTGGAAAGAGTAATATCAAACTAAAGAGCCGCGTCATGACGCCTGAAGCCCTTTGGGCAATGGGACGTATCGGAGCTGCCGAGGCTTCGGCTGATGGTAAGCAGATTGTCTATCAGGTGGGTTACTACAGCGTCAAGGCCAACAAGAGTCAGCAGAAGATTGCCATTATCAATGCTGATGGTACTGGCAATACCACACTGACCACAGGCAGCAAGAGCGAGACCGATCCAACATGGTATAACGGCAAGATTGCTTTCCTTTCAGGGGGACAGCTATGGACCATGAATCCAGACGGTTCTGACCGCAAGCAGATATCTAAGACATCAAAGGACATCGAGGGATTCAAGTTCTCGCCTGATGGCAAGAAGGTCATCCTGCTCCACTCGCTCGAATTCAACGAGATTATCAAGAAGAATCCATCCGACCTGCCAAAGGCTACTGGCCGACTGGTAACCGACCTGATGTATCGTCACTGGGACCACTACGTAGAGTCTATCCAGCACCCCTTCGTAGCTGATGTGACTGAGGATGGCATCAAGGATGGCATCGACATTCTGGAGGGCGAGCCCTACGAATGTCCTATGGAGCCATTTGGTGGTATCGAACAGCTGGACTGGGCTCCCGACTCTAAGTCGATTGCCTATACTTGCCGCAAGAAGACTGGCCTGGAGTATTCTATCTCGACTGACTCGGATATCTATTTATATATAATAGGTACGCGCGAGACCAAGAACCTGTGCAAGCCTGCCGACTATAAGGCACCCAAGGTTGACCCAACCAAGACGCTGAAGTATCAGAGTGTAAACGCCAAGGAGAACCTGAAGAACAATGTAGGTTACGACCAGAATCCTAAGTTCTCGCCTGATGGTAAGTACATCGCCTGGACATCGATGGAGCGTGATGGCTATGAGGCTGACCGCCAGCGCCTGTGTGTCTACAACTTGGCTACTGGCGAGAAGAAGTACGTAACAGAAAGCTTCGACTCTGGCGTTGACGATTTCGTTTGGAGCGACTCTAAGGACGCGATGATTTACTTCATTGGCGTTTGGAACGCCACTGAGAACCTGTATGCCGTCAACTGGAAGGGCGAACTGAAGCAGCTCTTTACTCCTGTTCTGCCACAGTCAGGTTCTGAGGGTCAGAAGGACAACTCATGGGCTGACTTCGGCTCGATTCATCTGATGAACAACGGCAAGCAGCTGCTGATGGAACGCCACTCGTTCACTGCTCCTGCCGACCTGTATATCGTGACGCCGAACTTCAAGAAGCCTCAGAACACTGCTGTTCAGCAGCTGACTTTCGAGAATAAGCACATCACCGACCAGATGGACATCCCCTCCGTTCAACAGCGTTGGGTAAAGACCACCGATGGCAAGCAGATGCTCACTTGGATCATCCTGCCCCCCAACTTCGACGAGACCAAGAAGTACCCCACCTTGTTGTTCTGCGAGGGAGGTCCTCAGAGTCCTGTATCACAGTTCTGGAGCTACCGTTGGAACTTTATGATCATGGCCTCTCAGGGCTATGTTGTCGTAGCTCCAAACCGTCGTGGTCTGCCTGGATTCGGACAGGAATGGCTTGAAGAGATCTCTGGCGACTGGACTGGTCAGTGCATGAACGACTATCTGTCGGCTATCGACTTTGCAGCCAACAATCTGCCTTATGTAAATAAGGATAAGCTGGGTGCCGTTGGTGCATCGTTCGGTGGTTTCTCTGTTTTCTATTTGGCAGGTCATCACGACAAGCGCTTCAAGGCCTTCATTGCTCACGATGGCGCTTTCAACCTCGAGGCGATGTACACTGAGACTGAGGAGAACTGGTTCTCTAACTTCGAGTACGATGATGCTTATTGGAACAAGGACCGTACGGCCAATGCCGACAAGACCTACAAGAACTCACCTCATCAGTTTGTTGACAAGTGGGATACGCCTATCCTCGTGATTCATGGCGAGAAGGACTATCGCATCAATGCCACTCAAGGTATGTCGGCATTCAATGCTGCCCGTATGAAAGGTATTGAGGCCGAACTGCTCATCTTCCCTGACGAAAACCACTGGGTGCTGAAACCACAGAACGGCATACTTTGGCAGCGCACCTTCTTCAATTGGTTGGATCGCTGGCTGAAGTAATCGGTATAACGAAATCACGAAATAACGATATAACGAAATAACGAAATAACGAAATAATAAAAATGACTGAACAAATTCAAAAGACATTAAGAGATTCGGCAGCCATGCGTTGGACTGCCCTGCTGCTCTTGGCAATGGCCATGTTCTGCAGCTACATCTTCATGGACATCCTCTCGCCCATCAAGGACCTGATGCAGGAGACCCGCGGTTGGGACTCTACTGCCTTCGGTACGATGCAAGGCTCTGAGGTGTTCCTCAACGTATTCGTATTCTTCCTCATCTTCGCAGGTATCATCCTCGACAAGATGGGCGTCCGTTTCACTGCCGTACTCAGTGCTGCCGTCATGCTGATTGGTGCCTGCATCAAGTGGTATGCCGTTACTGAGAGTTTCATGGGCAGTGGACTGGAGACATGGTTCAACAATAACCTGAACTACATCCCCATCTTCGACGAATTGGGCGTATCGCCCTTCTATGCTGGCATGCCTGCCTCAGCTAAATTTGCCGCCTGCGGCTTCATGATTTTCGGTTGTGGCTGCGAGATGGCTGGTATCACCGTCAGTCGTGGTATCGTGAAGTGGTTCAAGGGTCGCGAGATGGCTTTGGCTATGGGCTCTGAAATGGCTCTGGCTCGTCTGGGTGTGGCCACCTGTATGATTTTCTCGCCCTTCTTTGCCAAGCTGGGTGGTGAGGTCAGCGTCAGCCGCTCAGTAGCCTTTGGCGTGGTGCTGATGTGCATCGCCCTCATGATGACCATCGTCTACTTCTTCATGGATAAGAAGCTAGACGCTCAGACTGGTGAGGCCGAAGAGAAGGACGATCCCTTCAAGGTATCGGATATCGGTAAGATTCTGAGCGACTTAGGTTTCTGGATTGTGGCACTGCTGTGCGTACTCTACTACAGCGCTATCTTCCCCTTCCAGAAGTATGCTGTCAACATGCTGCAGTGCAACCTGACACTGACAGAACCCGCCAGCGATTCGTTCTGGGCTTCGTCCAGCGTCACCATCGTTCAGTATATCATCATGCTCTTGGTAGCAGGCTTTGGTTTCGCCAGCAATTTCCAGAAGCAGAAGTCACGTCAGTACGGCATGTTAGGTTTCTCTATCCTGT
The DNA here is from genome assembly GCA_902762565.1 of uncultured Prevotellaceae bacterium. Taxonomy (GTDB): domain Bacteria; phylum Bacteroidota; class Bacteroidia; order Bacteroidales; family Bacteroidaceae; genus Prevotella. Next base: position 11,401 of record CACWOS010000061.1, read on the forward strand.
GCCTCGTCGTCTACTGCTATATGGGCTTCATGCGTCAGTCGGCAGAGTCTATCTTCGCTGTATTCCCCCTATTGGCCGTGCTTATCACGCCTATTCTGGGCTCGTATGTCGACCACAAGGGTAAGGCAGCGTCGATGCTCGTGCTGGGTTCACTGCTGTTGATTGCCTGTCACCTGACCTTCGCCTTCGTACTGCCTTTGTTCAAGGACAGCGCTGTTGGTGGCATCATCATTGCCTACATCACCATCCTTGTCTTAGGTTCCAGCTTCTCACTGGTTCCTGCCTCGCTGTGGCCTTCAGTGCCCAAGCTGGTCGATGCCAAGGTCATCGGTTCTGCCTACGCTCTCATATTCTGGATTCAGAACATCGGCTTGTGGCTGTTCCCCTTGCTCATCGGTAAGGTGCTCGACGCCACCAACCCTGGCGTTACTGACCCAACGAAGTTCGACTACACGGCCCCACTGCTCATGCTGGCAGGTCTGGGTGTTGCAGCCCTCATCCTCGGCTTTGTGCTGAAGGTTGTCGACAAGAAGAAAGGTATCGGACTGGAAGAGCCCAACATTAAAGATTAACGACTCCTTTTTGAGAGTTCGCTATACAAAGCCCATCATCGTAGCTTCGGCCATGATGATGGGCTTTGTCTTATGCCGTTTCTCGGACAGCAACACGCCGTTTCTCTATGAGCGAGAAGCCTAGTTACTCAGCGACTCTGAATGAGTCATCGGAACCGTATCCCAATTTTCTTGTTTCGGAATAATAACCATCGAAGTAAAAAAGTTGTGGGAATTTGTTTGGGAATTAAATCATGAATTCAGCCCCCTAATAATCAGATGGTTACGTTTAAAATATGCATTAATTTGAGAAATAATTCCAAGAATCTTGCCCAATTCAAAAAATAGTTGTATCTTTGCACCGTGAAACTGCGCGAAGGTGGGCTACACTTCAGCAAAGAACATATTCTTTGCATTCGGTTTGCACCACCCTTGCACCCAAAATTAGAGAATACGATGAGTACAATAGAAGAATTGCAGAAACTCCGTGAGCGTGAAGACCACGTAGAGTTCAAGAAGGCAGAGCATAACTACCCGTTCGCAGGAGGCCAGAAGACCGACCCCAAAGACCGTAGGCATTGTGTATTAGGATATGTTGTCGCCTTGGCTAATGAGAAAGGTGGTCGTTTGGTTCTTGGAATGGCTGATGCCTATCCCCATGAGGTTGCTGGTAGTGATTTTGCCGAGAACGAGACAGGCAATCTTGAAGACGAAATTTATAAGCGTCTCCATATACGCGTTCGTACCGAAGAACTGTATGACGAGAAGCAACGTCGTGTCCTTGTCATCAATGTGCCTTCTCGTCCTGTTGGTAAGGCACTTCGTTTCGAGGGTGTTCCCTTGATGCGAGTGGGCGAAAGTCTGCGTGAAATGGACGATGCTGAATACTTCTCCATCATTTCCGAGCAAGACCCAGATTTCTCATCCCGTGTCTGCAAGGGGCTTACTATTGAAGACCTTGATGCTGAAGCTGTAGAAAACATGCGCAAACTCATTGCTGACAAGCAGAAACGGACTGATGCAAATACCATTCCTCTGCCACAATTACTGAAAGACCTGTTGCTGATTGATGATGATAGCAATATGAAATATGCGACTCTTTTGTTGTTGGGAAAGTCTGAAGCCATCAATCGTTATCTGCCACAGGCAAATGTTGTGATAGAATACAGAACCAGTCAAAGCCAAGTACGCTACAGCGCCCGTCAGGAATACCGTCTGCCGTTGTTCGTCGCTATCGAAAAGATATGGGAATACATCAACCAACCTGCTTGCAATCCGCTACTACACATCAATGATCTACCTCGCATCCTCGATTGTCCGGCATTCAACAAAGAGACTATTCGTGAGGCCATTATTAACGCTATGATTCACCGTAGCCTACAGATGGGGTCTGACATCTTCATCCATCTTTATCCTGATATGGTGGAAATCTCTAACCCTGGCGGATTCCCATACGGCGTAAACATCGGCAATATCCTCACCGTCAACAGTTCGCCCCGTAGCCGACTGATGGCCGAAGTGATAGAAAAGACGGGATTGATAGAGCGAAGCGGACAGGGTGTTGACATCATGTTTACCAACTGCATCAAGGAGGGCAAACCGCTTCCTGACTACTCCTATTCTGATGATTATCAGGTGGACTTGCGCTTCTACGGTGAGATTCCTGACGATGCCTTTTACCTCTTTGCCCAGGATATTTGCCATACCCCCGAACTCGAAAGTCAGATGAATACTTTCGACTGGCTGACGCTTCACTATATCTGGAAAGGTAATGCAGAGGCTGTTTATAAGGAGAGTTGCCCGAAATTAATAGAAATGGGGTTGATTGCAGAAGATGTGTATTTTGGATATGTCCTTTCCACCCGCTATCTGCTTTATAAACCGCATGTGAAATCTGTAGTCGGGCAATATGAAATCAATCATATCCAAATAGTTTATCATGTGATTCGGCGTAACGGCGATGCATCCATGAGTGATTTTGTGGCAGCATTCGACGGCATTTTGACACAAAAGCAAGTGCGTAACCTCATCGAAGGTCTTTGCAAAACGCCACTGATTGCTTCACATGGTAATGCACGTGCTACGAGATATAGTTGGATAAATAGTAACACTTAAACCGAACAAATATGCGACAAAGATTCTT
>CACWOS010000062.1 GCA_902762565.1 uncultured Prevotellaceae bacterium
TACCAGAAGTTGACGAAGTATTGCGAGAAACCAATGGTATCGTTATCTACAAACAACAGGCTGACGAAATCACAAGCCGTCTTGACAAGCTATTGGAAGCTGGAAGAACTGAACTTGAGCCACAAGCCGGTTTTATTAAAGAAGATCTTCACAGACATTGGAAATGGCTGGTGAATCGAGACTATATAGAATGTCGTGCAAAACTTGTATATCGCTTGGCATACATCAAAGTGCATTTGCACGATGAATTTATGCGTCTTTATGAATCGCTGTGTAAAGAAGATACAGAAAACAACTAAAAAAACAATTAAAAAAGAGGTCGTTACGTAAAAGTTTTGTATATTTGCAGGGAATTAGAATTAGTACAACTATTTAGTTTATTATATAACTGAAAAGAGCGATATCAAAAGATTTTTTAAATTCTCTCCAGAAAGGAGAATTATCTCCTATCTTGGAAATTGTAATAAAAGACCGTACTCTTGATTTAGAAATGAGGGGTAGCGAAATCGACATATACTACCAAGGTTTGAAATTATTGTCCATTACTGAAAAAGGGAATGGTATCTATGAATATGGAGAGATGGATAAAGAATATCGTAGACGAAAAAATGGCTCAGAGGTATCACTGCCGATTTTTTCATTGGATGATATTGATGGGTATCTGTCTAAGGCCAAACATGTCATTGATACGTATAACATAAACGAACATTTTGAATACGAAGTAAAACAGATGATTGTTAGGGAGAATAATTTAAAGCCTAATGCTAATGATACGGATTTCTTTATAATAGATACAGAATACCAAAATGAAGATAAGAATCAGTTTGACATCATAGCTCTCCATATTGATTCCGAAAGCGCAGCTAGAAGGAAGGCAAAAGCATCAATTGCCATCATTGAAATAAAACAAGGCAATGGTTCGATAAAGACTACCTCCCAAAATCCTGGAATACGCAGACATTTGGAAGACTACTATCAACACATAGCAGATAATCAAAGGAAAAAAGCTTTCATAAACGATATGGAGGAAATTTTCAAGCAGAAATTCGAATTGGGGCTGATAGACAAAGGATTGTCGGATAATACAATCAAAAAACTTACGATAGAAGAAGTTATTGAATTTTATATTGTGTTAGCTGACTACAAAACAGCAACAAGTGCATTAAAAGAAGAGCTGAAAACAATTGAGGGAGAATGTAACTTCTTCCAGTCTTCGTTCATGGGATATGGTCTTTATAATTGGGCTATCAAGTCTAAAGAGGAAATACTTAAACTACTGTAAAATATGAAATTGTAATTATGGGCATGAACTTGTATCGTGTGGAGTATGGTTTTATGGCTCCAAGTGGAAATTTAGTCTACACATTAGCCCGTTTAGCAGATTTGCATAGTGGAAGTGAGACAGAAGCATTAGCTTGGGTTAAGCAACGGGAAAATGGCAATTGGCGTCGTTATGGAGAAGGTGTGGAAGTTGTAATCCTTAAGGTTTCTCGTGCATGATAATCAACATTCATCGCGGCCTTGAACAGATTGGAGGCTGCATTACAGAGATAAGTACTGAGACTTCGCGTGTCTTTATTGACATGGGACAGAACCTGCCTGGCAATGGTGAACAGACTACACCAGAACAGGATAAGGAAATGGTGGAGGACATCTTCAGGAATAATCCAAAGGCGCACGAAGCCGTTGTCTACACCCATGCCCATGAGGATCATGTGGGACTCTTTTATTATGTGCCAAACAATGTTCCCCAATATATTGGTGAGGGTGGTAAAGAAATCTTAATTGCCAAATATGGCCTGATAAAAAAAGGTCATGAACTGGAATACAATGTTGTTTCGGCTGTATCTGCCCACAATGGTAGCGAATCGCAAAAACAGTCATGTGAGCGATTGGCAAAAACTATAGATGAGGATAAGGAAAAGATACATAGGCTGAACAGTTTCCGCACTTGGCAACGTACTAAACCACATGCCCTGCCACAGTCTTTTGAGGTGGGTGATATTCGCATTACACCATTTTTTAATTGCCATTCCATATACGACTCCTATATGCTTCTGATAGAAGCTGATGGCAAGCGGATATGGCATACAGGTGATTATCGTATGCATGGGTATATGGGTAAGGGACTGATACCTACACTAAGCCGCTATGCTACGGATATAGATATCCTGATTACCGAGGGTACGATGCTGAGTCGTGATGAAGAATGTATCAACGAGCGCATTGTCTCTCGCAAAATGGCAAGCGTCATGGATGCCTTTAAATATGTGGTGGTGTTGGCATCAGCTACAGACATCGAACGCCTTGCAGCTATCAAGGAGGCAGCAAAAAAAGCCCACAAGGATTTGTATATTTGTAGTGGTTACATGAAGCGGACGATGCAGATATTTACACGTCGCGAGGCAGAGGCTTCGAAGGGATTATTCAGTTTCCATCCTAAGTATGTTGGCTACAAGAACGCAAAGATACCCGCTTTGCCTACGATGCGGAAGAAAGGCTTTGTCCTTATCTCTGGTGTAATGCAACAGGCATTTGCGCTGGATCTTTGCGAGGAATTGGATCCATCAGAGGTTTTATTTATTTATTCTTCTTGGGATGGCTATTACAAAGATCCAGAACAGGTGAAAGTTAATCCTCGATATAAGATGTTCCGCGATGCATTTCAGAACGTTGTGGATTTACACACCTCTGGGCATGCGGATAGAAAGACTATTAAGCAAATCATTGAGACTGTGAATCCAAAGGAAGCGATTATTGGAATCCATAAGGATAAAGGTCAGAATTTGAAATCCATAGAATTATGTGAAGAGTTGCAGGAAAAGATTATTGATAAAAAATGTCATGTGCTATGAAATTAAAAATTAAAAAAACGGTCGAGATTACAAGTATAGACTTATGGAAACATTATGCTCCTCCTATGGATGGTGAGACGCAGTGGAAGGATGGTAGAAGTGCAATGTCTTTAGCACAATTTATGTTGGACAAGAATCAAATTAAGAAACTTGAGGCTAAGTTTTCTTCACTTGGATATAATGTAAGAGGTGAGGTATTATGCACTCCTGAGGCAAATACTCCATTACCAGGTAAAGGTAATGGTCGCAATCATGATTTACTGATGATTGGAAATGATTTTGTGGCCGGAATAGAGTCCAAAGTTACAGAACCTTTTGGTAATACGATAGGCAAAGAGGTTTCTAAAGCATCTGCTAACAAACAACTCCGCATAGATACTTTAGTAAAAGAATTGTTTAATTGCGAAATTAGTGAAGACATAGAAGATTTAAGGTACCAGTTATTAACAGGTGCAGTTGGCACATTATTCGAAGCAATACGAAATAACAAATGTAAGGCTCTTTTCCTTGTCATCGTATTTACAGATTCTATTACTGCGGCAGATGAAAAGCAGATAAGTAAGAATAACCAAGATTTCGCAGATTTCTGCAAATTCCTAGGCCTAAAAGAATGCGGAGGAACAAAAAAAGTATTAAACATCGATCTTACAATTTCAAAAATGGAAGTTTCTCTGAATGAGAATAATGCATCTCTCTGATACTCACGGTCTTCATCGAAAGATTAAGAACATGCCAAAGGCTGATCCATTGTGGTGACATCAGCCATAATGGTACTGAGGAAGAGGTGTTGGACTTCTTGAACTGGTTCATAGAACTGCCATATAGCCACAAAATCTTCGTGACTGGCAATCACGATTTGTGTTTATGGGATGCAGAGGGTATAGAGGATTTGCCAGACAATCTTCATTTTCTTCAAGACAAGAGCGCCGCCATAGATGGAGTGACTTTCTTCGGACTCGCTTATAACCATCAAGAGGACATGATTCCTAATAATATCGATGTGGTTATTACGCACGAACCTCCCATAATGATTCTCGATCAGTCGTCTGGAATACATTGGGGTAATGCGCCCATGAAAGAAACTCATCTATAGGTATGCCACCAGAACCTACAACAAAAGACTGGGCAGGATGAAACTTATCACGAAATACAGATAGCCCCTCATTACTGGTTCGTCGCAAAGATAAGCAAAATTCTCAAATCTACCAAACAAAATTCTCAAAAGTTACTCACAAAATTCTCAAATTTATCAAATGCAAGGTAATTGTTCGCACTATTGCGAAAAAAACAAAATAACAGAGCAACTTTTTTACGAGAGGTTCATTCGACGCACAGTGTAGACTAATGCAATGACAAAGAGAGGTTACTTTGCGGTCGTTCCAACGTCACTTTGCGGTGGTTCCAATGGCATCTACGACCCGTTCCGATGATACTTTAGGGGGGTAAAGTATCATCGGAACATCCGCAAAGTACTGTCGGAACATCCGCAAAGTACCGTCGGAACAGGTGGAAGGAACGTCAGGAACAACCCTAAAGTGACGTTCTTTTGAGTAATTATTTTGGGGGAAATTTGTTTTTTTGCCTAAAAATGAGTACCTTTGTAGTCCAGAAAGAAAAGATTGTTATGCCAAGGAAAAATAGTGGAATGTGGTATGAGGTTCACCCGACGCCAGTGAAGGGCGAGGACGGGAAGAACTTGGTATATGTCCGTCCGAAAAGCGGACAGAAGTTGACAATGAAGCAGTTGGAGGACTATTGCGAACGCTGGAACATGCTGCGCTATGGCGAGTTGAGTCGTGCCTTCGACGCCTTTATCCGAGTGGCTGGCAGGTTTATGGCTGAGGGCTACCGCATTGAGACGCCCATCGGCTCGTTTGCTCCCAAGTTGTCGCTGACGAAGCAAATCACAGATGCTGATCAGGTGAGAGACCGCGACGTGAGGCTCGATGGGGTAGAGTATAACCCAGGGAAGCTTTGGGACAAGGCCATCGACAAGTGGCTCGACGGATTCCGACGTTACGATAATCCTGATACACAAGCGATAATGGCCGACAAGGAAAAACTGGAACAAGTGATGAGGGAGTGCATCCAACAGCATCACGGTTACATTACTGCCGGAATGTTCTCACGGGCTTCAGGGCTGACGCTCTATTCAGCCCGCAAGCAGTTGAACGAATGGACCAAAGGCGATAACCCCAAACTGCTGATGACGCCTCGTGGCAAAGAGCATATATACACCGAAGTATGATGGCTGATGTATGATGGCTGATGTATGATGGCTGATGTATGATGGCTGATGGCAGAGGGCTTTTTATAGTATTACAGCAAATTTTGGCGATTGAAATCGGGTATAGACGCACAGCTGTTTGGGTGTAGGCGCACAACTGTTTGGGTATAGGCAAGCATTTACAAGATGCCGTTTCTCTCCCTGCTATCCCTAGACTTTTCCCCTGCGAGAACGAATACTGAACGCTGCGAGAACTAATGTTTCCTCCAGCAAGGCCTAATCTCCGCAAAAAAATGGTTACGGTTACAACTGTAACCATGTAACCGCAAGGGAGTAAAAAATAAACAAAGAACATCATAATTCGCTAATATACAGTATTTTGCAAACACAAAGAAGCATTCAAAACAACGAAATGGTTACATGGTTACAGCTGTAACTGTAACCAACTGAAAGAGAATATGACAACAGAAGAAATAAAGAAAATCATAGACGACGAGCGCGCAGAGCAACTGACTACCCTAATCTGCCGCCATTGGGATGTAGCCACACAAAGACTGGATACATTGGCACAAGAAGTAACGGACGGCATAGATACCTGTACGGAGGCAGAAATCTATGCTGCCCTGATGCGTATGCAGAAGACGGTGATGGCGCTGATGGAACTCAACAAGATACCCACAGCATTACTATTTTCAGAGTATCTGGAGCGTATCAACAAGACCGTATCGAACAACAACATACGTCAGTCAGTCATGACACTGGTACAACGACTGTTGGGCGAAACATCGGACAACAAACAAGCGGCTCCGTTCTTTGACCTTGTTATCCAGACAATGGCACAACACGTAGCATTGTCCACAGAGCAGCAGGAGGCCATCCAACAAATAGCATCGCCTGCGCAGTACATCTTCAGCGTATGTGCACAGCACCTAAAACCTGAGGACTTGATGATGGTGGCACAAGTCATTCAGAACATCAATACTGAAGACGACGCAAAGGATCAGGAAGAGATTATCAGCCGAATTCAGGACATGCGTCAGGCTATGGAAACGCTCGACAGTCAGATGAGCGAGAGTCTGCAGATGATGCTGGTAGCTCTGCTGATATTAGCGCTATTACCTGCTCTGACAGTCAGGCTGATGCAGCAACGCCAAACCAATAGTCAGGCGATGGCCCAATTATTTAATAAGGTACTCGTGCAGGTGCGCGAGAGCAACACATGGTGGGAGTATTGGAAAGAGCGTCGCGAAACACTCCGTGTGGTCAGCGACAGCTGTTCGTGGAAAGACATTATGACAGCAGAACGCACTAAGGAACGCACAGCACTGGGACAGGTGCCTGGAGGATTATTTGCAAAATGGACCACAGACCGCAAGGCCTTTGATGAGGCTTTTCTCGATGCCCGTCTCGATGACGATGGCCTGCGTCACTTCACCTTCCATCTGGCCACGCTGTCGGAGATTGCTAGAGAACTCGACCCCACCAGCAAGTTTGGCGACGAGCAACTGGTGCTGGATGACTTGCAACGTGTGGGCGACGCTGTCCTGGAGGCCGCCAACAAGCTGAGCGACCTGGTGGCTAAGGCTTGGCAAAACCAGTATGACGCTATGTGGCAGGAGCTGATAAAGGACGAAACCATCTTTGCTCACCTGAAGGTGACGCGCAAGAGTCCGCACAACAACCTGTTTACTGCACGTTTCTTCTGTCATTTGGTGGGAGAAATGAAGAAAAGTGCAGTCTTCGGAGCACATTCCGATGGTGATTTGGCAGAAAAGCTGACTGAGGAGCAATATGTGGGCACATTTCGAAAGAATATTCAAGAAGGAATGCGTGAAGAAAAAGAAAGTGTACGTAAAATCTTCAATGCTATCTATCAGAAATACAAGCAGTTAACATATGCCAGTAGATAGATTGGCGAATTTGCACTACTGCATATAGACATCCCACTTTGAAGGTGCAAAACCCCTTGCGACCTTTGCCGCCGATATGATACAATTGTCACATTTGTTTAGCGGCAAGCCTCGCAAGGCGAGCATGGCTGCTTATCGTCAACTGCTGACGAAGAATCATGTCGACGAGATTCTCCTCGACGTGAAGCAGAACAAAAATTTGGATCGCAAGAAGGAACTGCCCGTGTGGCTGCCTCTTGCACAGTGTTTTAACAATGGTACGCGCAAGGCTGAAGATGCGGTGCCCTCAGGACTCTTCTTCCTCGACATCGACGAGAAGGGACTGACAGAGCAGCTCTGGCAGAAAGTGCAGGACGAGAACCTCATCGAGGAATTTCGTATCGTGTACTTTGCTGAGAGTGCCGGAGGGGGAACCCACATCTGGGCTTGGCGTACTCCAGGCTCTACTATCGAAGAGGACATCCAGAAGCTGGCGAGTCGTCTGGGTGTCAGCTACGACTCGCATGTGACGGACTTGGCCCGTTGCTGTTTCATGGTCAGCGAACAGTATGTGAAGTTGCTGGATCCAGTGGTGTTTGAGGAATCGGAGTGGAAAGAAGCCTCTGAAGAATCTGAGGACAAGACGGAAGTTTCAACTCTTAACTCTCAATTATCAATTGTCAATTCTCAATTATCAACTTCCTACAAGGGCATTCCCTACGAGAACATCGTGCAGGCCCTGCTTTGGAAGTTGGGTTATGGTGATGCTCCTGCCCAGGGTGAACGCAACATGGCGCTTTACACCATGAGCCGCTACATGCGTTTCATCTGTGACTTCGACGAGCAGCGTCTGTTCACCATCCTGCCTCATTGGGGATTGTCGGACCACGAGGTGTTGTCAACCATCAAGAGTGCTGTTGGCAGCACGCGACCTGCTGGCATTCCTTCGATGATGAACGAGGTGCTCTCGTCGCTAGGAGCCGCCATCGAAACAGGGACTGAGACTATTGACGATTCGATGGTTTCACCTGTCGAGGCAGAGTTACCTGGCATTCTTCAGGACTTGTCCGACCACGCTCCTGAGGAGTTCCGTGAGGCCACCCTGATGGCAGCAATGCCTATGCTGGGAACGCTGGCCACAGGTATCCGAGCCAAGTATCGCGACGGAAAACTGAACTCACCCAGTTTCATCGTCGATATCGAGGCTCCTCAGGCCACTGGTAAGTCGTTCGTCGATGCTGAATTCGAGTTGCTGATGGATCCCATCATCAAGCAGGACGAGGTGGAATGGCAGAAGGAAATCGAATACTCGCTGGCCAAGAAAGACGGCGAGGAGGTGGAGAATCCTTGCAGTCAGATTCGCATTATCGAGCCCAATATCGGTGTGTCGGCCTTCCTCGAACGAGCTCTCTATGCCAAAGGCAAACATCTGTTCACCTATGCCCCTGAGATTGAGACCGTTCTGAAGAACAACAAGGGTGGGGCATGGACGGAGAAGAACGACCTGTTCCGTCTGGCTTACGACAACAAACCTTGGGGTCAGCATCGCATCTCGAAGGACTCGTTCTCTGGTAAGGTCACCCTCTATTACAATATGGTGATGTGTGGAACGCCCAACAAGTGCCGAGCCTTCTTCGCTGATGCCGAGAGTGGATTGGTAAGCCGAGTGACGCCTGTAGTGCTGCCTGATATGGTGGGCGCCAAGATGCCTCAGTTCAAGGCGTGGAGTCAGGAAGATGAGGAGAAGGTGAAGCGCCAGTGTCTCTGTCTGATGGACGAGGAAGGTGAGGTGGAATTGCCGCTCATCAACAAGGCCATCGAGGAATGGGACGAAGGCAAGCGTCAGGAGTATTTGCAGACGTTGCGCTATTCGCTCGATGTGCTGCGTCGTCGTGCTGCCCTCAACGGCTTCCGAGCCGGCATCATCGCCTATCTGTTGGAAGGCCGTCAGGAAACGGAGCGTGCTATCAAGTTTGCTGTTTGGTATGCCGAGCGTTGCCTGCATTACCAGTTGCAGCTCTACGGCGCTAAGATTGACGCTCTCCACGACAATGCGGTGAGTCCTCAGGTCTCGAAAGGAAATATCCGCTATCTGGATGCACTCCCCAAGGAGTTTACGAAGGAAGACTTGGTAAACCTCCGTCTGGCCAACAACGAGTCACCAGTAGTGAAGACCATCATATGTCGCTGGGTGAAAGAAGGCCTCATCGTCAAGACTGGTACCAACCTCTGGCAGAAGATTCTGTAACAGAAGAGCCTCCCTTCGGGGAGGATTCTTCTGATAGCATATATTAACTCTGTCTGCCAATATGTCAGTCTTGTCTTGGTTGGCACGATTTTAGCTATGATGAGGTCAGAAAGTTTAAATTCTAACATTAAATAAAAAAAGTATTATGAACATTAAACCATTAGGAGACCGCGTGCTGGTAGTGCCCGCACCGGCAGAAGAGAAGATTGGTGGAATTATTATTCCAGACACCGCAAAAGAGAAACCCCTGCATGGAACAATCAAGGCCGTTGGTCAGGGTACCAAGGACGAAGAAATGGTGCTGAAGGCTGGAGACGAAGTGTTGTATGGTAAGTACAGTGGCACAGAGCTCGAGTTTGAGGGCGAAAAGTTCCTCATGATGCGTCAGTCTGACGTGCTCGCTGTCATTGAAAAGTAAAAAGGTAAAAAAGTAAAAAAGGTAAAAGAGTTATGGCAAAAGATATTAAATTCAATATTGACGCTCGCGATGCTATGAAGCAGGGCGTCGACCAGTTGGCAAACGCAGTAAAGGTTACGCTCGGTCCTAAGAAGAAGTTTGGTGCTCCCCAGATTACTAAGGACGGTGTGACCGTTGCTAAAGAAATCGAGTTGGAGGACAAGTTCGAGAACACAGGTGCTCAGCTCGTTAAGAGCGTAGCTTCTAAGACGGGCGACGATGCTGGTGATGGTACCACAACAGCTACCATCCTCACCCAGGCTATCGTTACTGAGGGTCTGAAGAATGTCACAGCGTTGTTGACTTCATCCAGAAGAACGCTGAGCGCGTAGACGACAACTACGACAAGATTGAGCAGGTAGCTACCGTTTCTGCCAACAACGACGAGGAGATTGGTAAGTTGCTGGCTGAGGCTTTCCGCAAGGTTTCTAAGGATGGCGTCATCACCATCGAGGAGAGCAAGAGCCGCGACACCCACATTGGTGTTGTCGAGGGTATGCAGTTCGATCGTGGTTATCTCTCTGGCTACTTCGTAACCGACTCTGAGAAGATGGAGTGTGTAATGGAGAATCCTTACATCCTCATCTACGATAAGAAGATTTCTAACATCAAGGACTTTCTGCCCATCCTGCAGCCTGCTGCTGAGAGCGGACGCCCCTTGCTGGTCATCGCTGAGGATGTTGACTCTGAGGCTCTGACCACACTGGTTGTCAACCGTCTGCGTGGTGGTCTGAAGATTTGCGCTGTCAAGGCTCCTGGCTTTGGCGACCGTCGTAAGGCTATGCTCGAGGACATTGCTACTCTGACTGGTGGTGTCGTTATCAGCGAGGAGAAGGGTCTGAAGCTGGAGCAGGCTACCCTCGAGATGCTGGGTACTTGCGACAAGGTGACTGTTTCTAAGGACAACACCACTATCGTCAATGGTGCTGGCGACAAGCAGGCCATCCAGGATCGTATCGCTCAGATTAAGAAGGAAATCGAGCTCACCACCTCTTCTTACGACAAGGAGAAGCTGCAGGAGCGTCTGGCCAAGTTGGCTGGTGGCGTAGCAGTGCTCTACGTTGGTGCTAACAGCGAGGTTGAGATGAAAGAGAAGAAGGATCGCGTTGACGATGCGCTCTGCGCTACTCGTGCTGCTATCGAGGAGGGTGTTGTTGCTGGTGGTGGTACCACCTACATCCGAGCTCAGCAGGCTTTGGCTGATGTGAAGGGTGACAATGCCGATGAGCAGACAGGTATTAACATCATCTGCCGCGCTATCGAGGAGCCTCTGCGTCAGATTGTCAGCAATGCTGGCGAGGAGGGTGCCGTTGTCGTACAGAAGGTTCGCGAGGGCAAGGGTGACTTCGGTTACAATGCCCGTCTCGACAAATACGAAGACCTCCGCGAAGCTGGTGTCATCGATCCTGCCAAGGTGGCTCGTGTAGCTTTGGAGAATGCCGCTTCTATCGCAGGCATGTTCCTGACAACAGAGTGCCTCATCTGCGATAAACCCGAGAAGGAACCCGCTATGCCAATGGGCGGCGCTCCAGGCATGGGCGGCATGATGTAAAGTGCTGATTTTGTAAACTATACATATCAAAAAATGCGGGTGTTGGCAAAATTGCTGACACCCGCATTGACATAAATCAAAATCAGTATCACTTTCTTTTGAAAATGTTTGCACCATGCATAAAAAGTTAGTAATTTTGCAGCGTGAAAGAGATCACCTGATAATTGTTTTGTAAAGAAAAGGATAAAAGATATTTTTTTGATTTGTTTTAGTAGATTAGTTTTTAAGTAGTTTGTTTTTAAAAATCGGCTGTCGTGATGACAATCGATTTTTTTTTTGTTTATTCCTTTGGCGTTTTGCTCGATATGCATTATCTTTGCATTCAAAAAGTGAACGATGAGCGATATAATAATAAATAAGGTAAAGACTTGTATACGGGGTATGCTGTTGTTTGGTCTGCTGACCTTCCTCTCGCTAAATACTGCGGCACAGAACTATCGTCCTTCAGGGCAGGCTTTTGTGTGTTCCAACGGACAGAACCGATATACACGTGCGCTGTATGGCAGTCATACGGAGTGGCGCGTAGAGACCAGCGACCGTCCTGTCTTTGCCATATTCAAGAAAGGCAATCATCGTAATATTCGTCTACGTATCAATGGCTTAGCGCTCGACTCTACCACCCAATGCGATGCTAGTTACGAGGCGGGCATGCGCAGTTACATTGTACGCGACAAACGTTGGGCCTCAGGTGCCGTTGTGCGTGTGAAGGTAGTGGCCTCGCAGACTCAGGAGCGTGCCTTATGGCGTGTTCAGTCTTCTGGCTTTAAGGAAAAACCGTTTATCGACTTCGTGGTCAGCAACATCAAGAATCCCAAGCTTCATCGCAATGGTGATATCGGTGTGGATGCTGCTGATGCTTTCGAGGCTGACGGTAAGAAACCCGTGCAGGACATTAGCGGTATATTGCTTGACGACATCTGCTATTTCTGTGTCGATGGTCAGACGTTGAAAATGTTGGACGACGACGAAGGCGAACTCCAGTTCGAGGCTGCCGAGAAAGCTATGAAGCAGTTGGCTGGACGTATCGAGTTCCACACGCCCGATCCTTATATCAATACGCTGGGTGGTGCTTTAGTGGTGGCTGCCGATGGCGATTGGGATGGCGAGACGTGGCTGCACGGCTGTATTGGTTGGCGCATGCCATTGGCTGGTTGGCGTGCAGGCTATCTGGGTGACGTGCTGGGTTGGAACGACCGTGCTATATCGCATTTCAATGCCTACGCCAATAGTCAGGTGCGCAACGTGTCTGCCGATATTCCTCACCCTACCCAAGACCCCAAGATGCAGATGGCTCGTTCCGAGAAGAAATGGCACACGCAGATGTACTCCGACGGTTACATCTGCCGCAATCCCAACCGCAACGATCAGATGCACCACTACGACATGAACCTCAACTACATTGACGAGTTGTTGTGGCACTTCCAGTACGATGCCGACAAGGCGTATCTCAAGAAGATGTGGCCCGTATTGAAGAGCCATCTGGCGTGGGAGAAACGTAATTTCGATCCAGACGGTGATCACTTGTACGATGCCTATTGCTGTATCTGGGCCAGCGATGCTTTGTATTACAGCGGTGGTGCCGTCACCCATTCGTCGGCCTACAACTATCGAGGTAACCGCTTGGCTGCCCGCATCGCCCAACTTATTGGCGAAGACCCGCAGCCCTACGCAGCGGAGGCTGATGCTATTCTGCGTGCCATGAACGACCGCTTGTGGCTGAAGGATAAAGACCATTGGGCCGAGTATCAGGACTTGATGGGCCTGAAGCGTGTCCACGAGAGTGCTGCTGTCTGGAGTATCTATACGCCTATCGACTGTGGCGCGTGCTCACCTCAGCAGGCTTATCAGGCCACCAAGTATATTGATAAGGATATTCCCCATATTGCTGTTGCGAATAGTGGATTAAGTACGATTGCAACCAGCAACTGGATGCCGTATTCCTGGAGCATCAATAATGTGGCGGCAGCCGAGGTCATGCATACTGCGTTGGCCTACTTCGTGGCAGGTCGTTCAGAAGAAGGCTTCCGACTGATGAAGGCCAACATCCTCGACCAGATGTACTATGGTCGTTCACCTGGTAACTTCGGACAGGTCAGCACGTACGATGCAGCCCGAGGTGAGTGCTATCGCGACTTTGGCGACTGTATCGGCATTTCGGCACGTACCCTGATTCAGGGCTTGTTTGGCATCCAGCCACGTGCACTCTTTGGCGACTGCGTGTTGCAGCCTGGATTTCCTGAGTCGTGGGATTCTGCCTCTGTTCACACACCATACATCGACTATAGTTTCCATCGCTATGGCGACTATCTAGTGTACGATATCACTCAGCGCTTTGCCCAACCTTTGAAGATGGTACTCCGTCTTAATCTTGGTTTGGGACAGACGTTAGACGTTTCCGGCACAGACAAGCACCATCAGCAGATTCGTGTCAAGGCGCCCATCAAGCTGCCCGATGTCAATTTTGTAGAAGCTTACGAGTCTGTCGACGGTTCAATGTATAATCTCCAGCGCTCAACGTCAGAAGAGCCTGAGGCTGGCGCTAAATATAATAAGGTATCCATTGACAAGTTTTGGAATGCCAAAGTGACTGACATCTTCAAAAACGAGTACCGTTCGCCTCGTCCGCCATACACCACCCTGCAGATTCCGTTGCAGGGAGTGGGGGAGTGGTGCCATCCGCAGATGCGTCCTGACATCAACGACTCCGTATTCCGCTCACTCGTCGTCAAGGATGAGATAGCTGTGGCTGGTGTGCCTTTCCGCACACCTGCCTTGGGACAGAACATCATCTACACGTCGCTCTGGGATAACTATCCCGACTCCGTTAGCATTCCTGTCAACAGTACGGGCTCAAAGTTGTGGCTCCTGATGGCAGGCTCTACCAACCACATGCAGAGCCGTATAGCTAACGGCATCGTCGTAGCTCAGTATAAGGATGGCACGAGCGATACGTTGCAACTGGTCAATCCCGACAACTGGTGCCCCATCGAACAGGATTACTTCGTGGACGGCAAGGCCTTTCGTACCCTTAGTCACCGTCCGTATCGCATTTCGCTGGGCACGGGCAAGGTCAGCCGCGACCTCGGTAGGCTGTTGGCTATCAAGGGTGTAGAACCCCGACTCATTCCTGGTGGTGCTGCCCAGTTGCTGTGCCTGCCCCTCGACCCGAAGAAGAAAGTTCTTGCGCTTACGTTGCGAACGCTTAGCAACGATGTCGTCATTGGTTTGATGGCCGTAACGGTGCAACATTGAAACGTGAAACGTTAAAAAAAACTATGCGGTAGTATATTTTTCATTTTTCACTTTTCACTTTTCACTTTATTTTGTATCTTTGCAGGCAATTGAGACTAAACATTACTTTAAACAATTATTATTTATGAACAACGTACCTAAAATTAAGATTGGTATCGTGGCCGTTAGCCGCGATTGTTTCCCTGAGTCATTGGCTGTTAACCGTCGTAAGGCTGTTATCGCTGAGTATGAGAAGAAGTTTGGTAAGGACGGCATCTACGAATGCCCCATCTGCATCGTTGAGAGTGAGATTCACGCTCAGCAGGCTTTGGCTGATGTGCAGAAGGCTGGCTGTAACGCCCTTTGCGTATATCTTGGCAACTTCGGTCCTGAGATTTCAGAGACCATGATTGCTGACTGGTTCCAGGGTCCCACCATGTTCTGCGCTGCTGCTGAGGAGACTCAGAACGACCTGATTGATGGTCGTGGTGACGCTTACTGCGGTATGCTGAACGCTAGCCAGGCTCTCTCTCTGCGCAAGACTCGCGCTTATATTCCTGAGGAGCCCGTTGGCGACGCTGGTCAGTGCGCTGAGATGATTCATGAGTTCCTGCCTATCGCTCGCGCTATCGTAGGTCTGCAGAACCTGAAGATCATCAGCTTCGGTCCCCGTCCTAACAACTTCCTGGCTTGTAACGCTCCTATCCGTGCTCTCTATGACCTCGACGTTGAGATCGAAGAGAACTCAGAGCTTGACCTGCTCGAGGCTTTCCAGAAGCATCAGGGCGACCCACGTATCGACGAGGTTGTTGCTGATATGGCTAAGGAGCTTGGTCACGGCAACAAGATTCCTCAGGTGCTGCCTAAGCTCGCTCAGTATGAGCTGACACTGCTCGACTGGATTGAGGGTCATAAGGGTTCTCGTCAGTTCGTAGCTATGGCCAACAAGTGCTGGCCCGCTTTCCAGACCATGTTCGGTTTCGTACCCTGCTATGTCAACAGCCGTCTGACCAGCCGTGGTATCCCCGTAGCTTGCGAGGTTGACATCTATGGTGCTCTGTCAGAGTATATCGGAACATGTATCTCTGAGGATGCTGTTACGCTGCTCGATATCAACAACACCGTTCCTCGCGACATGTACGAAGAGAGCATCAAGGGCAAGAAGTTCGCTTGCGACACCTATACCGACAAGGAAATCTTCATGGGCTTCCACTGCGGTAACACTGCTTCTGTGCTTCCAGCGCATTATGGCTCGCGCCCTGCCTGTTGAGGTTACCAACGGTACCCTGGAGGGTGACATCCAGCCCGGTCTGGCTACTGTATATCGTCTGCAGTCAACTGCCGACACCAAGCTCCGCGCTTACATCGCACAGGGCGAGGTTATTCCTGTAGCTACCCGCTCATTCGGTTCTATCGGTATCTTCGGTATCAAGAACATGAGCCGCTTCTATCGTCACGTCCTCATCGAGAGTACCTGTGGGAGGTTCTGAAGTACATGGGCATCCCCGTGGACGAGATCGACTACAACTTCCCGAAGGGTGACTTCTATCCCACAGAGAATCCATTCGCATAAACAGCGGAATGTAGATAAACAACAAAAGAGAGCGAATCCATGTGGGTTCGCTCTCTTTTCGTCTCTTTATCAATACTCCGGCATTATTTTCTAATACTCCGGCATTATTTTCTAATACTCCGGCATTATTTCTCAATACTTCCGCTTTTCCCCTTCCAACTACTTCTGACGCTTCTCGAAATCGTTGATTTTTTTGAGGTAATGGCGACGGAAATCGCGCCAGTGGTAATAAGGGGCACAGTCCGTAGCGATGGGCAGACGTGCCTCTTTCTCGTTCAGTAACACCTTGAAGAGGATGTCCTTGTCCTTGGGACTGCTGCGATAGAATACGAATTGCAGGCTGGCAGCCATAGGGAAGATGTCGGAACACCACCATCCTTTGCCTTCAATCTCTTCAAGATTGTCGGAGCGCAAGTCATAGCCGTTGATACCTAACAGGCAAACCAAAGGCAGTATTACGGTGTCGTGACCGAAACGCAGTTGGGCACCGTGACGCTCCAATTGGATGCAGCTGTCTGCCTCGTTGATGATTTTGCGTAGCAGGTGGCGTTGGGTATAAGGATATTGTCCACCGTAGTTGGGTGTAAAATTGGCATACTGTGCAAACCAGAGGGCATTGTCCACCTGCCACATGCGATAGAGTTCTTCTGGCTGGAAGATGTCAATCAAAAAAGTGTTTTGATACAGGTGGGTGTTCAACTGGAAGAGACCCATCTTCATCAAGTAGTAGTTGAAGTCGTCCTCATCGACCATTTCCTTGACGATGTCGGGGTTCTTGAATATCAGCTCCATCAGGCGGCTGTTGCCCATGCGCGTGGACATGTATTTGTTGTAAGCCTTTTGGGCGTCGGGCGACAGTTTGCCTCGCTTCATGACGGGGTCTTGGTGGTTCATGTACCACATGTCGCGCTTCGAAGCTTCCTGGCTGATTTCCAATTGGGGGTTATGTTGCGCAAACTCGTTCAGTTCGGTACCCATGGATATAATGCAACGTGGAACAGTAGTACTTTTAGCCTGTATCCATGCGTTGCCCTCGAATACTTCTGGGAATTGCTTTATCATGTGCTGTGCTATCCATTTGTGTTGCAGTCGGCCGTATTCTGCCAAATCGCCCCAACGTTCTTCTGAATCGCTGATGATGGCCTTCATTTCGGCCAGCACTTTCTTGCCGATAGGTGTCAACTCGTCTACGCTCTCAGCTTGCAGCATCATGGCATGGGGAATGTTGTAGCCTTTGGGATTATTGATATAGCGCGACCCGTGGCGTCCGTAGTGTGAGATGTAAAATGGATGTTTCCCCTTTGGCGCTGGCGTCAAGTTATAGAGACTATTGGGGTAAGTATTATAGTTGCAGGTCGCATAGGCCGGGTTCTTCTTGATGATGTCGAGAACGGGCTGAGCATCAAGAGGTATAATGTATGATGTAAGAAGTAAGATGAGAATGAGTCTTGTTTTCATAATGAGCGTTTTTATTCGTCCTTACTCTTATTATAGTTGAATCTGATCTTCTCGTGAGCATAGAGCTTACGCAAGTAGTAGCGTTTGACATCCTCCCAGTGATAGTAGGGAGCACAGTCCGTCTTAATAGGCAGACGGGCTTCTTGTCCGTTCAGCAATACCTTGATGAGGATGTTTTCGTCAGTCTTGTCCTTGCGATAGTAAACCACCTGTACGCTAGAGCCGAAGGGTGCTATCCGGTAGTTGGCCCAACCCTGTTTCTCCAACTGGTTGAGGTCAGGAGTCTTAAGTCCGTAGCCATTGAGTTCCATGAGGCAGATGAGTCCCATCACCATGCCTCGGCTGCTGTAGCGCAAATGTACTACGGGATGATCTAGTTTCTTAATGCTGTCGCCCTGATGCAATAGGTTCCATAAAGGGGCACGTTGGGCGAATGGCTGATTGCCGCCGTTTAGTTCGAAACCGCCATAGCTGATATAGTTCTTTGCATTGTGTAAACGCCAGTGTTGTATGATTTCCTCAGGCGTATAGATGTCGTATAGTGTTATGACGCCTTCCAATGGTGTGTTTTGGATGCCACCGGCTAACGTGAATAGCTGGTCGTTGAGTTTGGTGGTATCGATATGCTCTTTGACGTAGTCTATACTGCCGAATAATGATTCCCACAGCCGCTTATTGTTGCTGTTGGCCTTTATGTATGCCTGATAACTGGTTTTGGTTTCTGCGTTGAATCGGTCGGCTTCCAGTTCCTTATCTTCCACATGCATCCATTGATCGTTGCTATGCGATGACTTCATGACGAGTTCCATGTTAGCTTTGTGTCTTGCTATCTGGTTCATGAACTCTTGCATGGACATGATGGAGTGGTTTCGCACAATGCTACGGGCGTCGATATAGCTACCGTCTACAAAGATGTCAGGGAAGCGATCCACCATTTCCTGTGCCAGCTGTCGCATTTGGCGGGCACCATTAACAGTTATTTCTCCTGTTCTGTGTGCGGCATCCTGTTCAATCAGTCTGAGTCTGCGTAATACATCTTTGCCCAAGGGGGTCAGCATGTTCATACTGTCAGCCTTGACAAAAACGTTGATGGGTGCCTCATAGTCTTTAGGGCTTTCCAGATAGTATGCAGCACAACTTCCGAAGTGCGAGATGTAGAAAGGTTTCTTGCCATCGGGGGCGGGTGTGTCAGCCTGTTGTTTACCAGTGGGCACAGAGTAGATGATACCTGCAGAACATTGCGGTATGGCCTTTATCTCTTCAATGACGGTCTGGGCTGTTAGCTGTGTGCAAATCATCAGCAATAAGGGGGACACCCATTGTCGTATATTTATTCTATGTAGCATAGATGTTTGCAATTTTGTGGGCAAAGATACGAAAAAAAGTGAAAAGTGAAAAGTGAAAAGTGAAAAATTTTGCTTTTTCCTTGTTTATTTGTACCTTTGCAGCAAATTCAGAAGAAACAATGCAGAAATTAGTTGATTTATACCGTCAGTGGAGTGGGGAAGACCCTCAAAACGTGCAACAGCTGACAGCAGGAGGCAGTAATCGTGAATACTACCGCCTGACATCAACGGACGGCAAGACCGTCGTGGGTTGTGTGGGCACCAGTCGCGACGAGAACCACGCCTTTGTCTACTTGGCCAAACACTTTACCGATTGCCACCTGCCTGTCCCCACGATATTGGCAGTTAGCAACGACGAGTTGCGCTACCTGCAGACTGATTTAGGCTCTGTGTCGCTGTTCGACGCCATTCGCGGTGGTCGTGAGGCTGGTGGCCGTTATACGCTGAAGGAACAAGAGTTGTTACGTCGTACTATTCGCGAATTGCCCAAGATTCAGATTGCTGGTGCCGACGGGCTGGACTTTGCCAACTGCTATCCACAGCCCGCCTTCGACAGCGACTCGGTGCTTTTCGATCTTAACTACTTCAAGTATTGTTTCCTGAAGGCTACTGAAGTGGATTTCCACGAGCTGAAGCTGGAAGCCGACTTCCGTCTGCTGGCCAAAGACCTGACGAACGGCGATGACGTGCAGGGTTTCCTCTATCGCGACTTTCAGGCACGCAACGTGATGCTGGTGGACAGTCAAGAGCCAACTGCTAACAGTCAAAAGCCTTACTTCATCGATTTTCAGGGCGGACGCAAGGGACCATATTACTATGACCTTGCCTCGTTCCTTTGGCAGGCCAGCGCGAAGTATCCGTATAAAGTGCGCCGCGAACTGGTCTACGAATACTACAACGCCATGAAGCATTTCACTGAGGTGCCTTCTCCCCATCATTTCGTCGACCGCCTGAGCCTCTTCGTACTGTTCCGTCAACTACAGGTGTTGGGCGCATACGGTTTCCGAGGCTATTTCGAGCGCAAGCTGCACTTCATAGAGAGCATTCCGCCTGCTATGCGGAACATCAAAGAACTGTTGGACGAACGCAACTTCCCGTATCCGTATCTGGTTGACATTCTGCGCCGACTGACGGAGATGCCTCGATTCCAGCAGGTAGAGACTACCGTTGCCCGTGCCGATGGCTACAAGATAACGGACAAGAACCCGTACAAGCAGCATCCGCAGGACGGTCCAGCGACGTTCTCGAAGTACGACGCACAGGGTCCGCTGGTGGTGCGCGTCTATAGTTTCTCGTACACCAAGGGCATTCCTGAGGACGAGAGCGGCAACGGTGGTGGTTATGTGTTCGACTGCCGTTCGACTCACAACCCAGGACGTTATGAGCCCTATAAGAAACTGACGGGACTCGATGAGCCCGTTATCCGATTCCTGGAGGACGACGGTGAGATTCTGACCTTCCTCGACAGCGTCTATAAACTAGCCGATGCCCATGTGCGCCGCTATATCCAGCGTGGCTTTACCAGCCTGATGTTCTGCTTCGGCTGTACGGGCGGTCAGCATCGTTCGGTATACTCTGCACAACACTTGGCTGAGCACATCCACGAGAAGTTCGGCATCGAGGTGCGTATCTGTCATCGTGAACAAAATATTACCCAAACGCTGAGCGTATGAAACAAACGATGATACTGGCAGCGGGACTTGGCACCCGTCTGAAACCTCTGACTGACACAATGCCCAAGGCGCTGGTGCCTGTAAGTGGTACACCCCTGCTCGATATTAATATCCGTCGTCTGCAGTCGCAAGGTTACGACCGCTTCGTGGTCAATATCCATCATTTTGCTCAACAGATAGTCGACCATGTGGCCCAGCAAGATTATGCGTCGTTGGTGCATTTCAGTGACGAAACTGAACAACTGTTGGAAACGGGTGGGGGACTAAAAAAGGCGCAGAGCCTCTTTCGTGACACAGAACCTATCCTCATACATAATGTTGATATTCTGGATAATGTTGACTACGAGTGGTTCGCTCGTCAGCATCAGGCCGATGAGGATGCCGTGCTGCTGGTCAGTCAGCGCCAAACTAAACGCTATCTGTTGTTCGACAATGCGATGCACCTGATGGGATGGAAGAACATCGAAACTGGTGAAATCAAGAGCCCCTACGAGTATGTTCGTCGTACTGGCCTTTCACAACATGGTGAGGAACTGAACATGTTTGCATTCTCTGGCATACATAGTTTCTCGCCACGACTGTTTCCCCTCATGGACCGCTTTCCTGACCGTTTCAGTATCATCGACTTCTATCTCTCCGTATGCCATCGTGCTCGCATCGTAGGCTTAGTTAAAGACGACCTCGATGTTCTCGATGTTGGTAAACTCGACTCCTTAGATGCAGCAGAGCACTACATGAGTCAACATCATTTCTCTGACCAAGATCAGAGTGTGTTGTTGCAATCTAATTCCTAATTGCTAATTTTTAATTTAATTATAGTATATGCAAAAGATTATCATTTTAGATTTTGGTTCGCAGACCACGCAGCTCATTGGCCGTCGTGTACGCGAACTCGACACCTTTTGCGAGATTATGCCCTACAACAAGTTCCCCAAGGACGACCCTGAGGTGATTGGTGTCATCCTGAGTGGTTCGCCCTACTCAGTGCACGACCCTGAGGCCTTCAAGGTGGACTTGACGCAGTTCGTAGGTCGCATTCCCGTGCTGGGCATCTGCTACGGCGCTCAATTCATCTCGCACACCCTGGGTGGTAAGGTTGAAAAGGCCGACTCGCGCGAGTATGGACGTGCCAACCTCGAGACCATCAATCTCGACAACCCCCTGTTTAAGGGCTTTGAGAAAGGTTCACAGGTGTGGATGAGTCATGGTGACACCATCACCGCCATCCCTAGCGATTTCCAGGTGATTGGTTCTACTAAGGACGTTAAGAACGCCGCCTTCGCCAGCACCAAGCAGCCTGTATGGGCTGTACAGTTCCATCCAGAGGTGTTCCACACCCTGCAGGGTACCCAGCTCCTCAAGAACTTCGTAGTAGATATCTGCGGCAGTAAGCAGGAGTGGAGCGCTACCTCGTTTGTCGATTCTACTGTTGCTGAACTGAAGGCTCAGCTGGGCGACGACCGCGTCATTCTGGGACTCTCTGGTGGTGTAGACAGTTCTGTGGCTGCAGTCCTGTTGAACAAAGCCATTGGCAATCGTCTGACCTGTATTTTCGTTGACCACGGCATGCTGCGCAAGAACGAGTTTACCCAGGTGATGGAAGACTACAAGGTGCTGGGACTGAACGTGATAGGTGTCGATGCCTCTGAGAAGTTCTTTGCTGACCTTGCAGGCGTTACCGATCCAGAGCAGAAGCGTAAGATCATTGGTCGTGACTTCGTCGAGGTGTTCAATGCCGAGGCCAAGAAGATTACTGATGCCAAGTGGTTGGCACAGGGCACTATCTATCCTGACCGCATCGAGTCGCTGAACATTACGGGTAAGGTCATCAAGAGCCACCACAACGTTGGCGGACTGCCCAAGGAGATGCACCTGCAATTGTGCGAACCCCTGAAGTGGCTGTTCAAGGACGAGGTGCGTCGCGTGGGTCGCCAGATGGGTATGCCTGAACACTTGATTACGCGTCATCCCTTCCCTGGTCCAGGCTTGGCTGTCCGCATTCTGGGCGACATCACCCCTGAGAAGGTGCGTATCTTGCAGGATGCTGACGACATCTATATCCGTGGTCTTCGCGACTATAAGGTGAAGCTCTCTGGTGAGGAGGCTCGCAAGGTGCTGGCTGCTGGTATTCCTGCTGCTATGACAGATGGTGAGATAGAGGTGTCGCTCTACGACCAGATCTGGCAGGCTGGTGCCATCCTGCTCTCTACGGTGAGAAGTGTTGGCGTGATGGGCGATGAGCGTACCTACGAGCATCCCGTTGCCCTGCGTGCAGTTACCAGTACTGACGCGATGACTGCCGACTGGGCTCATCTGCCTTACGACTTCATGGCGAAAGTGTCGAACGAGATTATCAACAAGGTGCGTGGCGTCAACCGCGTCTGCTACGACATCTCGTCAAAACCACCCGCAACAATTGAGTGGGAATAAATTACAAAAATCGAACTGACATTTGGTTAGTTCGATTTTTTATTGTACCTTTGACCCCCAAAAATAGAACTTAAAGTCATTAAAAACGAAATGAAGAAGATTGTATGTATGCTGTTCTGCCTACTGACGGCAGGCATTGCAATGGCCCAAAACCATTGGGTAGGAACATGGGGTACGGCCCCACAAGAAGTTGAGTCACACAATAATCCGCCATCGCCTGGGCTGAAGAACAACTCGTTGCGCGAGATAGTACAGGTGTCGATAGGTGGCGAGAAGGTGCGACTGAAGCTGACCAACGAGTTCAGTGAGAGCGCTACGGAAATCAAGGCTGTTGAACTGGCTATCGCTAAGACGGCTGGTAGCAGCAGCGAGATTAACGAGTCGTCAACCGTAAGTCTGACGTTTGGTGGCAATGCTGGCGTGACGATAGCTGCCAAGGGTAAGGCTGTGTCTGACCCTGTCGATTTCACCATTGGCCCACGCGAGAATGTGGCCATCACCATTCACTATGGTTCGACTCCGACTAAAATCAGCGGACACCCAGGTTCGCGTACGACATCGTATCTGAAATCAGGCAATACCACAGACTTCAGCAATGCTGTGAAGACTGACCACTGGTATAACATCCTGGCACTGGAGGTGGAGGCACCTGAGACGGCAGGCGCTGTTGCCATACTGGGTAACTCGATCACTGACGGACGTGGTTCGACCACCAACCAGCAGGACCGCTGGGCTGACGTGCTGTCGCGCCGACTACTGGCTAACGACGCCACTAAAGAGGTGGGTGTGCTCAATATGGGTATCGGTGGCAACTGCGTGCTGGGCGGTGGCTTAGGCCCTACGGGCTCGAACCGTTATCAGCGCGACCTGTTGGGACAGGAAGGTGTGAAGTGGATTATCCTGTTCGAGGCTGTCAACGACTTGGGTGGTGCGCAGAACGGCGTGCAGACGGCTAAGCGCATCATCGACGTCTACAAGCAGATTATCCGTGAGGCCCACGCGAAGGGCATCTACGTCTTTGGTGGTACCGTGACCCCGTTCAAGGGTAATAACTACTATTCGGAGGACCATGAGAAGGGTCGCGCCACCATCAATCAGTGGATTCGCACCACGAAGATGCTGGATGGTGTTGTAGACTTCGACAAGGCCGTACGCAATCCGCAGGACATGGCTCGCATGCAACAGCAGTTCCTTTTCGAGAACGACTGGCTGCACCTGAATGCCCAAGGCTACGAGACGATGGGAGGCTGTGTAGACCTCAGCCTGTTTACCAAGACCGACCCCGTGTCGACTGAGGAAGACCCTGAGGAACCCTACGACGACAACGCACTGTGGATAGAAGCCGAATCACTTCGCAACGACACCTATGGCTCAGCCTTCCAAGTGGTGAGCGATGTCTCTGCGTCAGGTGGCAAATATTTGAAGACGGTGACGCAGACCACTACGACACCTACTGATAAGAAATATATCCTGTCGACCAGTTTCACTGCCAAGACTGCTGGCACCTATTATGTTTATGCGCGCGTCATGTGTCCGACATGGGACGACGACAGTTATTTTTTCAGTATCGATACATCATTAGGTTCTGACTTTGCCAACGGTCTGCAAACGGCTTCATGGGATTGGAAGCAAATCTGCAGCAAATATCTGCAGGCAGGACAACACCAGTTGCTCATTGGCGGACGTGAGGACGGAGCCTGCATGGACAAGCTCTGCATCACCGTCAATTCTGAGGCACCACAGGGCATGGGTGGAACAACGACTGGCATCCAGACGCTGCATAGTGCCAACCAACAAGTCACTTCGGTAGACTTCTACTCGCTGAGCGGCATGCGACTGACTGCCCAGAACGCTCAGGGCCTTTGCGTAGCCGTAGGCCGTAATGACGCTGGCGACGTCGTCACACGCAAGGTTGTGGCACGCCATTAATACAGAGAACCCTTAAACCATGATCATTGTGAATAAAATCATCCTATTCCTATTGTTGCTTTGCACCTCAAGTGTCATGGCACAAACGTACGAGAAGCACTATTTCAAGGGGAAGTTGAATAACAAGATTCCCGTGGAGATTGCCTGGTACACGACGCTGAACGACGGCGACTGGGTGACGATGGGCTACATCTACTATCCCAACGCCAAGAATCCCGCTCCCATCCTCATCGTGGGCGAAAGCACGAAGATCAGTCCGAAGGAACCCAATTACGACAACCTGGATGGACTGAAGTTCACGGAATATCAGCCCGACGGCACCATCACGGGACGCTTCACCATCCTGTGGTACGAGGTGGAGGGCGACTGCACCTTCTACAAAGGCACGTGGACGAACCCTACAACGGGTAAGTCGTTGCCCATGACACCCATGCAAGCCACGTGGGAAAAACCATCGTGGGTGAAAAGTCTGCCGCCTACGCTGTTCAATCCCAAGCGCGATGCGTGGACCTTCAAGTATAAGTTGGGCGACAAGGATGGCGACTGGTATAGCACCATCAGCGTCGACTTCCTGAAGAGCGGCGCCAAGCAGCTTGATCTGAGCTTTACGGCAGATTTGTGTGGTGCTGTCAACGACGACATCAAGAATGCGCTGACTTGGGTCACTGAGGAGGATATCAACTTCGACGGCATACCTGACGTAATGGTCTACATAGGCACTTCAACCCGTGCACAGAGCATCTATAAGGCCTACGTGTGGAACCCTCAGACGCGTCAGTTCTACTATGTCGAACCCTTCGAGGAAATTCAGGAGCCCGACATCGACAAGGCCACGAAGACCATCACCAGTTATGTGCGCGATCATGAAGGCATGTACATCGAGAAGTGGAAATGGAAGAATGGCAAGCTGACAATGGTCAGCAGCAAGAAGGAATTGGCACATTAATTACTTAAAAGCGAACATAAAGCTGGAAGCTTTGACTTTCAGCTTTTTTGCGACTTACGACAAAATGACGTACACTTATGTCATTTTGACACATGTTTATACTTTGGCATTGAACTTGCCATAGAGTGGGTGAGAGCCGCAAGGCAATCAAATAAAAATTAAATATGTGTAACTTATAAAAATAGAAATTAGGAGGTAACGATTATGATGCCAACAATGAGAAGTAACAATTGGATTCCAGCAGTTTTCAACGATTTGTTCTACAATGATTTGATGCCAAAGGCTAACTGTACAGCCCCAGCTATCAATGTGAAAGAATCAGACAAGTCATACATCGTAGAACTGGCAGCGCCAGGCATGAACAAGCAAGACTTTAACGTTCACATCAACGATGAGGGAAATCTGGTGGTGAAGATGGAACACAAGGAGGAACATAATGAGGAGGATAAAAATGTGCGCTACCTGCGCCGCGAGTTCAGCTACTCGAAGTATGAGCAGACACTGATTCTGCCAGACGACGTTCAGAAGGACGCTATCTCGGCTAAAGTCGAGGACGGTGTGCTGACCGTAGAGCTGCCCAGAGTGGTTGAACAGAAAGTCAAGCTGTCGCGACAGATTGAAATCGCATAAGGTAAAGAGAAGGGTGTTTTAAAAAGGGAGAAGGCCCCTGAAGGTTTGCAAGAACTTTTGGGGGTTCTTCTTTTGCTTGAATTCGAACATGTTCCTGATTTACATGAATTCGAAAATGTTGCTGAAGCCCGTGAGGTCAAAGATGGCCTGTACAGTGTCGTTAAGCCCCTTGATATAGACATGTCCGCCCTTCTCCTCTGCATTCTGCAGAATGCCTAAGAAGATACGCAGCCCAGCTGATGAGATATACTCCATGTCCTGCATCTGCGCCTCAGTCGTCCCGCTCCTGGCTCGCGCTTTGTCCGCTCCGTGCGGAGGGCCCTTCCGCTCCGTGCGCGTGACCTGCGAGCGCCGTGCGCGTCACTTCTGAAATGCATTGCAACTGCGGTGCAAGGTGAACGCGGAGGCAAGGCATGTCGCCGTATCACCGTATCACCGTAACATCTGCTATCTGAAAAATGCGGAAAAATAAAGAGTATTATAATTATATTATATATATAATTACAATTATATATATAATATAAGATATATATGATTATTTCCCACTATCCGAAATCCACTAAATGTTACGGTGATACGGTGATACGGCGTGCTGAAAAGTTTACTTGATTATTTCGTTGGCGCGAGCAAGGGCGAGGTCGATGTGGTTACAGATGTTCTCGTTGCCAAGCAGCGTCTGGAAGTTGTTGCGCTTGAGCACGGCTTCCACTTTCTCGTTGACGCCTGAGAGGACGACGGTGACGCCTTCCTTCTGGCTCATGCGGCACATGTTCTCGAGGTTGTGCAGACCTGTAGAGTCGATGAAGGGCACCTTACGCATGCGGATGATGCGCACCTTGGGACGTGAGCCGTAGCGTGCCATGATGTCCTCGAAACGGGTACCAGCACCAAAGAAGTAGGGACCATTGATTTCGTAGACCTCGACACCCTCGGGAATGGTGAGGTGCTCCAGGTTGCCACGCTCCATGTCGGCATCCTCGTTCAGGTCGATCTCGTTGAGCACGGCGTGAACCTCGGTGGTCTCAGCCATACGGCGCATAAAGAGCAGACAGGCACAGATGAGGCCGAACTCGATAGCGACAGTGAGGTCGAAGATGATGGTGAGGAAGAAGGTGAGCAACAGCACAGTGACATCGCTCTTGGGATTGCGACGGGCCATAGCCAGGAACGAACGCCAGCCGCTCATGCCGTAAGCTACGACAACCAGTACGCCAGCCAGACAGGCCATAGGAATGTACTGGGCCAGGGGCATGAGGAAGAGGAAGATGAGCAACAAGACGACGGCGTGGATGATGCCTGCAATAGGTGTGCGACCACCGTTGTTGATGTTGGTCATAGTGCGGGCAATGGCGCCAGTAGCAGGAATACCGCCGAAGATGGGCGATGCAATGTTGGCAATGCCCTGACCAATGAGCTCAGTGTTGGAGTTGTGGTGGTCGCCAATGACACCATCGGCAACGGTAGCAGAGAGCAGTGACTCAATAGCACCCAGCACGGCAATGGTGACAGCAGGACCTACAAGACCCTTGATGGTTTCCCACGTCAGTTCAGGAACAACAGCACCAGGCAGTTGCGAGGAAATGCTGAAGCGGTCGCCAATGGTTTCGACGCTGGTGATGCCTGCATACTGCTTGAGCAACAGCACGGCAATGGTCATGATCACGATGGCTGCCAGCGAGCCAGGCAGGGCCTTGAGGGGTGACAGGTGGAACATGCGCACCAGCATGGGCCACGAGGCGATGATGGCGACGGAACCAATGCCCACGAGGGCACTCCAGAGGTCTATAGTACCTATATTATATATATAGGCCAGCCATTTCTCTACGAAGTCGGAGGGTACGACATCCATCGTCAAGCCCAGCAGGTCTTTAATCTGCGTGGTGAAGATGGTGACGGCAATACCAGAGGTGAAGCCTACCACGATGGGGTAGGGTATGTACTTGATGATAGTGCCCAGACGCAGCACACCTAACAGAATGAGGAATACGCCTGCCATGAGTGTGGCGATGGTGAGTCCCTGCATGCCGTACTGCTGGATGATGCCATAGACGATGACGATGAAGGCACCAGTAGGACCACCAATCTGAACCTTGCTGCCACCAAACAGTGAAATGGCCAGTCCAGCAACGATGGCGGTAATGATACCCTTCTCGGGCGACACACCACTGGCAATACCGAAGGCAATGGCCAACGGCAGGGCTACAATGCCGACAATGACACCTGCCATGAGGTCGGTCATGAATGTCTGCTTGTTGTAATTCTTAAGTGCCGAAATCATTTTCGGCTTAAAATCTAATGTCTTTTCCATTATCCTATAATTCGATTTTCGTGTGCAAAGTTACGATTTATCGAGAGCAAAACAAAATGATATTCATTTTTTTTGCTGAGATTTAGTAACTTCGCCAAATTTTTGGCAAAGTTATACAAAAAATATAAGGTGGCAAAATGTTACCACCTTATAATATAAAAGAAGCGTGATTTTCTTGATTTACTTCGTCTTCAGCAGATCGCGAATCTCAGCTAGCAGTTCTTCCTGCGTGGGACCCTTGGGAGCCTCAGGAGCGGGCTCTTCCTTCTTCTTTAACTTGTTCATGGCCTTGATCATCAGGAAGATACAGAAGGCGATGATAATGAAGTCAATGATGTTCTGAATGAACTGTCCGTAGGCGAAAACGGAAGCACCAGCCTCCTGAGCCTCGGCCAGCGTCTTGTACTTCGCGTCGTCAGAGAGGTTCACAAACAGATTGATGAAATCGATGCCTCCAGTAGCCACACTGATGACTGGCATCAGCACATCGTTGACCAGCGAAGTTACAATCTTACCAAACGCACCACCGATGATGACACCGACAGCCATGTCCATCACGTTGCCCTTCATGGCAAACTCTTTGAATTCCTTAATAAATCCCATAATACTAAAAATTTAAAAGTTTAATATATAAAGTTTCATGTTTCAAGTGTCATGTTTCAATGCAAGAATTGCTATCTACGTTTTACAATCTCAGCCTCAGATTCTTGATTTATCTCATTTTTCACTTTTCGCGTTTCGCTTTTCACTTAAATTAAGACTGATTTCGCATGCAAATATAGAAATTTTTTTGTAACTTTGCGCTCGAAAATAGAAAAAAGTAGTTTTAAGACATCATTTTTTTGATATTTCAATAGGATATTTATAAACCCTTTAAATAAAAAATTAGGTAAAAATGACAAAAGTTGCAATTAACGGTTTTGGCCGTATCGGTCGCCTCGCTTTCCGTCAGATGTTCGAGGCTGAAGGTTATGAAGTAGTAGCTATCAACGTCAGATGTTCGAGGCTGAAGGTTATGAAGTAGTAGCTATCAACGACTTGACCAGCCCCAAGATGCTGGCTCATCTGTTGAAGTACGACACTGCTCAGGGTGGTTTCTGTGGCAAGTTCGGTGAGAACAAGCACACTGTTGAGGCTGGTGAGGACTACATTGTAGTTGATGGCAAGAAGATCACCATCTATGCTATTCCTAACGCTGCTGAGCTGCCTTGGGGCAAGCTGGACGTAGACGTTGTTCTGGAGTGCACAGGTTTCTATACTTCTAAGGAGAAGGCTTCTGCT
>CACWOS010000063.1 GCA_902762565.1 uncultured Prevotellaceae bacterium
TGACGACTATCTGAAGCGCATCATGAACGACATTCACGAGAACTGCGTGAAGTACGGTACACAGGCTGATGGTTACATCAACTATGTGAAGGGTGCTAACGTAGCCGGCTTCATGAAGGTTGCATCTGCCATGATGAGTCAGGGTATCGTGTAAGTCCATTTTTTGCACAAAAACTGCAATTTATATTAATTAAGGTGCGATTTTCTACTGAGAATCGCATCTTTTATTATATTTTTTTGTAATTTTGCAGGCTGTAAATAGTAAAATTGTAAATTGTCAAATAGTAAATTGATATTATGCTTACACTGAAACTCATTACGGAGGAGACTGACCGCGTCATTCGCGGACTGGAGAAGAAACACTTTAAAGGTGCCAAAGAGGCTATCGACGAGGTTTTGGCAGTAGACAAGAAGCGTCGTGAAGCCCAGCAGCAGTTAGACAAGAACCTGAGCGAAGCCAAGAAAATGGCTGCGCAGATTGGTGGTCTGATGAAAGAAGGCAAGAAGGCCGAGGCTGATGCCGTCAAGGCACAGGTGTCTGAGATGAAGGAAACCAACAAGCAGTTGGAAGAAAACATGAATCAGGCTCAAGAGGAGATGACCCGTCTGCTCTATCAGATACCAAACATTCCTTACGACGAAGTGCCAGAAGGTGCTGCTGCTGAGGACAACCGTGTGGTGAAGTCGAATCTGAAAGAGTGTTCAGAAAAAGATACCGTAGGCAACTGGGACGTAAACCCATCTCTGGGCATCGCCAATCCCCTGCCCCACTGGGAACTCGCTAAGAAATACAACCTCATCGACTTCGACCTGGGTGTGAAGATCACAGGTGCCGGTTTCCCCGTTTATATCGGCAAGGGTGCCCGTTTGCAGCGTGCCCTCATCAACTTCTTCCTCGACGAGGCCCGCAAGAGTGGCTACACAGAGATTATGCCTCCCACAGTTGTAAACGCAGCCTCTGGCTACGGCACAGGTCAGTTGCCCGACAAAGAGGGTCAGATGTACCACTGCGAGGTAGACGATTTCTATCTTATTCCTACCGCTGAGGTGCCCGTTACGAATATCTATCGCGACGTGATTCTCGACGAGAAGGACCTGCCCATTAAGAACTGTGCTTACACTGAGTGCTTCCGCCGCGAGGCTGGCTCATACGGTAAGGACGTTCGCGGTCTGAACCGTCTGCACGAGTTCTCGAAGATTGAGATTGTCCGCATCGACAAGCCCGAGCACTCAAAGGAGAGTCACAAGGAGATGTTGGAGCACGTAGAGGGTCTGCTCAAGAAGCTCGAACTCCCCTACCGCATTCTGCTGCTCTGTGGTGGCGACCAGTCGTTCACATCATCTATCTGCTACGACTTCGAGGTATACTCAGAGGCTCAGGGACGCTGGCTCGAGGTATCAAGCGTCAGCAATTTCGACACCTATCAGGCCAACCGTTTGAAGTGCCGCTATCGCAATGCCGAGACCAAGAAGACTGAGCTCTGCCACACGCTGAATGGTTCAGCCCTCGCTCTGCCTCGTATCGTAGCTGCTCTGCTTGAGAACAACCAGACAGAGAACGGTATCAAGATTCCTGCAGCCCTCGTGCCCTACATGGGTTGCGACATCATCGACTAAACTAAACAAGTTCTAATCATGAATAAAATCGTAAGAAAAGAGCAGTTCTCTGAGAAGGTTTTCCTTTTTGAGATCGAGGCTCCACTGATTGCAAAGAGCCGCAAAGCTGGCAACTTTGTAATCGTACGCGTAGGCAAGAAAGGTGAGCGTATGCCGCTGACCATCGCTGGCGCAGACATCGACAAGGGTACCATCACACTCGTAGTTCAGATGGTGGGACTCTCATCCAAGAAACTCTGTGCCCTGAATGTGGGCGAGTATGTGACTGACGTTGTTGGTCCATTAGGTAACCCCACCAAGATTGAGAACTACGGAACAGTAGTCTGCGCAGGTGGTGGACTGGGTGTAGCTCCGATGCTGCCCATCATCCAGGCCCTGAAGGCTGCTGGCAACCGTGTACTCTCAGTAATGGCGGGTCGTTCTAAGGACCTGATTATCCTTGAGGATAAGGTACGCGAAAGTTCTGACGAAGTCATCATCATGACTGATGACGGTAGCTACGGTGAGAAAGGTGTAGTAACTGTTGGTATCGAGAAGTTCGTAGAACAGGAGCATGTCGACAAGATCTTTGCCATTGGTCCTCCCATCATGATGAAGTTCTCGAACCTCACCGCTCAGAAACATAACATCCCTTGCGAAGTATCACTCAACACCATTATGGTGGATGGTACAGGTATGTGTGGTGCATGCCGACTCACCATCGGAGGCAAGACCAAGTTCGTCTGCATCGACGGTCCTGAATTCGACGGTGCACTGGTAGACTGGGATGAGATGTTTAAGCGTATGGGTACCTTCAAGCGCGAAGAGCAGGAAGAGCTGGCCCACTACGAAGAGCATCTGGATTCAGCTACCGTTCCCGAAGGCTCTCCTTCGGGCAAAACCACCGACGTCGTCATGGACAGCGATCCCACTAACGACACCATCGAGGTGCTGACAGATCGCAACGCCGCTTGGCGCGATGAGCTCAGAAAGAGCATGAAACCCAAGGAGCGTACCGCTATCGAACGTGTTGTGATGCCAGAACTCGACCCCGTTTATCGTGCCACCACTCGTACTGAGGAGGTCAATATCGGTCTGACCAAGGAGATGGCAATGACAGAAGCCAAGCGTTGTCTGGACTGCGCCAAACCTACTTGTGTAGAGGGCTGTCCTGTCAACATCAATATCCCATCGTTCATCAAGAACATCGAGCGTGGTCAGTTCCTGGCTGCTGCCAAGGTGCTGAAGAACACCTCTGCCCTACCCGCTGTCTGCGGACGTGTATGTCCTCAGGAGAAGCAGTGTGAGAGCAAGTGTATCCACCTGAAGATGAACGAGCCTGCTGTAGCCATCGGCTATCTGGAGCGTTTTGCTGCTGATTTTGAGCGCGAGAGCGGCAATATCTCTCTGCCAGAAATTGCACCAGCCAACGGCATCAAGATTGCCGTCGTAGGTTCAGGTCCTGCCGGCTTGAGCTTTGCTGGCGACATGGTGAAGAAGGGCTACGATGTTTATGTATTTGAAGCATTGCACGAAATCGGTGGTGTGCTGAAGTATGGTATCCCCGAGTTCCGTCTGCCCAACAAGATTGTCGACGTAGAAATCGAGAATCTTGCCAAGATGGGGGTTCACTTCCAGACTGACGTCATCGTGGGTAAGACCATCAGCGTAGAACAGCTTGAGAAGCTGGGCTTCAAGGGCATCTTCGTAGGTTCTGGCGCTGGTCTGCCTAACTTCATGAATATTCCTGGTGAGAACAGCATCAACATCATGTCGTCAAACGAGTATCTGACTCGTGTGAACCTGATGGATGCTGCCAACCCCAAGACTGATACCCCATTGAATCCCGCTAAGAGTGTGCTGGTTGTAGGTGGTGGTAACACCGCTATGGACTCTTGTCGTACAGCCAAGCGTCTGGGCGCTGATGTGACACTGGTTTATCGCCGTTCTGAGGTGGAGATGCCTGCTCGTCTCGAGGAGGTGAAGCACGCCAAAGAAGAGGGCATCAAGTTCCTCACGCTCCACAATCCTATCGAGTATATCGCTGATGAGACAGGTGCCGTCAAGCAGGCCATTCTGCAGGTCATGGAGCTTGGCGAGCCCGATGCATCAGGTCGTCGCAGTCCTGTTCCCGTGGAGGGCAAGACCGTCACGCTTGACGTGGACCAGGTGATTGTAGCTGTAGGTGTTTCTCCCAACCCGCTGGTTCCCAAGTCTATCGAGGGCCTGGAACTGGGTCGCAAGAACACCATCGTAGTCAACGAAGGCATGCAGTCTGCTCGCAGCGAGATCTTCGCTGGCGGTGATATTGTGCGTGGTGGCGCCACCGTTATTCTCGCTATGGGTGATGGTCGTCGTGCTGCCCAGCACATGGATGAATACCTCCAGAAATAATAATGTGCCTTGCGATTTTCCCGCAAGGATAGAATTATGAACGGACTCTATACCATCATATTGCTCATACTAAGCAACGTCTTTATGACGCTAGCTTGGTATGGGCATTTAAAGTTACAGGAGAACGGCGTATCAAACAACTGGCCCCTCATCGGAGTCATCGCCTTCTCATGGATGATAGCCTTTTTTGAATACTGCTGTCAGGTTCCTGCTAATCGTCTCGGCTTCGTCGAGAACGGCGGACCTTTCAATCTCATCCAACTGAAGGTCATTCAGGAGTGCATATCGTTGGCAGTATTCTGCATCATTGCCAACATCATGTTCCAAGGCACGCACCTGCATTGGAACCACATTCTGGCCTTTTTCCTCATTATTTGCGCCGTCTATCTGGTGTTTATGAAATAGTTCAGTATGTTGCTGTGGCACAGCAACAAACATAACGATGAAACTCGAAGAGAAACTCTGGAAGACTTTTAACAAGGCGCTGGGACAGTACCAGCTCATCGACGAGGACGACAAAATCCTCGTCGGCTTGTCTGGTGGCAAGGATTCCCTTTGTCTACTTGAGTTTCTAGCCCGTCGTTCCAAGGTACACGTCCCCCACTTCACCGTCGAGGCCTTGCATGTCCGTATGTCGACTATTCATTACAAATCGAACACCACCTACCTGCAGTCTTTCTGCGACCGTCTCGGCGTCCCCCTCCACATCATCACCACCTCCTTCACCACCACGCGCCCCAACGCTATTGCCACCATTCTCGATGTAGCCACTGTTCCCGACGGATCTCCGTCGGGTGCATCTCCGTCTGGCACGGGCAAACAGAAGCCCCCTTGCTTTCTCTGCTCCTGGCAACGGCGCAAGCAGCTCTTCAACCTCGCACAAGAGCTTGGCTGCACGAAGATAGCTTTGGGGCACCATCAGGACGACCTCATCCATACGGCGCTGATGAACCTCACCTTCCAAGGGCAGTTCTCGACCATGCCTGCCAAGCTAAAGATGAGAAAGATGCCGCTAACCATCATCCGTCCACTCTGCTTGTGTCAGGAATCCGACATCAAGGCCTATGCTGAACTGCAAGGCTACGAAAAACAGCTGAAGCTGTGTCCTTACGAAAAGACCACCAACCGCACTGCGGCATCTGAATTATTTGCACATATCCAACAACTCAACACTGAGGCTCGTTACTGCATATGGCGCGCTTTAGAGTCTGAGAAAAAACTCGTAGAGTATTAAATATCTTTAATTGTCGATTGCCATTTGTCAATTTTCAAGTAAAGTTTCGTATATTTGCACTAAAACAGCTATCATTAGTCGTATATATGAGAATACGCGTCATGCTTTTCATTACACTGCTTATGCTGACCTCTTCTGCTGATGCCCAGCGGAAGAAAAGAAACATACGTCAGCCAGCCCCCACGGCCGAACAGCTGATACATAAGGAGAAGATGGACCGCATGACAGCAAATACGGCACAGGTGATGTTTATCGACAGCTTCGTCGTCAACAAGGCCGACTTCCTCAATCGCTACGTACTAAACTCCGAGGCTGGAAAAATAGACACCTATCAGAATCTGTACAACACCCAGCGCCAACCCAATGCATTCGTCTACGTGAATGAACTTGGCAACCGCTGTTTTCTCTCTCAGGAGAATAACGAGGGCATCATGAACCTCTACTCCAGCGAACGCGCTGGTGGCAAGTGGACGCGTCAGACGAAACTTCGCGGCATCAATGACCATCAAGAGTTTCGGCGCGTCAACTACCCCTATATGTTAGGTGATGGCGAAACGCTGTATTTTGCTGCTGAAGGCGACGACGGCTTGGGAGGCTATGACATCTATACCAGCACCTACGATAAGGAGACCCAACAATTCCTGCAACCTGTCAACATCGGTATGCCTTTCAATTCAGAGGCTAACGACTATATGTTTGTCATCGACGAATATAGCAATCTCGGATGGTTTGCCAGCGACCGCAATCAGCCTGCAGACACCGTTTGTGTCTACGTCTTCGTACCAGAATCACGCAAGACATACGACCTAGAATCATACTCACCCGAGCAGATTGCCAACTTTGCACGCATTACCTCTATTGCTGATACGTGGACTGACAAGCAGAAGTTGAATCAAGCGTTGGCTCGTCTTCTCATGACACGTGACAGAAGCCGTCAGGCCGTCGAAGGGCGCGATTTCGTCTTCGTCATCAACGACGATATCACCTACTATCAACTCTCCAACTTCAACGAGCCTGATAACATCAAGCGCTATCACGAACTCAGTGCACTTCGTGCCAGTTACGCCAAACTCACGAAAGTGCTTTCAAAGGCTCGTGACTATTGGACGACAGCTCCTAAAAATGAACTCAACGAGTTAAGAGCCGAAATCCTGGAAACAGAACAGAGCCAGCTCGAACTCGCACAGCGCATCCACAACAAAGAGAAAGAAATCCGTAATAAGGAAATTTTATTTTTAACTAAAAACAAGTAATACTATGGCAAAAAGAACCTTTCCTGAGTCAGAACTCATCATCAATGGTGACGGCTCATGTTTCCACCTTCATCTGAAGCCCGAATTCCTGGCAGACCGCGTTGTCCTCGTAGGCGACCCTGCCCGTGTTAACACCGTCGCAGCCCACTTCGACTCCATTGAGCACGAAGTCTCGAGCCGCGAGTTCCATACCATCACTGGTATGTATAAAGGCAAGCGCATCACCTGCCAGAGCCACGGCATCGGATGCGACAACATCGACATCGTCGTCAACGAGCTCGACACCCTTGCCAACATCGACTATGCCACACGTGAGGAAAAAGAAGAGCATCGCACACTGACGATGGTACGCATCGGCACCTGCGGCGGCCTACAGCCCTTCACGCCTACTGGCTGTTTCATTGCCTCTGTCAAGAGCATCGGCTTCGACGGCCTGCTCAACTACTATGCCGGACGTAACGTCGTCTGCGACATCCCGATGGAGAAAGCCTTCAAGGAGCACATGCAGTGGGATCCCATCAAGGGTGCACCCTACGTAGCTGTTGCCGATG
The DNA here is from genome assembly GCA_902762565.1 of uncultured Prevotellaceae bacterium. Lineage (GTDB taxonomy): Bacteria > Bacteroidota > Bacteroidia > Bacteroidales > Bacteroidaceae > Prevotella. The sequence goes on from CACWOS010000063.1 coordinate 7,029, forward strand.
CCGACCTCATCAACCAGATTGCTGCCGACGACATGGTCAAGGGCTATACCGTAGCCTGCGGTGGCTTCTATGGTCCTCAGGGACGTCAGCTGCGTGCCGACATTGCCGACCCAGAGCAGAACAAGAAGATTGAGTCCTTCGAGTACGAAGGCATGAAGATATGTAATTTCGAGATGGAGTCCTCGGCTCTTGCTGGTCTCGCCTCTCTGCTAGGCCATCGTGCCATGACCTGCTGTATGGTCATCGCCAACCGTTATGCCAAGCAGATGAACACCGACTACAAGAGCTCTATCGACACTATCATCGAAAAAGTGTTAGACAGAATATGATTCCAAGCATTATTTTTTCCACCATCTTTATCGTCCTTGCCATCATCCTCCTGATAGGCAAGGGCGATATGCTCATTGCTGGCTATAACACCGCCAGCGAGGAAGAGCGCAAGAAAGTCGATATCAAGCGACTAAGAATAGTCATGGCCATTCTAATGGTGATTACCGCCGTTTTTTGCGCTATCATGCCCCACATCGGCAACAATAAGAATTCTCAATTGACGGCTGCCGCCATCTTCATTGCCATTACCATCGTCGGCGTCATCTTTGCCAACATCTGGACCAAAAAGAAATGAGTAACGATACCATCTGCGCCCTTGCAACTGCTCCAGGTGGGGCTCTCGGCATTATCCGTGTTTCTGGTCCTGATGCTTTCGTTGCCGTCTCTTCTCTTTGTTCCGTCCGCTGCAACGCCGTCGCAGCCAACACCATTCACTATACCCATCTTGTCGAGTACGATGCAGCTTCACAGCATCAAAACATCATCGACGAAGCGATGGTCTCTGTTTTCAAGGCTCCTCATAGCTATACGGGCGAGGACAGCGTGGAAATCAGCTGTCACGGCTCGCGCTATATATTAAATAAGGTATTAGAACTCCTGATTCAGCACGGCTGTCGCATGGCAGAGCCTGGAGAGTTTACACAGCGGGCTTTCCTCAACGGCAAGATGGACCTCTCGCAGGCAGAAGCCGTTGCCGACCTCATCGCATCTACCAACAAAGCTACGCACGACATAGCCATGTCGCAGCTGCGAGGTCACTTTTCATCTCAACTAGCACAATTGCGCGAACAACTGCTGAAACTGACGTCACTGCTCGAGTTGGAACTGGACTTCTCCGACCACGAAGATCTGGAGTTTGCAGACCGTACAGAGCTATCATCTATTGCAAACAAAATTAACAAACATATCACCCAACTCGCCCACTCTTTCGAGATAGGCAATGCGCTCAAACAAGGCATCCCTGTCGCTATTGTCGGCAAGACCAACGTAGGAAAATCAACCCTACTCAATCGTCTGTTGAAAGACGACCGCGCCATTGTTTCAGACATACATGGTACCACCCGCGACACCATCGAGGACACCATGGACATTCAGGGTGTCACCTTCCGTTTCATCGACACTGCAGGCATCCGTCAGACCACCGATCAGGTCGAACAGATAGGTATTGAGCGTACTTTCCAGGCCATCCAGAAGGCTCGCATCGTCCTTTGGCTCATCGACCAGCAACCTTCAACTAAAGAAATTAACGAATTAACTGAACGGACTAATAATAAGAAACTTATAATCGTTGTAAATAAGATAGATAAAGCTGATAACAATAGTTACAATTTGTTAAATCACTCATTTGTCGCCATCAGCGCCAAGCACGGCACTGGAATCGAGACGTTAGAGCAAGCCATCTACGAAGCTGCAGACATCGCCACCCTTGCCGACTCTGATTTCATCGTCACCAATGCCCGTCATTATGACGCATTGACCCGTGCTCAACAGAGCATTCAAAGAGTCATCGACGGCCTGCAAATGCAACTGAGCGGAGACCTCCTGAGTGAAGATCTCCGTCAAGCCTTAGACACCCTTGCCGAAATCACTGGCGGCCAGATAACCACCAACGAAGTATTAGGAAATATCTTTAAAAACTTCTGCGTGGGAAAGTAGATGCTGCATCGCTAAACAGCCATTCGCTGAACAAATCGGGGCGTTGATTGAATATAATTGTTGGATATCCTATTTATTCTTACCTTTGCATCATCAAAAAAAAATTGCAGAACAAATGAGCGAATTATGGAGTCAAGAATGACAGATTTGATTAACACGTTTGCACCCATCTCGCTGGAGCAAATGTCGGGGGTGAAGCTGATGAACCGTACCGATACGAAGTTCGTCACCACGACAGACCGTCTGCGCCTGCTCCTGCAGATGGCCAGCAACGACTACTACGTGCAGGAGATTGACGGCGGACGCAATCTGGAGTACGACACGACGTACTTCGACACGACGGCGTTCGACATGTACAACCAGCACCAGTGGAACCACACCAACCGCCAGAAGATTCGCTTCCGTACCTATTGTGTCAGTGGTCTGCAGTTTATGGAGGTAAAGACGAAGAACAACCACGGGCGCACGAAGAAAAAGCGCATGGAGGTGACGGACATGAATCTCGCCGAACAGGCGAAGAGCGACTTCTTAGGCAAGCACCTGCACTATGGCGTCGACACTCTGCAGCCAGCACTGAACAACCACTTCTCGCGCATCACGCTGGTCAACAAAGCCAAGACTGAACGGCTGACCATTGACTCGGCACTACAATTCCACAACATCGTCAGCGGTGTGGACAAGGACATGGGCGACCTGGTGATTATCGAACTGAAACGCGACGGACTGGTCTACTCGCCAGTGCTGGAGATGCTCCGCCAGCTGCGCATCCATCCGCACGGCTTCTCGAAATACTGCATGGGATCGGCACTGACCAATCCTGATTTGCGCGTCAATCGTTTTAAACGTAAACTCATAGAAATCAATAAAATACAAACTCAATACTAAACAGAAAAAGAATATGAATGAGATTTTTTCAGTCGGATTTCCCGACACCTTAGTGAGATTTTTCATCTGTATGCTGGTCAACTGGGGCATCGTCCACTTCCTCTACTTCAAGAAGAGCAAGCGTCGCGACTTCTACTTCACGTTCGTCATCATCTCGTTGGCCATCTTCTTCCTGGTCTACCTGATGATGGGTATGGACCGCGGTAAGGCCACGATGGGTGTCGGCTTAGGTCTCTTCGGCATCTTCAGCATCATGCGTTATCGCACTGACTCGATGCCCGTACGCGAGATGACCTACCTCTTCGTAGTCGTCTGCCTGGCGGTAGTCCATGCCATGTCCGACCAGATAGGCGTTGACGATAATGGCAAGATGGTAGGCACGCCACTCGTCGAGCTGCTGACCATCGATGTCATCACCATCGCTGTCATCACGCTTTTCGAGCGGTTCCTGAAAGTGGAGGCATCGAAACTGGTACAGTATGACCGCATCGAACTCATCAAGCCTGAGCGTCGCGAGGAACTCATTGCCGACCTGAAGGAACGACTGGGACTGAATGTCATTGCCGTCCGTGTGGGAGCCGTCGATTTCCTGCGCGATATGGCTGTGCTACGTGTCTATTACGAAGGTAACGACAGCGGCGATGTCAAGAACATGTTAAAGATAAAAAACTCGGAATATGCGAACGTACTATAATCTGAAGAGCGCTATTCGCTATGCACTGGCGATACTCGTCGTTTCTCACCTGTCGCTTCTCACCGTATCGGCACAGAGCGAGGGCGGTCTGCTGCTGGGAGCCGAAGCCGACAAGAAGATCAACAAGCAACTGAGCATCTCGCTGGAAGCCGAGCTGCGCACACGTAATAACTTCAAGACGATGGACCGCTGGGCTGTCGGACTGGGAATGCAGTATAAACTGACCAACTGGCTGAAGGCCGATGCAGGCTACAAACTGCTGAACACCAACTTCCGTGAAGACATCGACCTCAAGAACAGCGGTGCCTACAACCACTGGCGTCCCTCCTACTGGGGCGTGAAACACCGTTTCTATGCCTCGCTGGCTGGTTCGTATAAGTTCTCTAACAACATCAAGCTGGAACTGCGCGAACGCTGGCAGTACACCTACCGTCCTGAGAAGACCGTAGAGCGCTGGGACTTTGACGACGAAGCCTGGGAAAATAAGGTGCACACGGGCAAAGGCAAGAATCAGCTGCGTTCACGTTTCGAGGTATCCTACGACCGCAAACGCGCCCTGTTCACACCCTTTGTCAGCATAGAGCTCTACAACTCATGGGGCATCGAGAAGATACGCTACAACATCGGTACCGACCTGCGCCTGTCGAAGCAACACAACCTCAGCATCTACTATCGCTACCAGAACATGAAGCATGTGGATGCCGACGACTACGATCCCGACATGCACTACCTTGGCGCCAGTTACAAATTTAAGTTCTAAGACAAAACGATTATGAAAAAAGTAATGTTATTCCTGATGGCAGCAGTCCTGACGGTTGGCTGTAAGAACGACGACACCGACTTCAGCCAGTACATCAATGGAGGAGCCTCAACCACCACCACTGTCATCAATATTGTCTATAGCGGCACAAGTGTCACGGTGAGTGGCGACACCAATGGTTACGTAACCACTAACGGAGCCCACGTGACGGTGAATAGCGGCACAGCCAACGATTCGCTGCTGCTCGTCCTCAGCGGTTCCACCACCGACGGCTCGCTGCTGGTTTATCGGCAGAGGAAATACGGCATCCAGCTGAATGGCCTGACGCTGAACAACAGCAACGGTCCCGCCATCAACAACCAGTGCGGCAAGGCGCTCTATCTCCATGTGGCCGACGGCACCACCAACCAACTCACCGACGGCACATCGTACGCCGAACAGACCTACGACCAAAAGGGCGCGCTGTTTAGCGAGGGCCAGATGATCATCCTTGGCACAGGCACGCTGTCGGTGACAGGCAACTGCAAGCACGCCATCGCCTGCGACGACTATATCATCATTGACGAAAACGTGACGCTCCATGCCTCATCCTCTACCGGCAACGGTATCAAGGTGAACGACGGACTATGGATTAACAACGGCACGCTCGACATCAGCGTCACAGCCGATGCTGCCCGTGGTATCAAGTGCGACTCCGTCGTGGTCATCACGGGCGGAAATACCACCATTACCACCAGCGGCGACTGCATTTACGACAGCAGTGAACAGGACTACAGCAGCGCAGCCTGCATCAAGTGTGACTACGACTTCACCATGAGTGGCGGCACGCTGACCATGACCAGCAGTGGCGACGGCGGCAAGGGCATCAACAGTTCTGCTGGTGTCATCTTTAGCGGTGGCACACTCAGCGCCATCACCACTGGCGGCAACGACGAAGGCAAGCCCAAGGCCATCAAGGCCACTACTGGCATCACCGTCAGCGGCGGTTCGTTCTATGCCAAGGTCAGCAAGAGCTGGGCATGCGACAGTGGCTATGGCACCGACAGCACAAGCGACGCCGAGATGCTCGCCAACTGCGTCACTGTCGTAGGCAGTCCCACGACTAAAAGCATAGCCAAGAAACAGGTTCAGATCATATTCTAACAAGATGAAACGACTGTATATCATACTTCTCTGTGCGCTGGCCGTCTGCATGGCTGCCAGTGCACAGAATTCTGACAAGCTCTACAAGGAGGCCAAGGCACTGTACGATGCCAAAAACTACGCGGCTGCTGTTCCGAAACTGAAGGTTGCCGCAGAGAAGGGCCACAAAAAGGCACAATATCGTTTGGGGCGCTGCTATGACAAAGGCCACGGCATGGCAGAGAACAACTCACTGGCTTTCCAATGGTATATGAAGTCGGCCAAGCAGGGCTATGGCAAGGCACAGTATCACCTGGGCAAATGCTATATGAAAGGAAAAGGCGTCACTGCCGACCAGAAGAAAGCCACCTCATGGCTCAAGAAGGCCGTGAAGAACGAGAAGAGCGGCAAAGAAATCCTCGCTAAAATCCGCAAAGATGCCGCTGCTGGCGACGCAGATGCCAAAGCCATGCTCCGTCTCGTAAAATGAGTTTCAGTATTAACGTATTTTTGTCAAGAAAAACAAAAGAGGGCTGACAGCTCTCAAAGTCTGTCAGTCCCCCTCGTCGTGTGTTTTCACTCATCACTTCTCACTTGCGATGCAACGCCACACTTCGTACCTTTAGGTCGAAGAAGCGCCTATTCTTCACTATTCACTGTTCACTATTCACTAGCGTGCTCATAGCACGCGCATACAGCTCGCTGTTCCCATTGCTGTCAGCATCGCTGTCAGAATCGATACAATCACCTGTATCACCGTCTTCCATGTTTCCTTTTTCATAGTCTAAATTCTCAAATCATAAATTTTAAACTTCAAACTTCAATTTTCAAAGTTTAATCTTTCATATCATAAACTTCAAACTTTAATTTTCAAACTTCAAACTAAAGAGTTGCGCCCGTAGGCGCACTCT
>CACWOS010000064.1 GCA_902762565.1 uncultured Prevotellaceae bacterium
AGGCTCACTACATCTAATAGAAGTTTGATCCGGCTACTTGTTGCTTATGCAATTTACCAGATGCTACGAAGAAGTGTCTGGAAGGGGATTTCTTGACTGGAAAAGAGTATATAAAGGTAAAAAATGAGAATTTACTATTAAACAATGCTAAAAAATGAACCAATTATTTGGTTTGCAACATAGAAAAAGGGACTCTTTGTGTACTTTTTAAAGAATAACACAGAAAACGGAAGTCCGCGCGGCTTCCGTTTTTTTGTCCGAGACCCTCTCTTATCCCCCTGTGTAGGGGGAAGAAGGATAAAAAAGTGGGGGGAAATTTGTTTTTTCGTTCAATTTACACTATCTTTTCGCTTAGCGAGAAGATACTTCCGTTCGAAAATACTCAAATTAATTTGGTATTTTGCTCACTTATTCGTATCTTTGCAACGTGAAATAAAAAAATAATTGTCATGACAACCGTTGAACTCAGATCATCCATCGTGGCAGACCTCGACCAGATGAGCGTCGAGATGCTGGAGAACGTGCAGCACTATGTGCGTCGTCTGCGCCATCATGCCCGAACTGTCAACAAGGCCGCCGCCAAAGAAGAAGTCCCAGACATAGTGCTTAGTCTGCTTGGGGCTGGAACCCATGTGGCCGACGACGATTTGAACGCTCGCAAAGCCTACAATGAATACTTGGAGGAGAAGTACAAATGACACGTCTATTTCTCGATACCAATATTGTTGTCGACCTGCTGGACTGTCGTGAGCCTTTCTGCCACGATGCCGTGCGCCTCTTCACTATGGCCTACAACAAGCAGGTGCAACTCTTCGTCTCACCGATGACTTATTCCACTGCATCTTTTCTCCTGCGCAAGCATGGCTCCGAGGGTGTGCGCAATCTGTTGTCTAATTTTCGCCAACTCTCCCGTGTCGCTACGACCAGCGAGCGTACCGTTGATGACTCCTTGGCCTCGCAATTCCAGGACTTCGAAGATGCCCTACAATATTACACAGCCTTGAAAGCTAAGGCCGATGTCATTATTACACGTAACGGTAAGGATTTCACGGCATCGAAGCTCCCCGTGATGACAGCAACAGAATATCTTGCGACATTAGCGTGATCGTAGGGATTTTTAGTGCACAGCGGATTGCGCAAGCCAGAGTAACAGGGGGATAGGCACGCTGTTACATAGGATGTTTCTCATGGTGACGATTGCTGGAAGCAAGTCTGGAACGTTGTTCAATACTATCGGAGTAATTGGAAATACTCCAAGAGTATTCAAAATTTCTTTTGGAGTAATAACTCAAGCAGGTGTTTGAGGGGCAGTCCGAAGGTTTCAAACAAGTAGCGCGAAGGAAGCAGAGGCATGCTCCGAAGGAAGCGGACGCCCCTTCCGCTACGTGCGGACGGGGTGCGAGAAGGAAGCGGAAGGGCCTTCCGCCCGTAGCGGATGCGAACCTTAGATGATTGCGATTATCCAATGACTCGGACACGAAAAATCATGGAATCGAAAATGTCCCTCACTTATTCACATGACCCCTCTCAAAGGCCGATGTGCAAAGGGCTGAAGGCACGTGAGGGACATTCGTTCTCCCTCACGTCTCCCTCACGTTTTTGGAACGCGTCACTCACCTTACTCAACTTGTAGATAAAGGAAGATAGATGAAGATAGAAGGAGATAAAAGACAATGAGCGAAAATGAAATGTTAAATCGTCGAATTTTAGCTTAATTACTTGCAAGGCGCAAAATATTTTTGTACCTTTGCAGAGCATTTCAAAAAGGTGCAAAGCTGGAAAACAGAAATCATGGATAACACAAGAAAAACACCATGAAAAACCAGCCAATAACAAACTTTATTAACAATCTTCAATTAACAAAAAACTATGGAAGGAAAATCCTTAGTGGTGGTTGAACAGCCCCAAAATGTTCAAACAGCGAGTGTGCTCATCATCGAGCAGTTCCTAAACGATCACTACCGTCTGCGACGTAATGTTCTGAGCGGAAAGGTGGAATTCAAGGTGAAGTCGCTGAACACGACGGAGATGCTGGAGATTATTCGCGACGAGTATCCCAATGTGACTGTGACAACGAAGGCAAAGGTTGAGTTGGGACGTGCACTCGTCAGGCTTGAATACGAACGGAAGGATCATAGTCATGTGGCCTATTACAAAGCCGTCCCGTTAAAGGCTGCGTGAGGGCGAGGAACTGGAAATGTGAGGGTGACGTGAGGGAGAACGAATGTCCCTCACGTGCCTTCAGCCCTTTACACATCGGCCTTTGAGAGGGGTCATGTGAATAAGTGAGGGTATTTTCAATGACGCATTCTTTGTGGTACAATTACGGCTCAAAATAGATGATGTCATCGTTGGAGTTGGTGCTCTTAGTTTGTCGACGCGCACGGTCACGACGATATTGTTCGATGCGAGCCTGTTCTTCCTTATCAGCCTGGGCACCTATGGCAGCACCAACGGCAGCACCGCCTGCCATTCCAACAATCTGACCCATATTGCTACCCCTCCATCCGCCAGACAAACCGCCAATGGCAGAGCCTATCATGGCTCCGAACATACCACCAGTCATTGCACCATCTGCGGTGTGTGTGCAACAGCTGCCCAATGTGAGCGCTGATAGCATGATGATTACAATACTCTTCTTCATAATAGTCTGCGTTTTATTGTTTGATGCTGCAAAGTTATACATTTTCGCAGAACAAAAATAGGGAATTTCCCGAAAAGATGTGAGGGAAACCCCTATAAGTTGCCTTCGATGTCTATCTTGGACTATTTAGACTTCTTGGCTTTCTTGCTTCTTCTAGACTTCTTGCTTTTCTTCGACTTCTTGCTTTTCTTACTTGCCTTCGCTTTCTTGCCCGTCTTGGCAGACTTAATCGTACTGCCATTCTTGCTGAAGGCTTCAGGGCGAAGCTGGTGAGTGGTATGGTCGAAGAAACGGGCAGAGTTTACGTGCTGGCCATTAATGCGCGTCTCGAAGTGCAGATGCTCAGTAGTGGCACGACCAGTACGACCCGTCAATGCAATGACGTCGCCAGCCTTCACATGGTCGCCAACCTTGACGAAATTCTTGGAATTGTGGCTATAATACGTCTCGAGGCCGTTGGCATGCTTGATACGTATCAGATTGCCATAACCGTAGTAGTTGTCTGAGAAAACCACCTCACCATCGAAAGCCGCGAGGATATTGTCGTTGGGTTTGGTTTTGAGGTCGGTACCCGAATGGCCGCGTCGCCCACGTGCACCATAGGCGCTGATGACCTTGGCGCCAGGCAAGGGATAGCACCAATTTTGGCTGTTGGAAGTCTGTTTTTGGCTGTAAACAGAATCTCTGGTCTGTGCACAACTGGAGAGCGTCAGCAACAGACAAGCGACAATTAACAGCCAGATGCTACACGTCCTCTTCATACTCGAAATCCTCGTAGTCTTCAATATCTTCAATGTCTTCTTCGTCAACGTATTCGATGTCCTCATCCTCGCCCTCTTCGGCCAGTTCGTCAGCAAAGCGTGTCATGTCCTTGTCGCGATGAACCAATGCGTCCTCGGCCATCACGGAAGCCAGCTTGTTGCTCTCAGCATTCAGTTCGCGCCACAGCACGTCCTTCAATTCATCCAACCCTTTGTTGGCTACAGCTGAGATAAAGACGCAAGGCAGGTCCTGCGGCAATGTCTCACGCAACATCTCGATGAGCTCGTCGTCCAGCAGGTCGCATTTTGTGATAGCCAGCACGCGATGCTTCGTCAGCATTTCTGGATTAAATTGCTGCAACTCATTGAGCAGAATCTCATACTCACGCTTGATGTCGTCCGTGTCGCCAGGCACCATAAATAGCAACAGCGAGTTACGCTCAATATGGCGAAGGAATCGCAGACCTAAGCCCTTACCTTCCGACGCGCCCTCAATGATACCAGGAATATCGGCCATCACGAACGACTTGTTGTCGCGATAGCCCACAATGCCCAGTGAGGGTTCCATCGTGGTAAAAGGATAGTTGGCTATCTTCGGACGTGCGTTCGACAGCGACGACAGCAACGTCGACTTACCCGCATTGGGGAAACCCACCAGTCCGACGTCAGCCAACAGCTTTAGTTCCAGAATGATGGTCATCTCCTGCATGGGCTCGCCAGGCTGTGCATAACGTGGTGCCTGATTGGTAGCCGAACGGAACTGGAAATTGCCCAGTCCGCCACGTCCACCCTTCAGCAGCACAATTTCCTGTCCGTCGTAGGTAATGTCACAGACGTACTTGCCTGTCTCTGCATTGTAGACTACCGTACCGCAAGGCACATCGATATAAATATCCTTGCCATCCGTACCGTGACACTTGTCCTTACCGCCATTACCACCATGCTCAGCAAAGATATGGCGCTCGCAGCGCAGGTGCAGCAGTGTCCAGTAGTTATGATTGCCACGCAGAATGATGCTACCACCCTTGCCACCGTCACCACCATCGGGACCACCGTTGGGGTTGTACTTCACGTGGCGCAGATGCATCGACCCGCGTCCGCCCTTTCCTGAGCGGCACATGATTTTAACGTAGTCTACAAAATTGCTCTCCATGTTGTTTATATTAGCAGCGGACGACAGCGGACTAACACGGATTGTCCGAAAAAGTCCGCTGTCGTCCGCTGCCAAAAAAATTATATATTGTCAATAACGTTTTTGATGTCAGCAAAGATACGCTCCAACGTACCCAAACCGTCAATGTGGTGGTGCAGTCCTTCCTGCTTATACCATTCGATAAGAGGCTGGGTCTGAGAATGATAAACTACTAGACGCTTCTTGATAGTCTCCTCGTTGTCATCGGCACGGCCGCTCTGTTGTCCACGCAGAATGAGACGCTTCATCAGCTCGTCTTCGGGCACGTCGAGTTCAATCATGGCTGCCACCTTGTCGCCACGTTCGTCGAGCATCTTTTTCAGGGCCTCAGCCTGTGGAATAGTACGTGGGAAACCATCGAAGATGACACCCTTGTGGCCACGTCCGAACTCGTCGTATACCTTGGCCAAAATGCTAATCATCAAGTCGTCTGGAATCAGGTTGCCCTTGTCGATGTAGCTTTGAGCCGTCTTACCCAGTTCAGTACCATTTTTGATTTCATTACGCAGCACGTCACCAGTCGAGATGTGTCCCAAACCGTAGTGCTCTATCATCAAATCACTTTGCGTTCCCTTTCCTGAACCGGGAGCGCCAAAAATAACAATGTTCTTCATTTGAATGTGTTGTTCTTGTTTATCCTGTTTAATTTTTGTTTCTTTCCCTTTATACCACAAGTCCGTCAAGAGGTCACTCTTACGCGCCTCCACATCACTTGGCATGTATGGCAGTTTTACGAATCTCATTTTCGCTATTATCCGACTAACGTATAAATCTCCTTGAGACCGCGTCCCTGCTGGTCGTAATCCAGTCCGTAACCAACGATGAAGTCGTTGGGGATAGAGAAGGCAGCATACTTGATATCAATGGGTTCCTCCAGCTTGTCAGGCTTCACAAAGAGCGTGCAAATATGAAGGGACTCTGGACGGCGCACGCCCAGTGAGCTCATCATCTGTCGCATTGTACGACCCGTATCCACGATATCCTCAACAATGATGACCGTACGACCCGAAATATCTTCGTTCAATCCCATGACCTCCGTTACTTTACCCGTCGACAGGATGCCTTCATACGAAGCCAACTTGACGAACGATATTTCACACGGTATGGTTATTTCGCGCATCAGGTCAGCAGCGAACATAAACGAACCATTCAACACGCCTATCAACAATGGATTTTTACCTTCCATGTCCTTGCTGATTTGCTGGGCGACCTCCTTCACTCGTTGTTTGATCTGTTCTTCTGTGATAGAAGTTTCAAACGTTTTGTCCTTGATTTTAACGATACTCATGCTTGAAAATATGAAATTTGATGCAAAATTACTAAATTTTTGGCAAATAAAGATTATTATTAGCATATTTTTCGTATTTTTGCATACGCATATGAAGATATTCACTACCGCTCAGATTCGTGAGCTAGACAAATATACCATCGAACACGAGCCGATAGCAAGCCTCGACTTGATGGAACGCGCGGCACGCGCTTTAACACAGGCTGTTACGCAAGAGTGGCCTGCCACAAAGCCTATTGTCATCTTTGCCGGTCCTGGTAATAATGGTGGCGATGCATTGGCTATGGCTCGTCTGCTGAGCGAACAGAACTATGAAGTGAGCGTCTATCTGTTTAATATCAGTGGACAACTGTCGTCTGATTGTGCAGCCAACAAGCAACGCTTGCTAGATAGCAGGCGACTGAAGAATTTCGTGGAGGTGAGTATGGAGTTCGACCCACCACTGCTCGATGGCAACACGTTAGTCATTGACGGTCTCTTCGGTTCTGGTCTTAACAAGCCTTTGGCAGGCGGTTTTGCCTCCCTTGTTAAGTATATCAACTCAGCACAGGCTAAGGTTATCAGTATTGATGTGCCCTCTGGTTTAATGACGGAGGACAACGAGTATAACGTACGTGCCAACATCATCCGAGCCAACATAACGCTCACCCTCCAACAGCCCAAGCTCTCGTTTCTCTTCTCCGAGAACCAGCAGTTCATTGGACAACTGCGCGTGCTTGACATAAAGTTGAGCAAAGAGGGTATCGCAAAGATTGAGGCTCCTTTCACGATGATAGAGAAGAGCGAGGTTTGCGAACGACTGCTCGACCGTTCACCTTTTGCACATAAAGGGCAGATGGGTACTGCGTTGATGATAGCAGGCTGTTACGGCATGGCAGGTGCTGCCGTTCTGGCCGCTAAGGCCTGCATGCGTTCGGGAGCTGGCAAAGTGGTGGTCAACACGCCACGTCGCAACATCCCCATTCTACAGGCAGCCATTCCTGAAGCCATCGTACAATCGGGCAGCGAGGAAACCATCTTTGCCGAGACTGTCGATACAGAAGACTATCAGGCTATGGGTATCGGACCCGGCTTAGGACAGAGCGAGCAGACAGCCATCGCCTTGATTGCCCAGTTACGACGCACGCAGTGTCCAATAGTGGTTGATGCTGATGCGCTCAACATCCTAGCCAGCCACCGTGCCTGGATGCAACAGCTGCCTAAGGGCATCATTCTTACGCCTCACCCCAAGGAACTCGACCGACTGGAGGGGCATTCCGCTGACACCTACGAACGCCTCACCAAGGCACGTAACCTAGCCGAGCGACTGAAAGGCTATGTGATACTGAAAGGCCATCATACAGCCATCTGCTGTCCTGACGGACATATTATGTTCAACTCTACAGGCAATGCCGGTATGGCTACTGCTGGTAGTGGTGATGTGTTGACGGGTGTGCTGACAGGACTGCTGGCCCGTGGCTACAAGCCTTTGGATGCTTGCGTTGTTGGTGTCTATCTGCATGGACTGGCAGGCGACTTGGCTGCTCGGGAGTTAGGCGAAGAGAGTCTGATTGCCAGTGACATCATCAGTCATTTGGGAAAGGCGTTTTGCGAGCTACGCTCTAGTGAGAAGTGAAGGGTGAAAGGTGAAGAGTGAAGAGTAATCAATTAATTGTGATAAATATGAAGAAAAGCATAATATGTGAGAATCATGTGGCAAGAACAATATTAGTATTGACAATACTATTCACTGTTCACTGTTCACTACTCATTAGCCCTGTAATGGCGCAAGCTGTCAGCACCCCGCTGAAAGCCGGACGGACGGCAGAAGGGGTCGTCTATTTTCTGCCTAAGACGGCTATTCGCTTCAATCTGCTTATCGAGAAGAAGACCTACACACCTGGCGAATATGCCAAATATGCCGAGAAGTATCTGGGCATGTCTGGCATTGAGCAAGAACAACAGGTTTCCTACAGCGTTGCCAGCTATAACATTAGCCAGATTGGTGTCCGCGACACGTCGAAGTGCTACTCCGTCGACCTGAAAGGCAAGAGTGAGACTGCCGACATCAAGTTGAGCGATGATGGCGTCCTGTTGGCCGTTAACGACGAGCCTGCCCGTCCCAAGCTGAATCCGCCATTTACGCCAGCTGCCAAGGTGCCTGCTATTGATCCTCATCAGTTCCTGACCGACGATATTCTCTCTGCAGGCAGCATGGCCAAGAAGGCCGAGATGACTGTTACCCAGATTCTAGAACTGCAAGAGCATCGCCAACAACTGATTACCGGTGAGGCTGACGACATGCCACAGGACGAGAACCAGCTACGCCTGATGATTGCTCAGATTGACCGCCAGCGCGAAGCCCTGACATCACTCTTTACGGGTACGACGGTGCGCGACACCGTCGAGCAGATTGTGACCGTCTGTCCTGAGAAAGAAGTGCAGCGCGAAGTCATCTTCCGCCTTAGCAAGAAGTTGGGTCTTGTAGATAAGGATGACCTCTCAGGTGTACCTTATTATATGAGTATAGAAGACCTGCATCGCACCAACACCCAGAAGTATCCTACTTCTGAGAACAAGAAGGACGGCGGCTTCTATGTCAATGTGCCAGGCCGCATCCGTCTGACGCTCCATCGTGAACAACAGCAGCTGGCCTCCTTTGATGTCTATGCCGGTCAGTTTGGCTTTGTCGAACTGCGTAGCGGTGCCCTCTTCAAGCGTTACGTCACCCACATGACGCTTAACCCCGCCACAGGTTCTGTCGACAAGATTCATGCCGACATGAACACAAAGTAAAAAAGAAAGGCGTACCGAATTTTCATTGGTACGCCTTTACTTTTTGGGATAAACTTCCTATTATCCGAGCTTGCCGTCAGAACCAAGCACATTCACAATCTTGTGGATGTACATCTTCTTCATGTTCTCACGAGCGGGCTTCAGATACTGACGAGGATCGAAGTCTCCAGGATGCTCAGCGTCGATGTTGATCTTGCAGACAGCACTCTTGGCAGCCTTACGGAGCTGCTCCTCAGGAATACCGATAGCGGCCTCGAGGTGACCACCATACTTGTTGATAGTCTCAACTTCCTCCATAGGAACTGAAGAAGAGCCGTGCAGCACGATTGGGAATCCAGGAAGCTTCTTCTCGATTTCAGCGAGAACGTCGAATGCCAAGGGAGGTGGAACGAGCACGCCGTTCACCAATGTGCACTGCTCGGGAGTGAACTTGTGGGCACCGTGGCTGGTACCGATAGAGATGGCCAGCGAGTCGCAACCTGTGCGGGTAGCGAAGTCGATAACCTCCTCAGGCTTGGTGTAGTGTGACTCGGCAGCAGCAACCTCGTCCTCAACACCAGCGAGCACACCCAGCTCAGCCTCAACGGTTACGTCGAACTGGTGAGCGTAGTCAACAACCTTCTTAGTAAGAGCAACATTCTCCTCGTAAGGCAGAGAAGAACCGTCGATCATCACTGAAGAGAAGCCCATGTCGATGCAGTCCTTGCAGAGCTCGAAGCTGTCACCGTGGTCGAGGTGCAGTACGATCTCGGGGTTGGGGCAACCCAGCTCCTTAGCGTAAGCCACAGCACCCTCAGCCATGTAACGCAGGATTGTAGCGTTAGCATAGTTACGAGCACCCTTAGACACCTGCATGATAACGGGTGACTTTGTCTCAACAGCAGCCTGCACGATAGCCTGCATCTGCTCCATGGTGTTGAAGTTGAAAGCGGGGATGGCATAGCCACCAGTAACGGCCTTCTTGAACATCTCGCGAGTGTTTACGAGACCTAAATCCTTGTAATTTACCATAATACTTAAATAGTTATTTAATACTAATTAGAAAAATTCTGAGCGCAAAGTTACAAAAAAGAAGTGAAAAGTAAAAAGTGAAAAGTGAAAAATATGCTAGCGCCTTCCTGTTTTTTTTGTTTTATTTGCATTCAGGCTTTGCTTCATGCCTGTTTTTGCAAAACTCACTTTTCACTTTTCACTTTTATTTCTTCTTACTTCTTAGATGTTTGGCGTATCCCAAACCTTAGTTTCCTTGCAAACGACAGGAGCCGACAGTCTGCCCACCTTCAACAGAAAGTCGCCTTCCTCCAGTGTCCAGCGTCCGTCTGCGCCCACAAAAGCCAGCTTTTTTGCAGGCAAGCGGAAGGTGACGGTCTTTACCTCACCTGGTTGCAACTCAACCTTCGTAAAGTCACGCAGACGCTTGTTGTCTGGAACGACGGAGGCCACGAGGTCGCTACTGTAAAGCAATACAGCCTCCTTGCCGACACGGTTGCCCATATTCTTCACATCAACGCTAACGGTCAGCACATCCTCAGAGGTGAACTCAGAAGCACTTACCTTCAGGTTGCTGTACTCATAAGTGGTATAGCTCAGTCCATAACCGAAGGGCCACTGCAACGATACCTTTGCATCGTAGTCGTAAGCGCCGGCCATCGTGCCGACCTCCTCGCTAACCTTATAGTCGTAGGTGTTCAGTGAATTGATTTCTTTGGGATATGTATAAGGCATCTTAGCCGAGAAGTTAGCATCGCCTGCCAACAGGTTAGCCAATGCGTCGCCACCATAGTTGCCAGGAATCAGCGTGTTCACAATGGCCTTGGCAAGAGGTTCGATATCGGCAATCAGACGCGGACGGCCCTCGTTCAACACGAGGATAATGGGTTTACCCGTCTTAGCGAGTGCCTTCACCAAGTTTCGCTGATTCTCCGACAGCCAGAGATCGGTCAGATTGCCAGGCGTCTCCGTATACGAATTCTCACCGATGCAGGCAATGATGACATCGCAGTCAGCAGCGGCACTGACGGCTTTCTCTATCTGCGGTTTGTTTTCTTCATAATACTTGCCTCGCTCGTTATACGTTACGCCCTGCTCCAGAACAATATTCTCCTTACCATACTTGTTGCACAGAGCCTCGTAGATCGTATTGTAAGGCTCCGACAAGTCTTCGGCCTTGGAACCCTGCCAAGTATAGCTCCAACCACCCAGCAGACAACGCATCTGGTTGGCATTGGGACCAGTCAAGAGCAGTCTTTTACCCTTGGTCAAAGGTAAGAAACTTCCCTCGTTCTTCAACAGCACGATACTCTCTTCGGCAGCTTGCAGAGCTTTCTGAGCAAACTCCTGCGAACCAAACTTCTCGTAACCCTTGCCACCCGTATTTGGCTCATCGAACAGGTTCAGACGGTACTTGACTCGTAAGATGCGTCGCACGGCATCGTCGATACGCGCCATCGACACTTTACCTTCTTGAACGAGTTCTTTCAATAGAATGCAGAAGTCCACACTATACGGGTCCATCGACATGTCGATACCGGCATTGATGGCGATGCGGATAGCGTCCTTCTTATCCTTTGCCACACGCTCGCGGGTGAACAGATTATTGATATCTGCCCAGTCGGTCACCAGCATACCGTCCCACTGTAGGTCTTCCTTCAGCCATTTCGTCAGATACTCGTAAGAGGCATGCACGGGCACACCATTGATGGAGCCAGAGTTCACCATCATGGTCAACGTTCCGGCCATCGCTGCGGCACGGAAGGGTTCAAAATACTTCTCGCGCAACATCTGGGGCGAGATGTAGGCAGGCGTACGGTCCTTACCCGTCCATGGGGCACCGTATGCAAAGTAGTGCTTCGTGCTAGTACCTACATGGTAGCGTCCCAAGTGGTTGGGGTCGTCGCCCTGATAGCCTTTAATCTGTGCCTCCACCATCTTGGCATTCACAACGGCATCCTCGCCGAAACTTTCGTAGATACGAGGCCAACGTGGGTCGCGCCCAAGGTCTACCACGGGATTGTACACCCACGGACAGTTGGCGGCACGACTCTCGTAAGCGGTAATCTCTGCACCCGTCTTAACCAATTCTGTGTTAAACGTTGCCGCCATGTTGATGGGCTGTGGGAACAGCGTACCACCCTGCGTATAGGTCACGCCGTGGTTATGGTCCAATCCGTAGATGTCAGGGATGCCGATATACTTCATCGACTTCTTCTGAATCAGGCGAATCCACTCCTGCCACTGCTCCACCGTGGCCGCTCTGGTACCAGGTGCATTGAGTATCGAGCCCACCTTCCATTTCGAGATACAGGTGTCGAGCATCGTCTCGTTCAACTGCCAAACTCTGTTGGCATCGTACTTGCCCATAATGTCGAGGTTCAGCTCCAACATCTGACCAATCTTCTCGTCGAGAGTCATCTTCGAGAGCGTCTTTTCTATCTTCGCCTCCAGCTTGGCGTCACGCGGAATAGCAAATTGTGCTGACACCGACACAACGGTCAGCATCAGCACAACGGTTAATGTTATACTTTTCACTTTCAACTTATCATTTCTCTGTGTCAATCATTTTCCAAATGCAAGCTGCCAGAGCACCACCTACAAACGGACCTACGATGAAGATCCAGAGGTTAGCAAGGGCCGTACCACCCTGGAAGAAGGCAGGAGCCAGCGAACGAGCTGGGTTTACAGATGTGCCAGTATAGCGGATACATACCAAGTGAACCAGTACGAGGCTCAGACCGATGGCCAGACCTGCAAAGTTGTTGGTAGCGCCATTGGTCTTGGCAGTGGCACCCAGCACCACGAGCACGAAGACACAGGTGAAGATAATCTCGGCCAACAGACCGCCCAGCATGGTGACGTTAGCCTGCAAGTCGTTAGCACCCGTACCCTCCAAACCGGGTACGTTGGCTGTCAGGATATAAAGCAGCAGCGAGCCGATGAAGGCACCGATACACTGGAACAGGATGTACATACCACAGTCCTTACCGCTCATACGACCAGCTAGGAAGCAACCCAACGAGATAGCGGGATTGATGTGGCAACCAGAGATTCCTCCTATTGTGTATGCCATCGCCACAACAGCCAGGCCGAAAGCCAATGCTGTACCCACCACAGCGGGAATGTTGTTAACAGGGTCACAACCCAGACTTACGGCCACACCGCAGCCCATCAACACGAGCACCATCGTGCCCACCATTTCTGCTAAATACTTTTTCATAACGTGTTTGTGTTTAAAGTGTGATTAAAGAATTAACGTTTATTGGACGCAAAGTTAGGAATTATATTTGATATTTGCAAGAAAAATCGAAGAAAATGTGTAACTTTGCAGCCATGATAGCAGAAAATCCATACGTCAAACAGTTTCCCGACCTCATGGCGGGCAAGACATTATTGTATTGTCACGGCTTCGGCAGCAGTGGCCAGTCAGGTACCGTCACACGCCTGCGCACCGTCATGCCGCAGGCCAACGTCATAGCTCCCGACCTACCCGTAGAGCCACATGAGGCCATCGCCCTGCTCCACTCCATCTGCGAGCAAGAGAAGCCCGACCTCATCATCGGCACATCCATGGGTGGCATGTATGCTGAGCAGTTACGCGGTTTCGACCGCATCTGCGTCAATCCGGCCCTCGAAATTGCTGAGACGATGAAGGCACACGGCATGACGGGTACCCAGCAGTTCCAGAATCCACGTCAAGATGGCGTTCAAGAGTTTTACGTCGACAAAGCGTTGGTCAAGGCCTACCGCGACGTGTCCGAACAGCGCTTCGTTGGACTGACCCCGGAGGACGAACAGCGCGTCATCGGTCTTTTTGGCGACAAAGACGACCTTGTGGACACCTTCGACATGTTCTGCGAGCACTACAGTCAGGCCACCCATTTCCACGGCGAGCATCGTATGGACGACAAGAGTTACATGCACTCGGTCATGCCCGTCATCCGCTGGATTGACGACAAGCAAAACGGACGGCAGCGGCCTATTATATATATAGGTATAGAGACGATGGTGGACAACAGGCTGATGCCTGCCGCCTCCGTACAGAAAGCCGTGCGCCAGCTCATTGAGCACTATCAGGTCTACTTTGTGGCTGATAATCCATTGGAACAGCGATGGGCACAGTGGCTCGAAGAATATATCAATGTACCTGCCTGGCGACACACGGTCTACACCTACCGTCGCGACCTGCTCTACGGCGACTATCTCATCAGCCAAAGAAAAGAGGGCGACACGATGGCCACCCTCCTGGAATACGGTTCCGACACCTTCAAGACGTGGGACGATGTCATCGACTATTTCTCACATCTCGGCGGACAGTAACATCCTTTTATTCCTCCATCAATTTGCGATACCTTGCACGCTTGGGTTCGTCGAGTCCTAAGCGCAGGGCTTTGTTGGCCTCGTACTCGCTATAGTTTCCCTCGAAGTAGAACACGTTGCCCTCACCCTCGAAGGCGAGGATGTGCGTACAGATACGGTCCAGGAACCAGCGGTCGTGACTGATGACGACGGCACAGCCGGCAAAGGCCTCCAGACCTTCCTCCAAGGCACGCAGCGTGTTCACGTCGATATCGTTCGTAGGCTCGTCGAGCAACAGCACGTTACCTTCCTGCTTCAGGGCAATGGCCAGGTGCAGGCGATTGCGCTCACCACCACTGAGCACGCCACACTTCTTCTCCTGATCGGCACCACTGAAATTAAACCTGCTCAGGTACGCACGTACATTAACATCCTTTCCACCCATGCGGATGGTCTCGTTGCCTTGAGAGACCACTTCATACACGGACTTATCAGGCAAGATATCCTTGTGTTGCTGGTCGACATACGAGAGTCTTACTGTCTCGCCTACATCGAACGTACCAGCATCGGCCTTATCCAGTCCCATAATCAGTCGGAACAGCGTGGTCTTACCTGCACCGTTTGGTCCTATCACACCCACGATGCCGTTAGGTGGCAGGATGAAGTTCAGGTCCTTGAACAGTTCCTTCTCTGGGAACGACTTCGCCACGTGTTCGGCAATAATCACCTTATTGCCCAAGCGTGGTCCGTTGGGGATATAGATTTCCAGCTTTTCTTCCTTCTGCTTCTGTTCCTCGTTCAGCATCGACTCATACGAGTTCAGACGGGCCTTACCCTTGGCATGACGAGCCTTCGGGGCCATACGCACCCACTCCAACTCACGCTCCAACGTCTTACGGCGCTTCGAGGCCTGCTTCTCCTCCTGAGCCAGTCGCTGCGACTTCTGCTCCAACCACGACGAGTAGTTACCCTTCCAGGGAATACCCTCGCCACGATCCAGTTCCAGAATCCACTCGGCCACATCGTCCAGGAAATAGCGGTCGTGGGTCACGGCAATCACCGTACCCTCATACTGCTGCAGGTGCTGCTCCAGCCAGTCTATCGACTCAGCATCCAAGTGGTTCGTAGGCTCGTCAAGCAGCAGCACGTCGGGCTTCTGCAACAACAGACGACACAAGGCCACACGGCGGCGCTCACCACCCGACAGCGTCTTCACGCTCCAGTCACCTGGCGGGCAGTTCAGCGCCGCCATCGCACGGTCCAGCTTCGAGTCCATGTTCCACGCATCCGTCGCATCGATGATGTCCTGCAACTCAGCCTGACGCTGCATCAGCTTGTCCATCTTGTCGGCATCCTCGTAATATTCGGGCAGCCCGAATTTCACGTTGATGTCGTCGTATTCTTTCAAAGCGTCATACACATGCTGCACACCCTCCATCACGTTCTCCTTGACGGTTTTCTCCTCGTTCAAGGGAGGATCCTGCGGCAGGTATCCCACCGTATAGCCTGGTGCCCACACCACGTTGCCCTGATACTGCTGGTCCAGTCCCGCAATGATCTTCATCAGCGTCGACTTACCTGCACCATTCAAACCAATAATACCTATCTTAGCCCCATAAAAGAAGCTAAGATAGATATTCTTGAGCACTTGTTTCTGATTCTGCTGGATGGTCTTGCTCACGCCCACCATCGAGAAAATCACTTTCTTGTCGTCTACTGTTGCCATAAAAATACCTTTATTTGTTTCTGGTGCAAAGATACAAAAATTTACTCACAAACAATAGACAACTGGGCATAATTGGCTAAAAATTATGCCTCCAGTGCCTGACGCAGGTCCTCGATGATGTCATCGATGTGCTCAGTGCCAATGCTGAGGCGGATGGTGGCTGGCGTGATGTGCTGCTCGGCCAGTTCCTCAGGAGAGAGCTGTGAGTGGGTGGTGGTGTAGGGATGAATCACCAGACTCTTCACGTCGGCAACGTTGGCCAAGAGCGAGAAGATTTGCAGCGAGTCGATGAACTTCCAAGCCTCTTCCTGTCCGCCTTTGATTTCGAAGGTGAAGATGCTGCCGCCGCCGTTGGGGAAGTATTTCTGATAGAGTTTATGGTCGTGGTGGCTCTCAAGGGCTGGGTGATTGATCTTGGCCACCTTGGGGTGGTTCTTCAGGAAATCGATGACCTTCAGCGTATTCTCTACATGACGCTCTACGCGCAGGCTCAGCGTCTCGACACCCTGCAGCAGGATAAAGGCATTGAAAGGCGACAGTGTGGCACCAGTATCACGCAACAAGACGGCACGGATGCGAGTCACGTAAGCGGCGGCACCGACAGCATCAGCAAACACGATGCCATGATACGAGGGATCGGGTTTAGAGAGTGTGGGGAACTTGTCGTTCTGTTTCCAGTCGAACTTACCACCATCTACTATCACACCACCGAGGCTGGTGCCGTGGCCGCCGAGGAACTTCGTAGCGGAGTGTACCACGATGTCTGCGCCGTGCTCCAGCGGACGAATCAGATACGGTGTGCCGAAGGTGTTGTCGACGATGAAGGGGATGCCGTGCTTGTGGGCCACAGCAGCCACACCTTCAAGGTCGAGCACGTCGCTGTTGGGGTTGCCGAAGGTCTCGGCATATACTACTTTTGTGTTGGGCTTGATAGCGGCCTCCAGGGCGTCGAGGTCGTTGACGTTGACAATCGTATTCGTAATGCCCTGCGTAGCCAGCGTATGGGTAATCAGGTTGTAAGAACCACCATACAGGTTGTCGGCAGCAACGATATGGTCGCCAGCCTGCACGATGTTCTGCAGAGCGTAGGTGATGGCAGCAGCACCAGAGGCCACAGCCAGTCCGGCCACACCACCCTCGAGGGCAGCCACGCGGTCTTCGAACACACCCTGCGTCGAGTTGGTCAAGCGACCATAGATATTACCTGCATCGCGCAGACCAAAGCGGTCGGCAGCATGCTGTGAGTTGTGGAACACATACGACGTGGTCTGATAGATGGGCACGGCGCGAGCGTCAGTTGCGGGGTCAGCCTGTTCTTGGCCTACATGAAGTTGCAGTGTCTCAAAACGATAATTTTTCTTTGTACTCATCATCTAATCCTTTCTATTTTTTATTGTTAATACTTTGTTTACTTTTGACGGTGCAAAGTTACGACGTTTAGATATTTCCACCAAAATTCTTGCAGAATTCAGAAAATATACCTAAATTTGCAGCCGAAAAAGAAAATATATCCGTTCAAGAGCCTCAAAGGGCCCCTTCACAGAATAAAACGCTAAAAAATGGCACAAAACTTAGATGAAACCGACTTGCAGATACTGAAAACACTGCAAAAAAACGCGAAATTGACCACGAAAGAGTTGGCCGATGCCGTGCATCTGACCCCTACCCCCGTGTTTGAGCGACAGAAACGACTGGAAAAGAAGGGCTACATCAAGAAATACGTAGCCATCCTCGACCCCGAAAAGTTAGACTTAGGTCTGCAGGTGTACTGCAAGGTGAAGTTAAAGCAGATTAACCACGAGATAGCCGATGCCTTCGTCCGTCGCATCAACCGCATACCAGAGGTAACGGAGTGCTACAATACCTCGGGTGCGTACGATTACTTACTTAAGGTACGCGCACGAGACATGAAGCAATATCAGGAATTCGTGCTCAACAAGTTGGGCGAGATAGAGAGCCTCGCCTCTATTGAGAGCACCTTCGTGATGAGCGAGGTGAAGCAGACCTACGGCATCAACCTCTAGGCCTAAAGCTTTGAGTATTAAGCGTTAAGCATCGGGAAGCAATACGACGCCGTGTTGCTTCTTGCCGTCCATCATGATTTTCAGCGGACGCTCGAAGCGCACGTGACGCACGAACTGTGTCTCCTCAACGGCAGGCATGCGGTCTAGGACGTCCGTCTGCATCACCCCGTCGCCCGTGTAGGTGTTGATGGTGAAGTAGCCCACACCAAACGACGTCAGGTTCTGGAAGAAGTGCGTACCCTGCGAGGGGTCTACATGCCAGTTCTTCAGGCCAGCCTCCACAATGACGCGTGCGGCAGAAATATGCGGCCACTTGACGGGAATGCCCAGCCAATAGTCGCTCGACCCCCATCGACCTGGACCAATCAGCACGTAGTTCTTATCCTCAGCCAGGAATCGACGGTTTATTTGCTCTATCTCGTCGGCTATTCTTGGATTGTTGGCAGCCGTGAAGTCGTCGTCGGTCTTGACGTAAACCACATCGCACACGTCCTCCGAGATGCCGTGACCCAGCGAGTTGTGCGAACGCAGCAGACACTGCTCGTCAGGGATGACGGCCAAATCCTCGTCCAACACCTGTTTCGAGTCCACGATAGGCCGAATTTGCAGGAGATAGAACTCGCCTGACGAACCATTGCCGTTCAGGTTACATGCAAACTCAATCTCCACGGGTCGGCGCATCTCCTCCGAGCCGTATTTCTGCGACAACTGCAGGATTTCGGGCAGTGGGAATATGTCGTGCTGCAGAACGCCTGCAAACGAGATGACCTTGCGGCCACCCTCGTAGATGCCGTCGCGAATAATCTGGTCCATCGGATCGTACGTCGAGGCGATGCCTTGCAGCGAGTTGTCCTTGTCGGCCTCTTTGACTCGCAGGTTCAGGATGTTGAAGCCATCGTCCACCTTGAAGTCGTCGCCCACATGGCTCATGTCCAGCGCATAGAATCGTGTCTGCGTCTCGCGCAGGGCCGTTTCCATCTCCGATGTCTGCAGCACCTGACGCGGATGATAGGGGCTGACACGCAGGGTCTGTCCGCCGTCGACGATATATTTTCCCAAGCCCAAGGCCAGCGAGGCGATGCCCTCTTCGGCCAACTCGTCGCCGATGGGATAGTAGTTCAGCGAGCGCAGCACACCCGAGAACGTCGGATAGAACCGCGTATCGTATTGCTTGCCCACCACTTCCTGCAGGATGACCGCCATCTTCTCTTGGTCGATGACGTTCGACGTCGCCGTCATGTACGCCTTCGAGTCCTTGTAGTAGACGGAGGCATAGACACCCTTGATGGCACAGGCCAGCATGCGCAGCATCTCGTACTTGTCTTCCAGGTAAGGAATCATATACGTCGAATAGATGCCTGCGAAGGGCTGGTAGTGCGAATCCTCGAGCAACGACGACGAGCGCACGGCAATAGGCGACTTGATGGCCTCGAAGAAGGTGAAGAAGTCGGCTATCAGTGCATCGGGCAACTGTGCTTTCATGAAGTGCTGCAGTATCTCCTCGTCGGGCGCATCGCTCAGGGCTATCGCCCACAGGTTGTTCTCGTCCATGAACTGGTCGAAGAAGTCGGTACACAGCACGACGGTCTTCGGAATCTGCACCGAGGCATTCTCGAACTGGTTCAGTTCCGGATGACGCTTGATGATGTTATCCAAGAACGCCAAGCCACGGCCCTTGCCACCCAGCGAACCGTCGCCGATGCGGGCAAAGTGGGCAAAGCGGTCGAACTTCAGACGGTCGAAGACGGCCACCACGCCGATGTTCTTCATCCGTCGATACTGCACGATGGCGTCGAAGATGATCTGACGGTGAGCGTCCAAGTCCTGCAGCTTGTGCCACGTCACCGTCTTCAGGAACTGGCTGACGGGGAAGATGGCCCTTGCACACAACCATCGGCTCATGTGGTTGCGGCTGACGTGATACTGGAACGACTCAGCAGGGATGTTGAAGATGTTGTCCTGCAACTCCTTCAGTGACTTGATGCGGAACACCTCCTCGTGCGTCTTGGGGTCGCGGAAGACGAAGTCGCCAAAGCCCATGTGCTCCTCAATCAGCTTGCGCAGGTCCACGTTCATCTTCTTCGAGTTCTTGTCGACGAAGTGGAAGTGTTCCTTCTCGGCCTTCTCCTTGTTCACAATCTCAGAACTCTCCAGAATCAAGGGGACATACTCGTCGCGACGCCGTATTTCGCGCAACAGCTTCAGACCAGCCTCCGGATCGCCCTCTTCGACATGCGACAGACGTCCCTCGTGGGTCTTCATGGGGAAACGGGTATCGCTGATGACGCCCAGAACATTGTCGTGATAGCGCTCGTACCACTCCATAGCCTCTTCGTAGGTCGTAGCCAGCACCACCTTTGGACGTCCCCTCTTGCGCTGGGCAGCAGCATGGGGGTTCAGTGCCTCAGTAGAAAAGTTCTTCGACTGGGCCAGAATATAGTTGTAGAGGTTAGGCAGCACACTGGAATAGAAGCGAATGTTGTCCTCGACCAGCAGAATCATCTGTACGCCAGCCTCCTTGATGTCGTGCTCAATGTTCATCTTGTCCTCAATCAGCTTGATAATCGACATGATGAGGTTCGTATTGCCAAGCCAGCAGAACACATAGTCGAAGATGCTCATATCCTCGTTCGCAATGCGCTTGGTGATACCATGCGAGAACGGGGTCAGCACCACGCACGGAATGTGTGGTGCCATCTGCTTCACGTCGCGGGCTACGGCAAAGGCGTCGTTGTCGGCATTACCCGGCATACAAATCACCAGGTCGATGTCCGTCGTTTGCAGCACGCTACTGGCTTCCTCCGTGGTCGACACCTGCGTGAACGTAGGCGGATAGCGCATGCCCAACTCCATGTACTCGTCGAATATCTTTTCGTCTACACGGCCGTCGTCCTCCAGCATAAAGGCGTCGTAGGGGTTGGCCACTATCAGCACGTTGAAGATGCGTCGTGTCATCAGGTTCACAAACGACACGTCCTTCAAGAAGAAGTTGTTAAACTCCTGTGGTATGGTAGTATTGCTCATTTTCAGTAATTTGTCGGCAAAGGTACAAAAAAAAGTGAAGAGTGAAGAGTGAAGCGTGAAGAATTTGCTGCCGCCATATAAAAATTAGCAAAAAAGAGCACCCTACTCGAGGATGCCCCTTTTCACTCATCACTTCTCACTTCTCACTCATCACTTCTCACTCATCACTTCTCACTCATCACTTCTCACTCATCACTTCTCACTCATCACTTATCACTTCTTTACAGCACGCGCATGCAACTCGTCGTTCCCATTGCCGTCAGTGCAGCCGTCAGTATCGATACAATCACCTGTATCACCGTCTTCCAAGT
This sequence comes from uncultured Prevotellaceae bacterium, assembly GCA_902762565.1. Lineage (GTDB taxonomy): Bacteria > Bacteroidota > Bacteroidia > Bacteroidales > Bacteroidaceae > Prevotella. The sequence continues at coordinate 21,038 of CACWOS010000064.1, forward strand.
CTCTTTTTTCATAGTCTTTAATTTTCAAATCATAAATTTTAAATTTCAAACTTCAATTTTCAAAGTTTAATCTTTCAAATCATAAACTTCAAACTTTAATTTTCAAAGTTTAATCTTTCAAATCATAAACTTCAAATTTCAAACTTCAATTTTCAAAGTTTAATCTTTCAAATCATAAACTTCAAATTTCAAACTT
>CACWOS010000065.1 GCA_902762565.1 uncultured Prevotellaceae bacterium
AAGATAAGTGAAAATTCTGACATGGCAAAATCCTGGGCAACTTTTTGTTGCTCAGGAACTTATAAATAAAGTTAAATTATAGTGTTGCGGAATTAAGGATTATTTAATATACAAGTATTCATATAGGCATAAAGAACATCTTTATACTCTGACATGTAATATGGTTCTCGGGATATTCCAAAAACAATAGTTGAGATATCGCCTACGATGTCTTCAACTTCAGCTCTGTTGCCAACACCAGATAGCATATCTCCATAATTCCTTCGGTCAGTACTATATGGATATCTTGCGTTGATCTTTTTTATGATGTCTTCTATTTTGTTGGGCGTATCCATATTAAGTAAATTAGTCTTTCCTGTTTGGTTCTATATTATTCATGCGAAGGAACCGGTACACAGTGGACTTCGATTTGATAGACAACTGTTCCTGGATCTGTGCAACAGTCATGCCGGAACGGTAAAGATTGGCGCAGGCAACGGCCTTGTCGTTTTGTTTTTGCTTCGGCCTGCCAAACCTGACACCTTTTTTCTTGGCCGCTGCCCTACCCTCTCCTGTCCTTTCGCGAATAAGGTCACGTTCAAACTCTGCCAGGGCCGCGAAGATGTGCATCACCAATTTGCCTGTGGTACTGCCCGTGTCGATGTTGTCACGCAAAGATACCAGGCTAATATTCTTCGTCTGCAGCTGCTCGATGATGGCCAGCAGATCCTTCATCGATCTGCCTAACCGGTCGAGTTTATAAACGACCAGACAGTCCCCATCGCGAAGGTACTGCATAGCGGTTTGTAGTTCTGTGCGCTCCCCTACTCCACTGACCTGTTCCTGGAAGATCCGCTCGCAGCCAGCATCCTTCAATGCTGTCAGTTGCATGTCAAGGTGCTGCTCCCTGGTCGATACTCTTGCGTAGCCTATCCTCATATTTTACCTCTTTACTTAGCTAATTTAGCTAACTTAGCTAATAGACGTTATCGCGGCCCAAGGAACTTGTTGCCGTTTAGGTGTATCATATGTTCAGGTTCCTCAGCTATCCAAACCTCTGTCTCCCATGCCAACTTCTCTGAGAATTTCTTGAAGGTCTTGAAATCAAGGAATGCAGTGACAAAAATCATTCCTGCTTTAACATTCCCAGTCATCTGTCCTATCTCCACAAGACGTTTGGGATCCATTGGACCGACGGACGTGACGGATTCCACAAAATAGATCCAGTTCTTATCTTCCCGGTAAAGAACCACGTCGGGCATCTTATCATGAAGTGTTATCTCGAAGCCCAGCTCTCGGAGCTTATCGACATTCTTAACCAGGTCTTTTTCTGTGGTGTCACCAACATACAGACATTCGGAGTTTGGCGCAAAACGTGGTGCAAACTCTTCAATAATGGCTTTCTGTAATTTATTATGTGGGCCTGGTGAGAAAGTGAAGTCCTGATTATTAATCTTGACAGGCATCTTCTCCATCTGTTTCTTCGAAGCATAGATGTCTTTTAGGCTTTGATGTCTGCTCAGGAAGTCGTGTACTTCATAGCTATCATCCTCAGCGGCCATCCATCCATCAAATTCCTTAATGGATCTTATTACGCGCAAGAACTCATTCGTTATTCTATAGCGATAGTTAGGACTATTTGTTGATTTCCCATTGTCCTCGATAATAGCGGCAGTACGAAAATGGTGCATTGCCTGCTTACGGAACGTCTCGCGGGAGTTCTCTGCATAGACAACACCATATTCCTTGTCAATAAAGGAAATAACATCATGGATGCGAATCCATTCATTTGTGGCATCCTTAAAAGAACCATCTTTTTTAACGTCTGCCATGGCGAGTAGCGTCAGACAGCATAAGGTAGATTGCTGTGCTGGCGGCATACCGATTTGATCTAATAGATACTTAACGTGGTCTAACTTATCCATTGCCTTATAATTTTGTTACAGTTGTCTTCTGTGAGCTTATGTCCCATCAACTGGCGACCCATAGCGGTGATAGTCTTCACGTCGGGGACGGGAATACTATTTACTTCAGTCGAGTTAACCTGAGTAGAACCGTTCAATATACGGTAGTATGTATCATAGAGAGTACTGTTCAACAGTGTGTAAATACCATAGGCTTCTTCTGCTGTCTGACACCTGATGAAGTTTATTTTATTTTGTGTTCCAATGTATTCGTATTCCGGATAGTCTGTTGCCAGGAGTATTCCGCATTGCAGACGTCGGTGTTCCTCCTTAGCCGTAAAGCGCTTAACGAAAACATAGTTTCCGTTTGCTTGCAGAAATCCTTTATGGTCTGTGACCATGTATTCACCTTCCTGTTGTGCTGGCCACACTACCCTACCCCCTCGTATATGGTGTGAATAGAACAATGGCACGGAACCTTCTTCTGCTTTGTCACGCAGCACCTCACGGGTACGGAAATCCACGACGATTCCAGTGTGCATAGCCAAACTTATAGTCTGTAAAGTGTCGGTGAGTCTGTTCAGCTTGTTCAGTACCAAACTTTCTTCTTTGCTTGTAACCAAGAAGACATAGCCATTAGGGGCTACAACAGAGCCGTAAGGAACATCATAATGGCGAAGATCTTCAAACGTAGACGAAGCAGATGATGTCATGTGAACGTATTCTGGTCGTGCCACCGTCTTTCTTAATTTGATAATCATCGTTTCCTGCAGCACACTCTCCCCATCAAAAACCTTATCCCTACTGGCAAATATGTGCATACTTGTAATGACACACTTGGAAAACATGTATTCCCGGAACTTAGCAAAGTATGCTCCGGAAGTCCAGGAGCGAGGAATAATATAAACCAACTCTTGCCCATCGCGAAGTGCATCGATGGCTCTTGTCCAAAAGAGGAAATAAAGGTTAGGCGCACCATGGCACACATGAGGCAAGGCAAGAGCTTCAGGAGCATCCTTTCCAATTTTCTTATATGGTGGATTACCGATGATATAATCAAATTGTTCACCTTCAACAGGTGGAGTTATAATATAGTTATCCTCACGTACTTCATATGTAAGCTGGCGACCATCTGCAATAAATTTCAGATTTTCGTGGAGTAACGGTAGAACATGTGGGTCGTTCTCATAACAAACGATATAAATGTGACCGGCATATCCTAAGTTTAGCAAGCGTTCGACAACGGCAGCTGTTAGGACTCCTGTTCCAGCTCCCGCATCACATATGCGGATAGTTGGTTGTGTTATATCGAAATGAAACATTTCTGCCATAAATCTTGCTGTCAGTTCCGTGGTAAAGAACTGTCCGTAAGACTTACGAAGGGTCTTTGGCATAGACTCCATGAATAGCGATGTCCTGTCTATAATGGTGTGAAGCATAAGCGCATTGTTTCTACATTAGTCAATTATTAGCTAACTTAGCTAACTTAGCTAAATAATTATTTTCTTTGTGCCATCTGTGCCCAGAACTCTTCTTCTCGCTCGGCTATTCCTTTTTCAAGGATTTCCGTGGCGAGGCTGCTGGCTGACATTCCAAGGTGTCCGGCTAATGCTTTTAACTTGCCAGGCAGTTCAACAGGCATAACGTAAGATTGTCGAGCCATACCAGGCTTACACCCGGCGGCAGCTCCAGATGTTGCCCTATCGGTTGGAGAAGAAGACGGAGTAGGGGACAGTGTGCCACCATCACCCTTCATTTGATTTACAATACTTGCTGCAACGTCTGTAACGCTGCTGCCAAACGGATTTTCATCCGCTGCTGCCATTGCATGTTTCTTTGCCATATCTTATCTTCTTTATTTCATTATTATATATATTAGCTAACTTAGCTAACTTAGCTAAACTCTTGAAAGTATATCCTTGAATGGTTCCTCGACACCCTTCGCCTGTTCTCGATCGAGAGCGAATAGGGTAGTGTACCTCTTGACGTGAACGTTCTGCTTGATGCGCTGTGTCATCCATCCGTATTTGTGAAGTTCCTCGATGGCCATCTTGCGCTTCTCAAACTCTTCTGCTGTTCCCTCCCTGTCATTAATTCGGTTGGGGACATATATAAGAGTTGATTTAGAGTATTTCTTAAATACCTGGGCGAACAGTTGAGTCGCTCTGATAGTGTCAGTGTCATACGCCATAGGAACGACTACAGCATCACACATAGCGAACACGACGGATAGGGTAGGGTCGTTCAGGTTTCCCGGACAGTCTATCAGCACATAGCCGTCAAATGTTTTATATTGCTCCATCAGCTTCTTAGCCTCGGCTTGGGAAGATGCCTTAAACGTAACCACATGATAGGGAATGGGTGTTCCCTCATTCTCCTTTAAATCATCCTGACGATGGAAGGCAAGGCTCTGCTGCAGATCTGCGTCCACAACAACAACCTTCTTGCCGTCCATACGGAGGTAGTTGGCGAACGTAGCACAGAGCGTTGTCTTTCCGACACCGCCTTTGATGTTCGCGAAGAGGATTATCTTATTCATATTCTATACTATTAATTAGCTAACTTAGCTAAATTAGCTAAATTGGCTTTAATTCATTGACATCAGGTTTCTGCCATCCCAAGAACAGCTTCTCGATATCGTCCTTGTCCTTCTGGGAAACTTCCTCATTCATGAACGTATGGGAATAACCGGCAACGGACAAGTAACAGTCATTGATAACACTCCGAAGCATTTCGGGAGCCAGCCCAGCGTCAATCTTGGCTTTTTTAACAGCTAACTGGCAAAGATAGAGGTCACGCTTTAACCGTGCATTCTCTTCAAGCAACTGGTGCTTCTCCTGGCTGTCATCCTCAAACATGGGAACTTCAACACGCATCTTGCCATTGTCTGCAAGATGCTTCAGATAACGCACAGCCCAGAGAACCATCTTACCGTCCTTGCCTTTGACATCATCTGGCATGAGGTTCTGCAGACGCTGCTCCCTGAGTATTGCCTGGATCTCTTCCTTCTGTGCCTTATCGGTGAAGGAAATCGTCGCATTGTTACGCTTGGTCTTATTCTCTGCCATATGCTATTACTATTTATCTTTATCTAAGTATCTCTGTGGTACAGGTATCTCACCGTTCTTCTTTTCGTAGTTGTTGAGATAGGTGGTCAATGCCTGAGCCATCACCTCACGAATCTGCCATCCTTCCTGGAGGCACATCATGCGCAGCTTTCCCATCAAGACGGGTGGGAGGGTGACAGTGGTCTTTTCGAAAGGCTCATGCTCTCTCGGACGACCTGCACCTGGTGCTCTTGTTTCTTTTGCCATAATTATTATTGTTGGTTTGTTGGATATCCTACATGTAGAGTCTATGACTTCTATGAGGCCTTAAATCGATAGCAATCTCTTCAAGAACTTTGTCAAGTTTTCGGAGTTGCTCATTATCGAGTGCATGAATGCAATCGATAGCAACTTTCTGAGCGAGGATCTTCCGATGGGCAATTTCCGATTCCTCGGAAATCTTGGCACTCGGAGAACTAACCATCTTATAGTACTCGTTGAAACTGTCCTGAAGCCAACGGTACCCCGTCTGCATACCCTTGCCAGTGATATGCTGGATGGCGAAGTTTGATACTTCTGAAAGCTTTGCTCTGAGTTCTTCTTCCTGGGTCATATCCGTAACTTTTAAAATTCTGGGTACAAAGTTATATAATAAAATTGGTAATACATAATTTCGGAATATATATTTTTGCCATAATATCCCAAATTAAGAATGTTTAACTTTAGACGGAATGGATGGCAAAATAAAGTGTTGATAATATATGCCTTCAAAAATGTGTATTTACACGGAAGAAACTGGTGTTAATTCGAAAAAAACACTTCAAATTGCAGTTTTCTCGGAATTTATTTGGTGGTTTCGGAGAAAGTGTGTACTTTTGCAAAAGTGGAAAAAAAAATATATTGATAACATACGCCCCCCGTAAGTCGCTGGAGCGGAGCGACAGCGCACTCCTGTTCAGGCTGCTCGACAGAGCAAGCGAAGCGGCGACAGAGAGTGGCCGTGGGGGTCTTAGAATAAGACCCCTTATAGAGTGGGAGGGTAGGCGTAGCAGACAGGGGTCTGGGGAGGGGACTCCCCAGCGGGGGTTTGGGGGCAGAGCCCCCTACCAAAACACCCGATATAAATTCTGTATGCCTTCCCTCAGCCCGACCAAGATCAGAGATGACCAGGGATGATGAACACCATGCGTCATCGTAAACACGATGACTTCGTCGAGGGGTATGGGGACGTGACAATGGACGTCCCCATGGCAGGGTAGAGGTGGCCTCCTTCAACCTCACGTCTCAGGGAGGAGTGCGACCGAAGGGAGTGCGACGGATGGACGTGAGGCACAGGGGTCTGGGGGAGTAGCCCCCAGGTAGGGGTATGAGGGGGCGACAGCCCCCACAGGAAAGGGGTACGGGGGAAACCATCGACAGCCCTCAGAGAAGAATACTAATGTCAAGAAATATGAGCGACGAAATAACAGAGAAGAAGAATCCGTCAGTCATCGAGCAGGATCTGTTCATAGACCCAGCTGATATCGATGACTCTGATGAGCGTTCATTCTATGAGAAGTGTGACTTCATAGAGCATCAGAAGCTCTTTGATGTAAGCCCGGTATATATACCTGACTTCATTGGTGAGATCTTCGAACGCCCACAAGGTGATTTGAGGTTCGTCGAGCCTTTTGAGGAACGTGGTGCAGAACGATATCTTAAATGGCGTGAAGAAGAAAACGCAGGAAAGGAACATGACTATACAGAAGGTCAGTTCCAGTACAATCCCATCGTGTTCTACAAGACGAGAAGAACAACAGCCAAGAAGAGTGTAAAACAGAAGGATGGCACACTGTCAAGTGATAAGAATACCTATCAACTGTTGCTAAAGGACGACTACAATACAAAAGACTGGCTTCAGACGCGTTATTTTGCGCTGATGGCTCCTATTACCTACGTCGGCAAATCTACGGCCAACAAGAACGCCAGATACCTCTACGCCTTTGCTATCGACCTTGATGGTGTTGGCATTGAACAACTGAAGGTATTCTTCATCTATATGTCACGTCGATGGAGTAATGGCCTGCTTAAAGGTCTCCCCATCATCCCCATGCCAAACATTATAGTCAATAGTGGCCACGGACTTCACTTGTACTATACAATGAGATATCCGCTTGCCTTGTATGAGTGGAATGCAAAGCTGCTGCAACAGTTCAGCAGGGCATTATATCATCTTGTCTGGTATCCGGCTAATGAGAAGAACGGAGAGCCAGGAACAAGCACAGAGAAGACAATACATTGCCTCGGAATCTATCACTCTTTCAGAATGCCGGAAACAATGACAAAGCCTCTGCGAGTGAATAAAAAAACAAATGAAGCCGTAGGAACCGGTGTGCCTATCAAAGCGTGGAAAATGCGCTCAGAGCCTTATACACTGTTTGAGCTGGCCAAATACTTTGCCTATGATGATGAATTGAAGAAGAGATTTACACCCAAGGTCATGAGCGAGCTTGAACGTGGTGGCCGTATGCTCAACCCGAACAGGTTGACTTTGGAACAGGCACGTAAGAAGTTCGGCGAGGAATGGTATAACAACCGAGGGAAAAAGGGTAGGTTTACGACCAACAGAGCATTGTATGACTGGTGGCTGAAAAAAATAAGTAATCCTTCAAAGGGAGGTGTCAAGGAAGGCCATCGGTACTTCTGCATCATGGCACTGGCTGCATTTGCCAATAAATGCGGAATAGAGGAAGAAGAACTTAAAAGGGATGCAGAGTCATTGCTGGGGAGCTTTGAAGACCTCACAACGAAAGCAAACAACCATTTCCGCATGTCTGATATACATGCTGCTCTGAAAGCATTCAAGAAAGAAAACTCCGTCAGATGGTCGCCCAGAATGATTGAACACTGGACGGACATTGAGATGAAGAAAACGAAACGTAATAAGCGTGATCAAGAAGTTCACTTGAAAATGGCTCGCATGATGAGAGACTTCAAAACAACGGAAAAGGGAAAGAGTGACTGGAGGGAAGGTAATGGGCGTAAGCATGAAACACTTGATAACAGTAAGGCTGCTGCAGCTATCAAGGAATGGATGCTGAGCCATCCTGATAACACAAACAAGTCGGAATGTGCCAGGGATCTTAACCTGTCACGTCCGACAGTACGAAAATGGTGGAATGAGATAGAGAATATCATCGTCGATAGATCCTATGAATTCGACGAGGAAGAGATGGGTGGTCTCGTTGCAAGAGAAGCAGATCCTTACGAGGAAGAAAGAGCACGTCTTGAAAAGGAGATACTTGAATCCCTTAACGCAGAGTTCAAGGATAAGTGGGGAGAGATGAGTGTATCCTTAAAGCAAACGGATGAAGAAAATGTTGACTATGATGAGGAAGCTGATGCTCCTATTCTAAGGTAATATTACTTAGTTAAATTAGCTAAGTTAGCTAAATTAGCTAAGTAAAAAACGCAGAATATGACATGCTCAGTGCCGTCCAGTAGTAGAGTCCTAACCACATCGACAGACAAGCTGACGAAGTGACCGTACACTACTGCTGGAGGTGGATGAATAAAAGTAACAATATATTACAGATATAACGGCGGTGTCTATCGTGTTTACACGGACGCAGCTGTCATATCCTTCATATATCATCACTACTATTCCTGGCATCCACTGGCGACACTGATTACATATCATGTCTCTGCTAATACATCATGATATGCTGACTGCAGTCAGTGCTATAGCATAATGGCGTATATGGGGGAGGGCTTCATCAGTCGGCATGATATGCTCGCCTGTCAGCTCTGAAGAGCAGCCCTCATTAACCACTCGCAAGCTCGCTTCAAGGTACTGAACGTTATGGGGGCAATGCTGCCCCCTATACCCCCTTCCTCATGCTATAGCAGACAGCATGACACAAGTCATCATGCACAAGCAGATGACAATCTATAGCATTCTACAGTGACCACCAGAACCAGTCAGCCATGGTCACACAACGACAACTCCAGAACTTCTGGAGTTAAAGATATCTAAGAAAGTACAGATATCCCTGAAGAAACTTGCACGTCTCAAAAAGAATCCGTAACTTTGCCGCAGGAAGCGACCAATATATTTTGGTGTAGCCTAATATACCAAAATTTGCGTGTCAAAGACAACGCCGCACCTGGTCAGGTGCTAAATTTAGGTAATTAGGCCACGGGGTTCCGCCCCTTTGGATTCCCCGGCAAGGAGTGACTTCTCCCTGCACCCACCGCCCAAGGCTCTGCCCTGGGAACCTGCGAAGGGCGCTCAGCCCTTTCGATACCTTGACGGGGAGTGACCCTCTCCCTCGACCCACCGCTCAGAGGTCTCGACCTCTAAGAACTCCGACCAGGGAACTCCCTGGACCCTACTCGCTCAACCAACATTGTTTAATATAAAATATAAGATATGGCTAAAGGAGATGGTTTCGCAGTATGCACGATGAAGAAGCAGTCAGGCGGCGGTGGCGGCCTCTCTGCTCATATCGATCGTGAAGTATATTCCCCTGAGCTGGACAGAATGGTTCCATTCCGTCCGGCCAGTGTCCGTGATGATTCGCGCACCGCACTAAACCGCGAGTGCATCGAATCGACTGTGAAAATCGGACGCACTCAGGCAATCTGGAAAAGATTGTCAGAGGCTGGATTTTCAAGAAAAAAAAATGACAAACAAGATGTCTCTAAAAAGACGCGCAAGATAAAAGACAGTGCTGTAATAGCATTGTGTTTTGTCTGCACATCTGATGAAGAGACAATGAAGAAACTGGAGGCTGAAGGCAAGCTCGATGACTGGATCAAGCGAACTATTGCCTGGTTCCAGAAAGAGTTTGGTAAGGAGAATGTCGTGTCGGCTGTGCTGCACATGGACGAGACTTCACCTCACCTTCATATAACAGTCGTGCCCATCACAACCAAGGAGGCGAAGGAGCGCAAAGAAAAGCCGAAGTTCGACGAGAACGGCAAGCCCATAAAGAAGTATGAAACCGACAAGGATGGTAACATCGTCCTCGACGAGAAAGGACGTGCCGTTGTAAAGAAGCGCAGTTACAAAAAACAGGAGGTAACGGCCAGACTGTCGGCAAAGGATATCTGTAACCCTGTTGCCATGGATCGGTGGCAGACAGATTATGCCGAAGCAATGAAGGTGTTCGGCATGAAGCGTGGTGTTAAGGGCAGTAAGCAGAAAAATGTTCCGGCTGCAGAGTGGCAGCTTCAGCAGATCAATGGTCAGCTGGTGGCAGTAGAGAAAGAAGTGGAGGAACAGGAGGCAACAAAGAAGGCCAATGCCACCACCATCGAGAACCAGGAAGCAACCATCAGCGACAATAAGGCCACCATTGAACAGCAAGAATCTTCTATCAGCAGTAACACGGCTGCTATTCAGGAACAGGGTGATACTATTACTACTAATAATAGTATTATAGAGGAACAGTCGGCTACTATAAACAATATGCGGACTGAGAAAGAAGATCTTGAAGATGCTATAGCAGAGAAGAAACAGGAACAGGAAAAATTGAATAATTCCACATGGCTTGACACCATGAAGGGATTAGTCAATAAGTCCGATAAAGATAAAAAGTACCTGGCAGAGATTGCTCGACTGGAACAGTTGAATCTTGCCGTTGATGAGAATGGAGAACCGGTGCGTTACAAGTCAGGTAACCAGGCATCATGGCCACGCTATGCAGAATTCTTACGCGGTCTTATAAAATCAGAACGCGATAAAATAAAACCTGCCGTTGATGCAGCCGTAAGAGATGCTAACAACAGTCATCAACAGGAGGTTAATCGTTTGAATAGCAAGATATCTTCCCTAAACAATCAACTTATGGAGAAAGACAAGAAAATCCAAGAGTTGGAAGATGAGAAGAAAACGCTCCTTCAACGCATCAAGGCGATAAAGGATGCTATTGTGGCAACCTTTGGCCCGAAGTTCAAGGCAGCAGTAAAGGCTATTATGGAACGTGCCGAAGGTGATATGTGGAGATTCACACGTTCCCAAAAGAAAGATGTGGAAACGAGCCTGTTAACCCAAAAGTCTGTTGACAGTCGAAAGGAACTGGGTAAAGAGGCTATTACATATGCGAAGATATTATTAGAAGATAATAGCGAGTGGGAACGCATACCTGCTGAAGTTGACCAAGTCGCCGATGGTAAGTGGGATTCTCATCAGGAACTTCTTGATGCCGCTGCCGCCGCAGTTGTGACGTTGAGTCAGACATCTGGCAAGAAGAATTTTAATGCTACAGAACAGGCAACTATAAATGCTTATTTAAACGATGGAGGCACCATTGGTGAAATATGGGAAGCCGCTAAACCAGATGTAGGATATTGGAGTGACTATGCTGAGAGAGTCCTAAAAGCTTACGGCAGCGGCGAGACCATCAGCCAGGGTCTCAAACGCGGTTAATTTAGCTAACTTAGTTAAGTTAGCTAAATAAAGTTCGATAAAGTTAGACTTTTACAAAGTCCCAAAATCGAACCATCCTACGCCGGTAATAATGCCGTCCTGGGGTGGTTCGATTTAATTGTGATTTATTAGAACCGAGAGGTTCAGAATAGTGGGATAATAAACTGCTGAATAAAATCCCAGACTTCAAGAGCAAAATCAATTGCTCGCAGTAACGATTCTCCTTTATTAATAAAGAAGAATTTAACACGAATGATAAAACAATTATTTTTCTGCATAGACCTTTGTGTTGGTTTACCTGGAAGATAAATCCAAACACCGAGTAGGTCAAGGGCAGACGATCACATGGCTAACAAGAAAGGCTCATGGTATATACCATGAGCCTTTCATAATAAACCAAACAAATTCTGGAATTATGTATTAAGCAATTTAGATTTTTGAGCTTTAAATTCTTCTTCTGACAAAACCCCTGCATCCCTAAGTTTTGCAAGTTTTTGAAGTTCGTCAGCAACACTGCCTGTCGATGACATCAGCGGAGTTGGTGCAGATTTTGCCTGAGCATTATTTTTGTCTGTAATATCAATAATAATTATTGCTGTCCGATAAAAATCGGAATTGATTAATGTTCGTTTGAGAATGCCTGAAAACAGGCGATTCGCTTCACTTTTTTAAAAAGTAAGCCCCCTATGGTGAAAATCGGAGTTCCAATTGCACCGTATTCTGGGCCGTTTCGAGAGAATTCCAGTATCGAAGCCGTTCTGCCCATGCCTGTTTCGGACAGTTCAGCAACGTAACGAAATTG
>CACWOS010000066.1 GCA_902762565.1 uncultured Prevotellaceae bacterium
AATTTTCTCAATTTACCTTAAAGATTTCCAAAAAACTTCAAAAAGAGAACAAGATTTAACCGTTTTTGATAAAACAGGAAGAAAAGAGCAGAAAAATTTTGCTTTATCTGAATTTTGTCACGACTCAGCAAGGAAATGTTTTCTTTTAATACATCAGTAGCTGATGATGTAGTGACGGCAAAAAACAGTAATAAAACATATCATATAAAATGGGTTCTGCGTCAATTTAGGTGGTAGTTCCAGTCCCATTTCAAGCCAGCGTATATCATCTTAGCCCTAAGCACATCTGCATTCGCTCTGTTGTACATTCCCCTTTTAATGGCCTTGGCCTTGTTGACGGTACCCTCAGACCATTGTTGAAACGTGTCTGGCATGCCCTCAGGACTGCATCCCTGTCTTTTTTGATGTAATCCGCATAGTCCCTGATCTCCTTAACCATGCATTTCTTGGCTTCTTCTATCCTGTCGTCTATCGTCGGTCCGTCTTCCTCATCATGGAGCATCTTCCTGAAGCGGATACATATCTGTATAATCTGATCCACCTCTGGGTGCGTCTCATGCAGCTTGAGCAGTTTCTTGGAGTCCGTTTTTCCTGTAACTATGTATTTCCAGATACTATCCGCCTTGATTCTGACGGCTCGTGGGCCGTCTGCTTACTTCTCATGCTGTGGCAGCAAATGAACGGCCAAAGACATTGGCCAAACAACTGATAGTCGTTGAGCAAAGTGTCGCTTGATTTAAGTCGAACGGACTTGTTGCGACGTCCCTGTACTTGGAAATGATAGGTGGCTTGGTTGTTCTGATAGTCACGCAAGACGAAGGTCAGATGGTAGGGACGTTCCTCGTTAAAGTTGACGATGCCACGATGAATGTCAGTATGCAGAATGGGCAGTCGCATGCGTGGTTCGCGATAGGCTTTCATATACCACGTGCGCGAGTGGCGCCAATGGTCGTAGTCACCCCACTTGTTCACCTCAGGCTGACACGAAACGGGAATGCTGTCGACATCGCTGTGGAACACTTCACGACCATCTACCAACAGCTGCATATAGCGGATGCCATAGTGATGGTAGGTAGCCTCGCTATAGTCGTCTGCCCACAAGGCAAAGCCTACCCTGCCCCACGCAGTGAACTCACGCGACAACGTCCATGTGGTGCGTTGTTTCTTGGTATCAGGCTGTCCGAAACCAAACGTCTGCTTGCTTGCGGTGCCACAGAACACGCCCTCGCCTGCCATCGGAATGGCCATAAACGAGTGGGCCTGTGGGGCTACGCTATCAGCTATCAGATGGCCCAAGAATATCAAAGGGTCGCGCATGACCCACGTCTCAGTATCGTGAATCTCCAGGTGCAGATGGGGACCCGTTGAATGACCCGTATTACCACTGATAGCTATCAGGTCGCCTGCTTTGACAGGGAACTGAGTCGATGGGAAAACCATCGACAACGTGTCTTTACCTGTACGCTGAAGCAGCGCTTCGTACTGAGGGGCAAAGCGCTGAAGATGGCAATACACACTGGTGTGCCCATCAGGATGAGCGACATAGATAGCATTGCCGAAGCCATACTTATTAATGGCCAGACGACTGACGTAGCCATCAGCAATCGAAAAAATCTGCTTGCCTTCGACATTACCCGTCTTGACATCGATGCCACCATGAAAGTGCCAAGGACGCGGCTCGCCGAAGTTACCTGCCAATGTGATTTCGTAGTCGACAGGACTTTGATATTGAAGTTTGACATTTGAAGTTTGAAGTTTATGATTACCACAAGCTAACATGCTCAGCATTGATGCACAAAAGACAATCCACTTGCCAAATGAAATCATAAATTTCAAACTCCAAACTTCAAATTTCAAAATATTAGCATGCTTTAAAGCTCATATCAAGTCCCTTCACGCTATGGGTCAATGCACCCACGCTGATGAAGTCGACACCCTGCTCGGCATAGTCGCGAATGGTATCGAACGTGATGCCACCACTAGACTCCGTCTCATAGCGTCCAGCAATGATATCAACAGCCTTCTTCGTATCGGGCACGCTGAAGTTGTCGAGCATGATGCGGTCTACGCCACCATGATCCAACACCTGCTGCAGTTCATCGAACGAACGCACCTCAATCTCAATCTTCAGGTCGAGACCTTTTTCCTTCAGGTAGGCGTGACAGCGGTCGATAGCATTGACGATACCACCAGCAAAGTCGACGTGATTGTCCTTCAGCAGAATCATGTCAAAGAGTCCGATACGATGATTGCATCCTCCACCAATCTTCACGGCCTGCTTCTCCAACATGCGCAAGCCTGGTGTGGTCTTGCGAGTATCAAGCACACGGGTCTTGGTACCCTTCAGGTGCTGCACATACTTGTCAGTCATTGTGGCAATACCACTCATGCGCTGCATGATGTTCAGCATCAGGCGCTCCGTCTGCAACAACGAACGCGTCTTACCTGTAACTATCATTGCAATGTCGCCCTTCTTCACACGCGTTCCATCCTGCATCAGCACCTCGACCTGCATCGTGGGGTCGAAACGACGGAACACCTCTTTGGCAACTTCTACACCAGCCAAGATGCCATCTTCCTTGATGAGCAGATGCGACTTGCCCATTGCATCCTCAGGAATACAACACAACGTGGTATGGTCGCCATCGCCAATATCCTCGGCAAACGAGAGGTCAATGAGCCTGTCTACAAGTTCTTTGACATCCATGTCGTAGTTTGGCCTGTAGAAATCAATACTCAACATAGGCAATGGTTATTTGATTTTATACTGATCCTTAAACAAATAGACACCAATACCGATGCGCAAGCCGTAAGCCATGTAGTCAGAGCTCTTGGTAGAGAAGTCGAAATAGAACTCAGGCTCAAGGGTTACCGTACGGCTCAAGAAGAAAGCATAACCCACCTGAACGTTAGGCTTCAGGTCGTTATAACCTTCGGTGTGCTTGTACTTCAAGCCAGCACCCAGATAAAGACCATTCTGAATAATGTAGTAACGGGCGCCACCACCAGCAGACAACGAATAGGGACTATCCTCCGTCTTATCATAACCGACCTCACCTAACAACATGAGGTTATCAGCAAACATGTAACCAAGCTTGGCATTGACACCAAGATGGAACTTCTTGGCCTGACTACTCATGTCGAAACCTGAGAGCGAAGCACCCAAATAGCCCTTACCTTGTTCAAACTGAGCGTTGGCAGCAACAGACATCACTAGCGCAACAACGAATAATGCAATTTTCTTCATAGTGTTATTATTTAGTTGATTGTTTGATTTCTTTATTATACCATACGCCAAACCAGATGCAGGCAATACCCAGACAGGCAATACCAAAGAAATAGCCTGAATCACCCAAACCAAACATCTGCTTCGATACGAAGACGTAGGTAGAGCAGACGGTAGTCATGAAGAGGGCAGGAATGAGCGTAATCCAGAAAGGCTTGTGCTCACGAACCAAGTAGACTGTCAGCGCCCAAAGGGTAAATACAGACAAGGCCTGATTGCTCCATCCGAAGTACTGCCAAATGGTGTTGAAACCATCAGGATTCTCAATCTGCCAAATCAACATAGCGATAGAGGAGAGGAACAGAGGAATACAGATGTAGAGACGCTTGACAATAGGACGCTGGTTGAGTTTCAACCATTCGGCTACTATCAAACGCGCAGAGCGAAAGGCCGTATCGCCACTCGTGATTGGTGCTGCTACTACGCCCAACATGGCCAATACGGCACCCACAACGCCTAACCAGTCGTTGCATACCAAGTTCACAACAGCAGGTGCAGAAGTATAGAAGCCTTTATCAGCACCTGCAATCAGCTCGTAGCCTGGCGTTGGCGCATAGAAGAACCAAGCAGCAACAGTAGCCCAGATGAGTGCAACTACACCTTCAGTAATCATGGCGCCATAAAAGATGGGACGCCCCATTTTCTCGCTCTTCACACAACGGGCCATCAGTGGGCTTTGCGTAGCGTGGAAACCAGAAATAGCACCACAAGCAATGGTGATGAAGAGGGCTGGGAAGATGGCATCCGTCCACTTTTCAGGCTGAGCCTCAGCACCCATATTATAGAGGTTTGTCCACAGCTCAGGCAATTGTGGCCACTTCACAAAGAGCACCACCATCAGCGCTGCTGCCATAAACAACAGCGAGAATGCAAAGAGTGGATATACCTTACCAATAATCTTATCGATAGGCAGCATGGTGGCAATGATATAATAGCAGAAAATGATAGCTACCCACATCATCGTCTCACCACCTATGGAGTGCAGAATCTCAGCAGGGCTGTATACAAACACAGTTCCCACCATAATCAGCAACAAGACAGTGAATACAAGCATCACACTCTTGGTGGTCTTGCCCAGATACTTACCAATGAGTTCAGGCAGGCCTGCACCATCGTTACGCATAGACAGCATACCTGACAGATAGTCGTGAGTAGCACCAGCGAAGATACAACCTAGCACAATCCACAGATAGGCCACAGGACCAAACTTGGCACCCATGATGGCACCAAAGATGGGACCAGTGCCTGCAATGTTCAAGAACTGAATCATAAACACCTTCCAATTAGGAAGGACAATGTAGTCGAGTCCATCGGCTTTTGCAACAGCTGGCGTCACACGATCGTCAGGGGCCATAACGCGCTCTACGAAACGTCCATAGAGCAGATAACCAAGAATTAGAGCCACCAGGCTCAAGGCGAATGAAATCATTTTTTCGTATAGTTTTTTAAATTCTTTCGGCAAAGGTAAGAAAAAGTTTAGAGATTTTCGTATCTTTGCAAGCAAAAAGTTGAAAATTGAAGCAATTTCTTTACATATTCCTATTATTTGGAGCTCTGACATGCTTTGCACAACCCAAGCATGAGGTGCGTGCTGTGTGGTTGACAACCATCGGAGGCATCGACTGGCCGAGTACGTATGCCCACGACGGAATGGGCATCGAAGCACAGAAGCGACAACTATGTAGTATGCTCGACAGACTAAAGAAGGCTGGTGTCAATACGGTGATGTTGCAGACGCGCGTCCGAGCCACTACCATCTATCCTTCCGATTTAGAGCCGTGGGACGGTTGTTTGTCTGGAAAGCCAGGTGTGTCGCCTGGCTACGATGCCCTGCAGACGGCTATCGACGAGTGTCATCGAAGAGGTATGGAACTGCATGCTTGGGTGGTCACCATCCCTGTAGGCAAGTGGAATACGTATGGTTGCAAGCGCATCCGACAACGTTATCCATCGCTGATTATGAAGATTGGCGACGAGGGATATATGAATCCTGAGGCATACGGAACAGTCGATTACCTGACAAACATCTGTCAGGAGATAACGGAGCGTTACGACATCGATGGCATCCATCTGGACTATATCCGCTATCCTGAAACGTGGAGGGGCCGTATGTCGGCAGACAACATCACGCGTATCGTGAGGGCTATCAGTGCAAGGGTGAAATTCTTCAAGCCCTGGGTCAAGATGAGCTGCTCGCCCATTGGTAAATACGACGATTTGTCTCGCTATCGTTCGAATGGTTGGAATGCCCGTCGTCGTGTGGCTCAGGATGCCCAATCGTGGTTGCGCGAAGGACTGATGGACCAGCTCTATCCCATGATGTACTTTCAGGGCAATAACTTCTACCCATTTGCCATCGACTGGCAGGAAAACTGTTACGGACGTACCATCGTATCAGGTCTGGGCATCTATATGCTTGACCCTAAGGAAGGGCGCTTCCAACTGTCTGAAATCAAACGCCAGCTGAACGTGACGCGACAGATTGGTATCGGACATTGCTACTTTCGCGCCAAGTTCCTGTTGGATAATATCAAAGGAGTATTGGATTATGTGACGTGGTTCGACCGCCACCCTGCCCTCATTCCACCAATGACGTGGGCACAAAGCATAGCCCCCACAGCACCTACCACCCTGAAAGTGAGACACACGAAGCAGGGCGACCAGCTGAGTTGGAGCGGTGCCAAGGACAGAAGTGACGGCCCATACCTATTATATAATATATATGCATCAAGGGAGAAACCTGTTGATACTAGCAACCCTGCCAACCTCATCGCTACGCATTATCTCTGGCAGAGTTTGCAGGTTCCGCATACTGCAACAGCATCGCACTCCTTCCACTATGCCGTCACCGCTCTCGACCGCTATGGCAATGAGAGTGAGGCCGTTCAGGAGCCGACAGTCAAACCCTCTGTCAATCCTGAGCGTCAACCCCTAACACCCATCACTCAAAGACGAAATCCATGGAGAAAGTAATACTAGGCATAGACCCAGGCACGAACATCATGGGTTATGGCGTCATCAAGGTAAAGGACAACAAGGCCGAAATGGTGACGATGGGTGTGATTGACTTGCGCAAATTCGGCGACGGCTATCTGAAACTGGGACATATCTTCGAACGTGTCACAGGCATCATCGACGGTTACCTGCCTGACGAGATGGCTATCGAGGCACCATTCCTGCAGAAGAATGTACAGACGACGCTGAAACTAGGGCGTGCACAAGGTACGGCGATTGCTGCTGCCATCCATCATGGTGTGCCCGTTCATGAATATGCACCCATGAAAATCAAGATGGCTATCACGGGCAATGGTGCTGCATCGAAGGAACAGGTGGCTGGCATGTTGCAACGCCTGCTGAAGTTCGATAAGGAGGCGCTGACGAAATTCATGGATGCGACGGATGCGCTGGGAGCGGCCTACTGTCATTTCATGCAGATGAACCGTCCTGAGAGCGAGGCGCACTACAAGGGCTGGAAGGATTTTATCACAAAGAACAAAGAAAGGGTCAAGAAGTAAGCATGGGAAAGGTAACAGTCATAGCAGGAAGAAACGGAAGCGGTAAGACGCTCTATATAGAACAGTTGCGACGCAAGTTAGCATCTGATAGTGTGCGCTATATCGCATTTACGGACTCATATGGTGTGAATGTCGACGGACAATACTACTTGCAACTGCGCTGGAATCAGCACGACATCGACAACGAGACACCTACCGTAGGTGAACTCCTACAACGTGCCTATCTCTTGGCTGGCGAGGATACAGAGGAACGTCGACAAATGCAGCAACAGCTGTATAGTCTGTTTCACATGGACGAATTCCTCGACAAATATATCATCACGCTGTCGAGTGGCGAACTGCGTAAGTTCCAACTCACGAAAACGCTGTTTGCCAATCCACGACTGCTCATCATGGACAATCCCTTTATAGGACTGGATGCTGAGACGCGCGACCAACTGAAAGAATTACTGCAGAGGTTGGCAGAAGAACGTGAAATGGAAATCATGCTCGTCATTGCGAAGACGGACGACATTCCTACATTTGCCAACGAAGTCAAAGAAACATCGCCTTTGGAAGCAATTCCCGCCCACGTGCTGTCTGACGAAAAGCGTGACGCCATCCTGTCGCTGCCCTATCACGATAACGACTACGACTGTCAACGTGTGGTAGATATGAAGAAGGTATGCATCCGTTATGGCCAACGTACCATTTTGAAAGATGTCGACTGGACCATCATGAATGGTGAACGTTGGGCACTGTCAGGACAAAATGGCAGTGGTAAGTCGACGCTGCTCTCGCTCATCTGTGCTGACAATCCGCAGAGCTATGCATGCGACATCACGCTGTTCGATCGTCCACGTGGTTCTGGCGAAAGCATTTGGGACATCAAGAAACACATTGGCTATGTGTCGCCCGAGATGCATCGCAGCTATAAACGTAACCTGCCTGCCATCCGCATTGTGGCCAGTGGACTGATGGACTCCATCGGACTCTATGCCGTACCCAACGCACAGGACTACGAAAAGTGTCGCTGGTGGCTCGACATCTTTGGCATTGGCGAGTTGGCAGACAGACCATTCCTACAGCTTTCAAGCGGTGAACAGCGCTTAGTACTCTTGGCACGTGCCTTCGTCAAGGACCCACAGTTGCTGATTCTCGACGAGCCTCTGCACGGACTGGATCTCTGGAACCGCTGTCTGGTGAAAGATATCATCGAGACATTTTGTCAGCGCCGCAATAAAACGATGATTATGGTAACTCATTATCAGACGGAACTGCCGAATAATATTACACACCAGAAGTTTTTGGCACGGAATTTGTAAATCGTAAATTGTAAATCGTCAAATTGTAAATCATAGTGACAAGTCAATTTTCACCCAAGGTATCCGAGATTCTCGCCTATTCGCGCGAAGAAGCTGCACGGTTAGCCAGTCAGAGCGTAGCACCAGAGCATCTGCTCTTAGGTATGCTACGCATGAAGGATGGCCCCGTCATCAGCGTATTCCAACGGCTAGACATCAATCTGATGAGTGTCAAGACAGAATTGGAAACCCGCGTACGCGAAGATGAAATAGGACGACCCATATACACACAACAATTAGTATTGAACGACAAAGCTAGCAACATTCTGAAACTGGCTGTGCTCGAAGCCCGTCTGCAACATACCACACGTGTAGAGGAACAGCATCTGCTGCTGGCCATTCTGCATGACCAAACGGAGACGGGTGCCAAACAAGTATTAGAGATGAACAACATGAACTACGAAGATGCGCTGACGATGTTCAGCGTAAAAAACGGTATAGGACTGCCTGACGAAGACTACGAGGAAGAGGAGCAGAACGACTCTTCCGGTAGTGTGTCCAGCGGTTCAGCCACAGGAAAAACAACCACAACTACCCAACAGCAAAAGACTAAGTCGAAGACGCCTGTCATCGACAACTTTGGCACCGACCTTACACAACTGGCTCAGGAGGGTGCGCTGGATCCTTGTGTGGGTCGTGAACGCGAGATACAACGCGTCATCGAAATCCTGGGGCGTCGCAAGAAAAACAACCCCATACTGATTGGTGAACCTGGTGTTGGTAAAAGTGCCATCGTCGAGGGACTGGCTCAGATGATTATCAGTCACCACTGCTCACCCATGCTTTTCAACAAGCGTCTGGTAACACTTGATATGACGGGTGTTGTAGCTGGCACAAAGTATCGCGGACAGTTCGAGGAACGCATGAAGATGCTGGTCAAGGAGCTGGAACAGAATCCAGACATCATCATCTTTATCGACGAGATACATACCATGATAGGTGCTGGCTCTGCGGCTGGCACGATGGATGCTGCAAACATTCTGAAACCCGCTTTGGCACGCGGCACCATACAATGTATCGGTGCTACCACACTCGACGAATATCGCAACTCCATCGAGAAGGACGGAGCCCTAGAGCGTCGTTTCCAGAAGGTACAGGTAGAACCTACCACCAACGAGGAGACACTGCAGATTCTGAAGAACATCAAGGGCCGTTACGAATATCACCACCACGTGACTTATACGGACGAGGCTCTAGAGGCCTGTGTCAAACTGACAGACCGCTATGTCAACGATCGCTTTATGCCCGATAAGGCTATCGACGCTTTAGACGAAGTGGGCTCGCGCGTACACCTTCAGAATGCCGACCTTCCACCTGAGATTGCTGAGATTGAGAAAGAAATCAAGCAAATCAAGGAGCGCAAGACGCAGGCCGTTGGTAATCAGAACTTCGAGTTGGCTGCAGGTTATCGTGACCGTCAGACTGAGTTGGAGAAGCAGCTGCAAGAGTTGAATCGCAAATGGCTCGACGGTGATGTAGACGTACGTCAGGAAGTAACTGCCGAACAGGTGGCCGACGTCGTATCGATGATGACAGGTGTACCCGTACAGCGTATGGCCCAGGAAGAGGGCATCCGCTTGAAGGGTATGGCTCAGGAACTGAAACAGCAGGTTATTGCTCAGGATAAGGCCATCGACAAGATGGTACGTGCCATTCAGCGCAACCGTGTAGGACTGAAAGAACCCAACCACCCCATTGGCGTGTTTATGTTTTTAGGACCTACTGGTGTCGGCAAGACCTATCTAGCTAAGAAGTTAGCTGAATTCATGTTTGGTTCGTCAGACGCTCTGATTCGTATCGACATGAGTGAATATACAGAGTCGTTCAACGTCAGCCGACTGATTGGTGCACCTCCGGGCTACATAGGTTACGAGGAAGGCGGACAGCTTACTGAGCGCGTACGTCGTCACCCCTATTCCATCGTGCTGCTCGACGAAATCGAGAAAGCGCATGGTAACGTGTTCAATCTCCTGTTGCAGGTGTTGGACGAAGGCAGACTGACAGATGGTAACGGACGATTTGTAGACTTCCGTAATACAGTCATTATCATGACCTCAAATGCAGGAACACGTCAGCTGAAGGAGTTTGGTCGAGGTGTAGGTTTCAGTGCCACATCATCATCGGCACTGGCACTCAATGAACAAGATAAGGAACACGCACGACAGATTGTGCAGAAAGCACTGTCAAAGCAGTTCTCGCCAGAGTTCCTGAATCGTCTGGACGAAATTATCACCTTCGACCAGTTGGACCTCGAGGCCATCAAGCAGATTATCGATGTAGAGCTGAAAGGACTCTATAAACGCATCAACGAGATGGGATTCCATGTAGAACTGAGCGATGAAGCCAAACAGTTTGTAGCAGAGAAGGGTTACGATGTCCAGTTTGGTGCACGTCCGCTGAAGCGCGCCATCCAGACATATATTGAAGATGGTATTTCAGAGCTCATCGTCAATGGAGAATTACCACCAGAATCCACTATCAAAATTGACAAGATGGAAGGAAAAGAAGAGTTGTCGTTCACAAAATGAACGACAATTCTTTTTTTTGCTGCCAAAATGACACTTTTTCTGTTCTCGCGCACATAAAGTCGAAACAAAAATATCACTTTCACTTGATTTATATCAATTAAGTAACAAAACGTAAGCGTTTTCGTGAAAAAAGTGACAAAAAGTTTTGGAATAATGGATTTTTGATATAATTTTGCAAGCGCAAACGAGAAATAACTTCAATCATTAGTATTATAACTTTAAAAAAGTAAAAAGATTATGAATGCAGCACAAGTTGTAGAGAATCTAAAACAGAGATTTCCCAACGAGCCGGAGTACATCCAGGCAGTAAGTCAAGTTCTTCCCACCATCGAAGAAGAGTACAACAAGCACCCCGAGTTTGAAAAGGCCAATCTGATTGAGCGCCTTTGCATCCCCGATCGTGTTTGTGAGTTCCGCGTTACATGGGTTGACGATCAGGGTAAGGTACAGACTAACATGGGTTATCGTATTCAGCACAACAACGCCATTGGCCCGTACAAAGGTGGTCTCCGCTATCACAAGAGTGTAAACCTGGGTATCCTGAAGTTCTTGGCTTTCGAGCAGACCTTCAAGAATTCACTGACAACACTTCCTATGGGTGGTGCCAAGGGTGGTTCAGACTTCTCTCCTCGTGGCAAGAGCGACGCTGAGGTAATGCGTTTCTGCCAGGCATTCATGAACGAACTGTATCGCGTAATCGGTCCTGATGAGGACGTTCCCGCTGGTGACATCGGTGTAGGTGGTCGTGAGGTTGGTTACCTCTTCGGACAGTACAAGAAGCTCACACACCAGTTCCAGGGTGTGCTGACAGGTAAGGGTATCCCCTTCGGTGGTTCACTGATTCGTCCTGAGGCTACTGGTTACGGTACGGTTTACTTCCTGACTTCTATGCTGGCTACTCGTGGCATCGAGCTGAAGGGTAAGAAGGTACTGATTTCTGGTTCTGGTAACGTTGCTCAGTATGCTACTGAGAAGTGCATCCAGCTGGGCGCTACCGTTCTGACTCTCTCTGACTCAGATGGTTACATCTACGACCCAGATGGTATCGACGAGGCTAAACTCGCTTATGTTAAGGAGCTGAAGAACGTTGAGCGTGGACGTATCAAGGAGTATGCTGAGGAGTATCCCAACGCAGTATATCATGCAGGTGAGCGTCCCTGGCACGAGAAGGCCGATATCGCTCTGCCTTGCGCTACACAGAACGAGATCAATGGCGAGCAGGCTCAGGCTCTCGTAGACAATGGTGTTATCGCTGTTGCTGAGGGTGCTAACATGCCTTCACTGCCCGAGGCTATCAAGATCTTCCAGGATAACAAGCTGTTGTATGCTCCTGGTAAGGCTTCTAACCTTGAGATGTCGCAGAACTCTGAGCGTCTCAGCTGGACAGCTAAGGAGGTTGACGACTATCTGAAGCGCATCATGAACGACATTCACGAGAACTGCGTGAAGTATGGTACACAGCCCGACGGTTACATCAACTACGTAAAGGGTGCCAACGTAGCCGGTTTCATGAAGGTAGCCAGCGCTATGATGAGCCAGGGTATCGTATAATTCGAACAACACATACACCCTATATCTTCAAGCAAGAGCCCTGCCACAACAGTGACAGGGTTCTTTATTTGATTTCATTCCCCCCTTGGGGGAGATTAGAGGGGTTTTACTCCTTCTCAGGCGAGATGAGCTTATAGCCCTTGCCGTGAATGTTGATAATCTCAATCTGGTCGTCGTCCTTCAAGTGCTTGCGCAACTTGGTGATGTAAACATCCATTGAACGGGCATTGAAATAGTTGTCGTCGATCCAGATGGTC
>CACWOS010000067.1 GCA_902762565.1 uncultured Prevotellaceae bacterium
CTTTCTCTATCACGATGCGAGCGTTGCGCATGACCTTTTTACACGGAGCGGCAGCAGGGGAGTTCTTGAGTGTGGTGATGGCGATGTCGGCGGAGGTGTCGTATGAACTCTCGTAAGGACCGAGGTCGCGGGCATTGCCGTTGACGACGCGCTGCAAGAAGGGGAAGTCGCTGACCAACTGCTGCCACACCTGCATCGACGCTTCGTGCGTGGCATCTCCGGCATCAATCATCTGGCTGTCGTATGCCAGGCGCCCGAACTTACGGGGCAGTCCGCCATAGATGTCGCGTGGCTTCATGGCCTCGTCCTCGTCGAGCGAGAGGTAGTCGTCCTGGCTGACGTTTGTGACGAGGTGGTTCGTCCAGCCGTTCTTCGACATCTTTGCGGCAATGGCATTATAGTCATCGTAGCCTACGCCGATTTCCTGTCGACCAAGACACACATTGTTGTAATACTTGGTGTTGGCGTCAGAGCCTCCGCTCTCGAACATATAGTCGTAGCTGTTGTCGAAGGCCAGACAGCCCACGAGCACATGACCGCCCTTGTGGTTGTTGCAGTCGAAGCCCTTGACTGACGAACTGTTGTTGTTGCCGAAGGCGATGCAGTTGAAGGCATAGTGTACGCCTTTCGACGAGCCGCCCGTGCCATTGCCGCCAAGCTTGATGCCGTTGCCGTTGCCCGAGAACGACATGTTGCCTGACTTCGTGATGTAGTCCTTCACCCACGTATGGTCTGCTGCCTTGCCCGATTCCCACTGCCAGCACTCAGCCAGCACGACGTCGAAGTCCGTCTCGAAGAGATCCCAACCATCGTCGCTGTTGTGCCAGGCGCGGCAACGGATGAAACGGTTGCCCTTGCCGTTGTGCATCTTGCAGGCAAAGCCGTCTGCATCCGATCCGTAGTTGCTGTCGTAGTCGCAGTTGTGGTGCGAGTCGCAGTCTATGACATCGTTGTAGGCACAGTAGCTGCCGTCGTTCTCAGAAATGCCAGGGAAGGTGTCGCTGAACTTATGGCCGAAGCCAAGCTGCAGGCCAGTGTCGAGGTTATACGAAAACTCGCAGCGCTCTATGCGGTTGTGCGACCCCTCCAGTTTGATGCCGTTGTCGGCAGCGTGGGTGATGTGCAGACCAAAGAGCCACCAGTAGTTGCCAGTGATGAGCAGGCCACGGTCGCCCACCATCTGGTCGTACAGCTGGTTCACGAAGTCGAAGACGGGCTTCTCGCCATCGTAGGCGCGTATGATGATAGGTGCCTGCTCCGTACCGTTTTTCTTGATGCGCACGGTATATTTGCCGTCGCTCTGTTTCTTTGGATAGTACGTGCCGCCGCGGCAGATGATGTGTGTGCCGGGAGTGGCCGCGTTGATGGCTTGCTGCAGGTCGTTCCATGGTCGCTCAATCGTGCCGTCGCCGTGGGGGTCGCCGTCAGGGGCAAGGTATATCTCCTTCGCGGCTGCAGGGAACGGCTTCGTAGGCACCCACGCGCCTTCGGTGATGTACGTTGGGTCGTTAATGTCCGGCTGCTGCTGGCTGACGCTGTTCAGCGTGATGGTGATGTCGTCCAGATAAATGGTAGAACTCATGCACGTGAATCGGATGAGCACCTCGGTGTCTGCCTCCTGTGAGTTACACTTGAAGGTGCTGGAGCCGTAGGGTGTCGACGACGAGACGGTGGCTGTTCCCAGTTCTGCCCATGTCGTACCTCCGTCAGTCGACTTCTCTACCTTGAGTTTCTTTCCGCTACCTGATGCACGATGGCTGAAGGTGACTTTGCCGGGTTGACAGAGGGTGGGGGTGACGGCATAGCCATTGCCGCTCATGGCGAGGCGTAGACTGTTGTTGTCGCTCTTGCCGTAGACACCCTTTATCTTCCACTGGCCGGAAGCCAATGATACAACCGTTTCGCTTGATGGCGCCGATGTAGGCAGACCGATCTCGAAGTTCTCGGTCAACTTATTATCGCTAAAAGAGCTCACTGCAAATAGCAGTAATGCTGATAAAAGACAGAATCTTTTCATTATCATTAATGTAGATTAGTTTCTTTGACGTTGCAAAGGTACTACTTTTATTTGAAAGTCCATACAAAACAAGGATTATATTTGAAATTCTCTTCATTATTCACTTTCACTATTCACTAGCGAAGCGCTCTCGCTCCTAGCTCGCGCCTCGTCCGCTCCGTGCGGAGGGCCCTTCCGCTCCGTGCGCGTGGCCTGCGAGCGCCGTGCGCGTCACTCTTGACGTTTCTGCAGCAAAGGTACAACATTTCTCGTGCGATTCCAAATCTAGCCCCTCGATTTGATGTCATTTTGACATCGAAGTTGCTCAAATTCGGCAGAATTGATGCAAGCATCATTCTGCACTCACATAACCGCAACATTGATTGTAGCGCATGAAAAAAGACAGATGTTAGAACGTATAGCAAAGCGCAAGACCTACACGATAGGTAGGCTCTGCATTCCATAACAAAAAGAATGGTGGACCGTTGAGTCCACCATTCCTATATATGTAAGATAGTTTGTTTTTCCTTAATTTTCTGCTGTTATGGTAACAGTGAAGTCTGTGGTTACGTATGCATTGGCATTCTTGAACTTGGGGAATGCATCGGTAGCCATTTCAACGTGAACAGGCTCAGCCTGAGACTTCAGGAACTGGAACTTACCGGGCTCTACAACCTGATAGTCCTCACCCTCTGTCAACGTGGTAGCACCTGCTTTGAGTGTGTAAGTTGTGGTCTTGGGCTCACTAGCGACACCAGTAGCGGTAAGCTGGCTCGACAGGTCGAGCAGGTTGTTCTGATTGGTGATAGCTTCAGCAACCTGATACGCGTGACACTCGATGGTGTCGTAGTACGTCGCCAAGGAAAACTGGAAGGTCTTCGCAAGGGTGTCTATATCCAGAACGGAAAGAAGGTGATAGTGAAATAAAGCTAAATAAAAAAACGAAAGCACGCTAGTTACAGAATTTTATTGTACCTTTGCAATCATGAAGGTTAAAAAGTACAATAATATTCTAAGACATCTGACAGCTGTCTCGTTGCTCGTAATAGGGCAGCAGACAGCTTTTGCTGTCGTTAACGACTCGGTATGCGTCGCTCCTGCTCAGACTATGGACTGTTGTGTCGATAGTGTGCCCAAGGACGATAAAAGCCCCTATGCCAAACTCATGAAGGAAGGTGGCTCGATGCGTGAGGGTCTCTTTACCGTTCGCCATATCAAAGACGACTGGTATCTGGAAGTGCCCGACTCGCTGGTGGGACGTCTAATGCTGGCTGTGACACGCTTTGCCAGCGTGCCCCAGGGTTTTAAGCTCATTAGCGGTGAGGAAGTGAATCGTTCTGCTATTTATCTGGAACAGCACGGCGAAAAGACCTTATTGATGCGCGAGTATGTCCGTTCGCAGTTCGCACGAGCCAACGACCGTATAGCCACCTCTTTAGAACGCTCTGTAGCCGACCCAATCATCTACAAGTTCGACGTGATAGGTCGCAATCCGCAGACGCAGGCTCAGCTGATCAACATCACCAAGTGGCTCATGTCCGACAACAAGGTTACCAGCTTCAGCGCCAGTGACCGTACCATTGTTGGTGTGGGCGCTCTGCAGAACGACCGCTCGTTTGTGGACACCATCAAGACCTATCCTATCAATCTTGAGATACAAACCCTGCGTACTTATGCGATGACGTCTGGCAAACTGCCTACGTCGCAGACAGGTTCGGCTACGGTGAGTCTGACGACTAGCGTCGTGCTGTTGCCTCAGGTGCCTATGACTCCGCGTCTGGCTGACGAACGCGTGGGCTACTTCAATACTAAGATTACCCAGTTCAATGACGACGCTGCCCCAGAGTATGACGCTTATATTTCGCGCTATCGTCTGGAACCCAAGAACTTGAAAGCTTACAAGGCTGGCAAACTCAGTGAGCCCAAAAAACAGATCGTGTTCTACATAGACCCTGCTACGCCTAAGAAGTGGGTGCCATATCTGAAAGCTGGCATTAACGACTGGAATGTAGCCTTCGAGGCGGCTGGTTTCAAGAATGCCATCGTGGCTAAGGACTGGCCTAACGACAGCACCATGTCGATGGATGATGCCCGCTTCTCTGTGTTGCGTTATTTGCCGTCAGAAACGGAGAATGCCTACGGACCACGTATCGTTGACCCCCGTTCTGGTGAAATCATCGAGGCACACATCTGCTGGTATCATAATGTGCTGTCACTGGTCAAAGGCTGGTATATCCGTCAGTGTGGCCCACTGGACAAACGTGCACAGACCATGGACTTCCCAGACGAACTGATGGGGCAGCTCATTCGTTTCGTTTCGTCGCATGAGGTAGGCCACTCGTTGGGCCTGCGCCATAATATGATAGCCTCGCAGGCCACGCCCGTAGAAAAACTGCGCGACAAGGCATGGGTAGAGAAGTACGGGCATACGGCTAGCATCATGGACTATGCCCGCTTCAACTACGTCGCCCAACCAGAGGATAAGATAGGCGAAAAAGGCCTGTTCCCTCGCATCAACGACTACGACAAATGGGCCATCAAGTGGGGCTATCAGTATCGTCCTGAGTTCAAAGATCCTTATCAGGAGAAGAAAAAGCTTCGTAGCGAGACTACCAAGGCACTGGAGAACCGCCGTCTGTGGTGGTGTGGCGATGAAGGCAAGGGACAAGACCCACGTTCGCAGGCTGAAGACTTAGGCGACAATCAGATGAAAGCCAATGAGTATGGCGTCAAGAATCTGAAGCGCGTCATGCAGAACATCCTCAAGTGGACGGCACAGCCCGATGGACAATACGACGACCTTTCTACCGTGCATAAGGGCGTACGCGTGCAGTTCCAGCGCTATGTCAACCACGTGCAGAAATACTTGGGTGGCCGTTATGTTAACAACGCCCCAGGTCAGCCTGTTCACGACTACGTGCCACGTGCCCTTCAGCAGGAGGCCCTGCAGTGGCTCGACCGTCATGTGCTGGAGGCTCCCTACTGGCTCTATCCGGATGATGTCGTACAACGTCTGGGTATCGATGCCACTGATGAGATTCGCAATCGCCAGCAGACGCTAATCGCCTTGCTGCTCTCGCCGGGCATGCTTTACAATCTGCACGAGACATCGCTGCGCGCTTCGCAGGCCTATCCCGTTGCCGACTATCTGAACGATGTCTTTGCTGCCGTTTGGAAACCGCTGAATGACAAGGACGAGCGACAGAACGACTTCCGCCGTCAGCAGCAGCGTAGCTACATCTTCTTCTTGGGTCGTGTGCTGAACCCTTCCGATCAGGATAAGGGTGGCATCAATACCACAGCACAGCGTAGCGATGCCGTGCTCTATGCTGAGCAGCATCTAGACCAAGTGGAGGATTATCTGAAGCGTCAGCAGACTACGGGCATCAATGCCCGCCACTATCAGAACTTGCTGCTCCAAATCAAAAAGATTCGCGAGAAGTACGAGTCAGGCAAATAAAGATGATCGATTAAACTAAATACAAATACAATTATGGCTAAGAACGTAGAATTTAAGTATGCCCCCATGTTTCAGGTGGGTGAGGACAAGACGGAGTATCGTCTGTTGTCGAAGGAAGGCGTGACAACGTCAGAGTTTGAAGGAAAGCAGATTGTGAAGGTATCGAAAGAAGCCCTCACACTCTTGGCTCAGCAGGCCTTCCACGATGTGGAGTTCATGCTGCGCCGCGAACATAACCTGCAGGTGGCCAAGATTCTGAATGATCCTGAGGCATCAGAGAATGACAAGTATGTCGCCCTGCAGTTCCTGCGCAATGCCGAGGTGGCAGCACGTGGTATTCTGCCTTTCTGCCAGGATACCGGAACGGCTATCATCCATGGCGAGAAGGGTCAGCAGATTTGGACCGGTTTCGAGGATGAGGAAGCCCTGTCGCTGGGTGTCTTCAACACCTTTACACAGGACAACCTGCGCTATTCGCAGAACGCTCCGCTGAATATGTACGACGAAGTAAATACCCGTTGCAACCTCCCTGCCCAGATTGATATCGAGGCTACAGAAGGTGCTGAGTATAAATTCGTGATGGTCGCTAAGGGTGGTGGCTCTGCCAACAAGACCTACTTCTATCCGATGACCAAGGCTACCATTCAGAACGAGGGAACCCTGATTCCTTTCCTCGTTGAGAAGATGAAGTCGCTGGGTACAGCAGCTTGTCCGCCTTACCACATCGCATTCGTCATTGGTGGTACTTCTGCCGAGAAGAACCTGCTCACCGTGAAGTTGGCTTCCATCAAGTTCTATGATGGTCTGCCCACCACAGGCGACGAGACTGGTCGTGCCTTCCGCGATGTCGACCTCGAAGAGAAACTCCTGAAGGAGGCTCATAAGATTGGCTTGGGTGCCCAGTTCGGTGGTAAGTATCTGGCTCACGATATCCGTGTGATTCGTCTGCCGCGTCATGGCGCCAGCTGTCCTATCGGCATGGGTGTCAGCTGCTCTGCCGACCGCAACATCAAGGCGAAGATCAATGCCGACGGTATCTGGTTGGAGAAGATGGACTCGAATCCTTCTGAGCTCATTCCTGCCGAGTATGCCAAGGCTGGTGAGGGTACCAACACCATCACTATCGACCTCAGTGAGGGTATCGACGCTGTTCGTAAGGAACTCAGCAAGTATCCCGTCTCTACCCGTGTCAACCTGAAGGGTACCATCATCGTGGCCCGTGATATCGCTCATGCTAAGCTGAAGGCCCGTCTGGATGCTGGCGAGGGACTGCCCGACTACTTCAAGAAATATCCTGTGCTCTATGCAGGTCCAGCCAAGACACCAGAAGGCTATCCTTGTGGTTCGATGGGACCCACCACGGCCAACCGTATGGATCCCTACGTGGACGAATTCCAGGCTAATGGCGCTTCGCTCGTGATGATTGCCAAAGGTAATCGCAGCGATGTCGTCACCGAGGCTTGTAAGAAGTATGGTGGCTTCTATCTGGGCTCTATCGGCGGTGTTGCTGCCGTCCTCTCCCAGAGCAGCATCAAGAGCATCGAGTGCGTCGAATATCCTGAACTCGGCATGGAGGCCGTCTGGAAGATTGACGTTGAGGACTTCCCCGCATTCATCCTCGTCGATGATAAGGGTAACGACTTCTTCAAGACCTTGAAGCCCTGGACTCCGTGTAAAAGGTAAAAAAGTAAAAAGGTAAAAGGGTAAAGAGTATGAAGAGTAGAAGATACATGAGTACAAGAGGTGTGGTAAGATGTTTTTTACTTCTTTACCTTTTTACCTTTTTACCTTTCTCTGTTGTTGCGCAACAGCGTAGCTGTCGCAGGGGTACACCGCGTCCACAGGGCATGCTGCTGCATCGTGGCGCCCCAGGTGGTCAACCAAGACAGACTGGTGGCGATTTCTATCATGGTAATCGGCATCAGCTAACTGTGTTGGTGGCATTCAACGACCGTGCGTTCAAAGGCAACGAGACTGCCACCATTCAACAGTGGAACAAGATACTTAACGCTGAGAACCTGACTGAAGCACCTTTCAAGGGATCCGTTCACGACTACTTCTTAGCTCAGAGCTATGGCGATTTCAATGTGACCTTCGACCTGCAATACATGGTGGTCAGTAGCAATGCTGCGAAGTACGCTAGTACTGACGCTGACGACGAGAACTCGCAGTATCTTGTGCAGGATATCATGGAGATTCTCAAGACGCGCAACATCGACTGGAGCCGCTACGACTGGAACGGCGACGGCTTCATCAACCAACTGCTTATCATCTATGCCGGTCATGGCATGAACGACTACTCTGGCTCAGACCTGATATGGCCACACCAGTGGTGGATGAGTGAACATCTGAAAGACCGCCAGCAAGATGTCTATTGCGACCCCATTCCAGTCACCTCTGGCGATATACAGTATAAGGTAGACTGCTACTGCGCTTTGTCGGAGTTGACCCGCAAAAATGACTACGGATCCTTCGGCACCATCTGTCATGAGTATAGTCATTGTTTCGGATTCCCAGACTTTTATTATGGTGCGAGTAGGCAGGTCGTAGCAGGCTGGGACCTGATGGACAGTGGCAACTACAATGGTAATGGCTATTGTCCCTGTGGCTATTCGGCTCACGAACGTATGTTGATGGGATGGCTTACGCCCATTAAACTCGCCAGTGAGACTTCGGTCACTGCTATGCCTGCCCTTATTGACGAGCCGCGTGCCTATATCATCTGTAACGATGCCCATTCTGATGAGTGCTACCTGATAGAGAACCGACAGCAGCGCGGTTGGGACGAGTCGTTACCAGGCAGTGGCCTTATAGTGTTCCATGTTGACTACGACCCCACCATCTGGCATAGCACGCTGGCCGCTCCAAACTCTTCGTCGAAGAAGCGCTACCATATCTTCCCTGCCAACAACAATACGTCGACATCGAGTTCGTACTGTGCCAAATGGGGTTATCCTTATCTAGGTAACGATTCACTGACAAACTATTCTTTGCCTGCCGCCGTGCTGAACAACAAGAATGTCGACGGCGAAAAGTTGATGTCGAAGCCCATTACCAAGATGGCTGTCGCCAACGGCTTAGCCTCCTTCGAGTTTATGGCATCGTCCGCCACGGCTATTTATGAGCGAACGATTGCTCAGGGTAAGCCAGTTGTGCTCTACGACCTTGGTCCCATCTTGATAGTCCGTGATGGTGACGGACAAATCCGTAAGGTCATGAAACGCTAAGGCGTCATTCCTTTTTCTTACCTTTCTTCTTTTTCTCCTCCTCTGGCGGCATGACGGTGATGCGGCGATTGGTGGGGTCACTCATCACGTCGCGCACGATGTCGGTCACTTGCTGCTTCAACTCGTTGATGAATTGCTGGGCGTCGTATTTCTGATGCTCAATGTCGCGCAGCTTCTTTTCCCAGATACCCGTCAGCTCACAACTCTTCAGCAGGTCTTCGCGAATCAGGTCGATAAGTTCAATGCCTGTCGGCGTAGCTACCAGACGCTTGCGTTCGCGACGGATATAGTGGCGTTTGAACAGCGTCTCGATGATGCTTGCACGTGATGACGGACGACCGATACCGTTCTCCTTCATGGCGGCACGCAGCGTTTCGTCCTCGACGAATTTACCTGCCGTCTCCATAGCGCGCAACAGCGAGGCCTCGTTGTAGTAGGGTGGGGGCGTTGTCATCTTCTCGGTCAGTGTCGGCACGTGTTCGCCGCTCTCGCCCTTGACGAAGGTAGGCAGTGTGCGCTCCTCGTCATCCTGCTTTTTCTCGTCGTCCTCACTGTCTTCCTTTTTACTTCTAACCTCTTCCCTGACCACGCGCCAGCCTGGTTCAAGAATCTCCTTACCAGTGACCTTGAACTCGATGCCGTCGACCTCGCCCAATACCGTCGTCGTCGAGAACTTGCAGTCGGGCAGGAAGACGCCAATAAAGCGGCGTGCCACGAGGTCAAAGACCTTCTGCTCGGCATCGCTCAGTCCCTGTGGAATGACACCTGTAGGGATGATGGCGTGGTGGTCGGTCACCTTCGATGAGTCGAACACGCGCTTGGTCTTCTTCAGCGGTTTGCCACCAATGGGTTTGATGAGCTCAGCATAGGGTGCCACACCACCGAACTTGGTCTGATAGAGGCCGTTCATGGTCTGCGGACACTTGGGGTAGATGTCGTCAGACAGGTATTGCGTATCGACACGCGGATAGGTGGTGAACTTACGTTCGTAGAGCGCTTGTATCAGGTTCAGCGTCATCTCGGCAGAGAAACCAAACTTGCGGTTACAGTCCACCTGCAGCGATGTCAGGTCGTACAACTGCGGCGGCTGTTCCTTCCCTTCTTTTTTCTCCACCTTCGTCACCGTGAACGGCTTGCCCTCGATGGTCTTGAAGGCCTCTTCGCCCTCTTCCTTCGACGTGAACTTGCCTTTCGTTGCCGTAAATGTCGTGTCGCGATAGACGGTGGCTAGCACCCAGTAGGGCTCGGGCTTGAAGTTGTCTATCTCCTTCTGACGGTTGACGATGAGGGCGAGGGTAGGGGTCTGCACGCGTCCTATCGACAGCACCTGACGATTCTGGCCATAGCGCAACGTATAGAGACGTGTGGCGTTCATACCCAACAGCCAGTCGCCGATGGCACGCGAGAGACCGGCCATATACAGCGGCTGGTAGTCGGCTTGGTCTTTCAGGTTCTGGAACCCCTCGCGGATGGCTTCGTCGGTCATCGACGATATCCACAGACGACTGACGGGACACTTGGCGCCAGCCTTCTGCATCACCCATCGCTGGATGAGTTCACCCTCCTGTCCGGCGTCACCGCAGTTCACGATGCGCTCGGCCTTCTGCATGAGTCCTTCAATGATGCCAAACTGCTTCTTGATGCCTTGGTCGTCGATGAGTTTGATACCAAAACGCTCTGGTATCATGGGCAACGATGTTAAGTTCCACGATTTCCACATCGGTGTGTAGTCGTGGGGCTCCTTCAGCGTACACAGGTGACCGAACGTCCACGTCACTTGAAAGCCGTTGCCTTCCATATATCCGTCGTGGCTCGATGTAGCCCCGATAATACGGGCGATATCCCGTGCCACACTAGGTTTCTCTGCAATACAAACTATCATATGGGCTACAAAGTTACGAATAAGTGAGTGAAAAACCAAATTAATTTGGATTTTTCCGAACGAGAGTAACTTCTCGCGAAGCGAAAAGGTACGAATAAGCGAGCAAAATGCCAAATAAATTATATTTATTTTCATTCCCAGTTGGGAATGTCAGACTCCCAGCCTGGGAACGTTTTGCTCCCAGACTGGGAATATTGGATAATAATTGTTAAGGTTTGGTATAAATCCCTTGGTAATTGGGGAATAGTTTATAACTTTGCTCAAAAATAACAATCTATTATGATAGAACTGAAAAACGATTATCTCTCCATCGTCGTATCGGAGAAAGGAGCTGAGCTCCAGAGCATCAAGGATGCTAATGGTAAGGAATATCTGTGGCAGGCTGACCCGAAGTATTGGAATCGCCATTCACCCATCCTCTTTCCTATTGTCTGCAGTGTCAATGACGAGACTTACCGTGTGGATGGTAAGGAGTATCATCTGCCCCGTCACGGATTTGCCCGTGACTCGGAGTTTAAGCTGATAGCCCAGAGCCAGCGCAAGGTGACTTTTGTGCTTGAGTCTTCTGAGGAGACGAAGAAGGTCTATCCCTACGACTTCACGCTCAGCGTCAGCTATGTGCTTGATGATAACAAGATTGGCGTCATCTGGCACGTCCACAACACCGACACCCGTGAAATCCATTTTCAGATAGGTGGACATCCTGCCTTCAATATCCCTGACATGAAACCAGGCGAGCGTCAGAGTGGTCGCATTCGTCTAGACAACGAAGAGCCGATGGATGCGCTTCACAGCTATCTCGACGGTTCGCATGATATGGACGAGGTGCCTTTCGTTGAGGCCGAGAACGGAGTGATGGAACTCTCAAACAACACATGGCGTAACGACTCTATCAAGATTCACAAGTGTCAGTTGCATCGTGCAGAACTGCTGAATAGGGCAGGAGAGCCGGAGGTGACGGTTACCTTCCGCACACCAGTGATTGCTTTCTGGAGTCCTTATGACAAACAGGCGCCTTTTGTCTGCATTGAACCTTGGTATGGTATCGGTGACCCGCGTGGCTTCAAAGGGGAATTCAAGGACAAGCCCCTGATGAATCATCTTCAACCAGGGGCTTCGTTCATGTCGAAATATGAGATAATCATTAGTGGAGTTACCGTATAACATTTATCAATAACTCATTATTATTAACATCTAAACCCAAACAATTATGCAAAAGATTTTTGTCCATTGGATGTTCGCCGCTATCCTCGTTTGCGGCGCAAGTGTGTTCACATCGTGTTCGTCGAACGACGATAACCCCACACAGCCCGACCTGAAGTGTCCCACGAACTGGAAGACGGTGCTGACCTTTGTGTCGCCCACCAAAGCCTACGGCAGCCTGTCGGACTTCAGTACCCCCATGTGGAACGTGAAGGTGCTGGCCGACGTGAAGATCGACGGCAACAAGGTGAACGTCATCAATACCG
The DNA here is from genome assembly GCA_902762565.1 of uncultured Prevotellaceae bacterium. Classification (GTDB taxonomy): domain Bacteria; phylum Bacteroidota; class Bacteroidia; order Bacteroidales; family Bacteroidaceae; genus Prevotella. The sequence continues at coordinate 12,035 of CACWOS010000067.1, forward strand.
ACGGCAACATCCGTCAGGTGCTGGACTGCACCATCCTCTCCATCACGGACAAAGACTTGCTGATGAGTTCCGACTGGATCTATGAGGACGGTGTAAAAATTTACCAGGAGGTCTATGGCAAGGAGCGCTATGACCGCATCACCGCCGACTACAGCCAGGACATCCTCGGCACTTGGGAGGGCAAGGTAACCAGCAGCGAAGACGAACACACCGACGGCGAGCTGCACCGCTGGGAGTACAAAGCCAACGGCACCTACGTATATTATAGCAAGGAGAACGACGAGTGGAAGGCTGGTAACGATGTCATGGCGGACTATTTC
>CACWOS010000068.1 GCA_902762565.1 uncultured Prevotellaceae bacterium
AAAGCTTTACAATGTTTTCCTTTCCAAAACGATACACAGTGCTACTCTGTCCGCGTCCTATCACCGCTGAACCTTCTAAGCTGATCTCACGCATCTTAACCTGAACATCCAAAATACTGGTAAACCCTGTCATATCCAAAACGGAGAAAATGCCCTTACCCACATTTCGCACAACAACCTTCTCTGGTTCCTTCATCTTCTGAACGGCGAGCAGCACCCTGAGGCCGGAACTCGAAATAAAATGCAAGTCGCTGGCGTCAAATATAATCTCTTCGTCAGGATGACTGGCGATGACGCTCATGATTTCGCTCTTGACATTTTCGGCATTGTCCGCCCTAAGACTCCCCTTTAAGAAATAGATAATATTTCCGTTTTCTGAATGATATTCCATGTTTAAAAACTAAATACTGCAACACATTAGTTTAACTATCTCTATAAATTCCTGAGCAACAAAAACTTTATTTGCAAAAGCCAAGCGGCAAAGCCGAGCGACCCAGATTTTGCCAAGTCAAATTCTCCACTTACCTCTGTGTTGCAATCATGACAAGCAAAAATCATCAATAGCATGGCAAAGGTACAAATAAAATCTGAGATAATCACTCCTTTTGGAGGAATTTTTCACACTATAATCTCTTTCACAATCACTACCAGGCAATAGGCGATGATTGCGGCATAGATTTGTGTCTTGACGGCATTCTCTGATGTGCCATAGAATGAACCAATAAAGACAGACAGACATGAAAAATCCCGATTGCCTAATGGCAACCGGGATTCAACAGTTATAATACTTATGATTTGCTTTACAGCGGTATTATTCTTCAGCAGCAGCTTCTTCCTGAGCAGGAGCCTCAGCAACGGGAGCCTCTACTGCAGGAGCAGCCTCTTCCTTCTTCTCCTCAACAGGAGCGTTCTCGGCAACAACCTTCACAGGAACCTCAACGGTAACCTCCTTGTGGAAGTGCACCAAAGCAACGAAGTCGCCAACAGTCTTGGCATCCTTCATGGTGATGATCTTACGATCAATCTCATGACCCAGCTTCTTCAGTTCCTCAGCCACCTGATTGGCACCTACAGAACCGTACAGCTGACCTGTAGCGCTCACCTTAGCGGCAATGCACAGGGCAACGTCCTTGATAGCCTCAGCCTTCTTCTCAGCGTCAGCCTTCAGGGCAGCCAGCTTGTGGGCCTGCTGCTTCAGGTTCTCAGCCAAAATCTTCTTAGCCATCGGAGAAGCGATAACACCCTTACCCTGGGGAATCAGGTAGTTACGGCCATAGCCAGACTTCACATTTACGATATCGTTCTTATATCCCAGACCGATAATATCTTCTTTCAGTATAATTTCCATTTCTTGCGTCCTCCTTATTTTACTTCATCATGTCAGTTACGTAAGGCAGCAGAGCGATCTGGCGTGCACGCTTAACAGCCTGAGCCACGCGGCGCTGATACTTCAGAGAGGTACCTGTGATACGACGGGGCAGAATCTTACCCTGCTCGTTCAGGAACTTCTTCAGGAACTCGGGATCTTTGTAATCGATGTACTTGATACCACTCTTCTTGAAGCGGCAGTACTTCTTCTTCTTCGTGTCGATAGAAGGAGCGTTCAAATAACGGATTTCAGTGTCTTGCTGTGCCATAGTTTAAGCCTCCTCTTTTTTACCACAGTCTCCAGAGTCTTAATCACTGATGGCTCAGCCTTGAACTCTACCAGGAAATAGAAACCTGTAGATTTCTTGTCGATAGCGTAAGCCATCTTCTTCAGTCCCCAGGCCTCTTCGTTCACGATCTCTGCACCCTTATCGGTCAGAACCTTCTTGAACTTTGCGACCGTTTCCTTTGTCTGGTCATCAGACAAAACGGGAGTCAAAATGAAAACGGTTTCGTATTGATTCATACTACTTTTTAATTAATAAATTAATGTTATTTTTGCAAAATGCGGGTGCAAAGGTACGAAAAAAAAGTGATAAGTGATAAGTGATAAGTGAAAAATTTCGTATCTTTGCAGCAAATTTAACGTTTTTATGAAGAAATTGACCCCTTTTATAGGCTTATTCCTTATAATAATAGGTACAATAGTGCTGATTTTGACGCGCATCAGTACCCTCTCGACCCACAATTCTCTGCTAGTCACAGGCCTGTTGTGTATCATTGCAGGCATCTGGCTACACATCCGCAGCATCAAGCACGAAAGCAACTTCTGAACAACTCGACACATGTCTTCCCATGTTTTACACAAAAATTTCTTGAGTCACAAAGAACAACATAATGTTTTTTTTCGTATCTTTGCCTCAGAAATATTTGTTTAACTAAAAGGGAAGCATTATGAAAGTTGGAATTCCAAAAGAGATTAAGAACAATGAGAATCGCGTAGGCATGACACCTGCGGGAGTGGCTGAACTGGTGCGTCGAGGCCATGAGGTCAGCGTGCAGCATACGGCTGGCGAGGGCAGCGGATTCTCAGATGATGACTATGTGAAAGCTGGCGCTCGCATCCTGCCAACGATAGAGGCGGTATATCGCGAGTGCGATATGATTGTAAAGGTGAAGGAGCCCATCGAACCAGAATACGAACTGGTGCGCAAAGGCCAGCTACTCTTTACCTATTTCCATTTCGCGTGTGAGAAGGAACTGACGGATGCTATGCTGAAGAGCGGAGCCGTCTGTCTGGCTTACGAAACGGTACAGCTGCCCAACGGTACCCTACCCCTGTTGCAGCCCATGAGTGAGGTCGCAGGACGTATGGCCACGCTAAATGGCGCCTACTATCTGCAGAAGACACAGGGTGGCAAGGGCAAGCTGATCAGTGGCGTGCCTGGTGTCAGTCCGGCAAAGGTGCTAGTGCTGGGTGGTGGCGTCGTTGGTGAGGCTGCTGCACGGATGGCTGCTGGTCTTGGTGCTGACGTCACGATAACGGACATCTCCCTACCCCGTCTGCGTCAGCTTGATATCGAAACACCAGCCAACGTGCATACGCTCTATTCATCGGAGCACAACATTCGTCAGATGCTGCCGACAGTAGATATTGTCATAGGCAGTGTGCTGGTGCCTGGCGATAAAACGCCACACCTGATTACGAAAGACATGCTGTCGCTGATGGAACCAGGAACGGTGCTAGTGGATGTGGCTATCGACCAAGGAGGCTGCTTTGAGACATCACGCCCCACGACCCACAGCGATCCCGTCTACGTTGAACAAGGCATCGTACACTATTGTGTAGCCAATATTCCTGGAGCTGTTCCCAACACCTCAACACTCGCACTGACCAACGCCACCCTCCGCTACGCTATCGCACTGGCAGATAAGGGCTGGAAAAAAGCATGCAAAGACGACTCTGCACTAGCCAAGGGACTGAACATTGTGGAAGGCCGCGTCACCTTTAAGGCCGTAGCCGACGTCTTTGGTCTCCCCTACGAACCTTTTGAATAGTTATCTGATGATGGCGGACAGGTGCCCTCCGCTTACGGCTCGCGCCCTTTCCGCTCCGTGCGGAAGACGCCTCCGCTACGTGCGGAAGAAGGCTCCGCTCCGTGCGCAGTGTTAATGTCTATCGGCATTGGTGGTGAAACCTTGAGTGTAGGGTCAGTGAGGGGTGAGTGTAGGGTCACGAGCACCCTACACTCCTCTTGGACCCTTTATACATCGGCCTTTCAGCTTAACAGAGTGTAGGGTGTAGGCTAAATCGACAAGAAAGCTATTTGTTTAGAAGTTTAGATGTTTAGAAGTTTAGATTTTGGTATATATGTAAATATAAAAATTACAATTTTTTTCTTTTTTACTATAAATGCTAAACTTCTTAACTTTGATATTCACGATGAGGGAAACGCCATTTCTCTAACAGCAACACGCCGTTTCTCGATGAGCGAGAAGCCTAGTTACTCAACAACTCTACACCTTCAAAGAACTGACTCACATTTTACAATTGGAAAATTACTACTGAGCGCTGAATGTGTCAATGTCCATTCGTCACCCATCAGATTAAACCTTTGTGCCTGAGTCTATTCTTTATCATCTTATTGTAAAGGACTTCGGCCATATTAACGTGAGTGTGCAGGTAGTGATATACCTCTTCTTTAATGAAGTCACCTATGTATTTCTTAATACTTATGCCATCAGGAGCCATCAAGGTAGAAGCTAGTTTGATTTTAGTTTGGCTTTCAAAACATGGTTCTTGTATCTGAATCGATACGGCTGCAACAATCCCTGGGAAAACATCTGCTGGTTTAAATCTGTCGTAGAAGAAGTGTATGGTTCGGGTAAGGTAATACTTGAATGCCTCCAAATGCGTTCCGCCCGATGGAGTTTCGTGACCATTCACAAATGAGTAATAAATATCATCGTATTCGTCTACATGAGTAAATGCTATCTCAATATCTTTACCTTGTAAATGGATGACAGGGTAAAGTGTATCACTTGTCAAGCGTGCCTCAAGTAGATCTTTTACTCCATTTTTAGAACAGATATGTAGTCCCATAAAGTCGATTCTCAATCCAACATTCATATAGGCAAAGTGATATAGGATATTTTGAACTATATCTTTATGAAACCGGTAGTTCCCAAAAAACTGAATGTCTGGCTCAAAACTTACCAATGTACCATCATCGACTTGTGCCCTTTCTGTTATGTCGCTGATTAACATCCCACGTTCAAAAATTACTTTTCGAGTGTTACCATCTTGAAAACTTTGTAATTCAAAACGTTGGCTTAATGCATTCACAATTTTAAGTCCTAAACCATTCGGATCAATAGATTTTTTGAATCCATCGGAGTCTTTCTTCTCATACCAATTTGATTTGCAGGCATAATATATGAGTTTCTCTAAAGGTATGCCGCGTCCATAGTCGCGAATAGAGGCTACACGGCCTTCATCTATTGCCAATTCGACTCTATTCTTACCATTCAATCTGAATTCATCAACAGAATTGTTCAGTATGTTTTTCAACATAACGTATAAGCCTGACTCATAAGTTGACCCATCTCCCAGATGACCTATGTACAAACCAGGGCGGATACATATATGTTCCCGTAGAGTAAATGGGGATTCATCAGTTATCTTATCCCATAGTTCCATATTTTTTATCCGATTTTAGCGCAATCAAAGTTTGAACGATTCATCTGCTTAGGGTCAACCTCTATACCATATTTACTCATAAAAAGCTGAGCCAGCCTAGAAGCCTCACTCGATTGTCCCAATGGGATGATAGTTGATACTGTGCTCGTCTCGACGAACATTCCTTTTTCAAGCCTTTGACGCTTGTTCTTACATGCGACGTTGCCGCTGTTCTTTACTGAAATCTTCCAAAGTGCCATAATTTTACTTTTTTAATTGGTTCATGGCGCAAAATTAATGTGGAGCTATGCCATATCGAGGCACAACTCCACAAAAATGTAATTCTTTCCACAAAAAAGTTAGCTTCTATAAAAAGAAACTGATAATGGAATCTGCATAGCTCTTGACACCTGTTGCTGCCGGGTGGTATGCATCAACTAACTTTATCCCATCCTTTATGTAAAGCTGGGCATTCTTGCCAACATTATCTAATTGCGGCTTAATGTCTTCTCCTTCTAAAAGATCATCTTTAAAGAACTTAAATGTATTGCCAAAAATGATAACTTGCGGCTTATACAATTCTATTTGGGCCATTAAAATTGGTTTCCATCTTTTATAACTCTCTTCAAGCAATTCATCTGATGATGTCTTGTTTGCTGGCATTTTATTTAAGTTTATGTAAGCAATTTGGCTCATAACTTCTTTCATTGATGGGTCTTCACTTATTTTGTACATGTCAATGGTTTCCCATTTTTTGAAAATACCATAGGTAACATAGATGATGTTATACCAGCTTTGGGGGAATGGCTTATTCTCATCAAGTATATCAAAGATGCTCCATCCACCACGATTACCTTTTTCATCGCTGTCATCATAAGCCTCTTTCATAATCCACATCACTTTTGTCGGAGATTCCAAATACTTGGAAACATCATGCACTCCGTCTAAGATTGGTTTTAAGCCATTGATTGATAAACCCGAATTATATGCATGTTCATTTATAAGATTATGCATTCTTTCTTGTTTGTGTTCAAGTTCTGTAATCATAAGTTGCTGCTATTATTAATGAGAAGTAAAAGCTTTAACGACCTCCAAGAAAAAGTTGAATGCATCTTCAAAATCTTCTTTCTTGAAGTTCTTATAATACCCATGTCCTGTATAAAAACAAGAAGACTTATATGCCGGATATTCTGAAAAAAGAACATTCAGTTTATCAACGAGTTCCTTTCCTGCGTCTTTAAGAGTTAAATCATAAGTGCTTCTGTCTTTTCTATCATGGGAGAACATGCAGATAAGCTTTTGCCTCTCTTTAGCAATAAATAGATTGTAAGTCCTCCCTTCATAAACGACATCCACACCAACATATTCACCAATATTACATGGTTGAAGATTGGGGAAGGACGTATTCACTTGTTTCTGCCACGACTTAGAAATGGCTGTGAAAACTGTTTCGTATTCATCTCTAAGATGTTTCAATTCTTTCTGTTTCTGGTCAATCTCCTTTTGCAGGTTGGTCAAATGCTGTTTCTCTTTATTCATACATTTTACTTTTTATAGTTGTTATACATCTTTTCTGTCTTTTCTGCTATTTCACAACGGAGCCATTCTGGAGAAAGAATTTCCATATCCGAACCATTCATCAGAATTTCTTGTTGGAAATCGAATGTGGGACGAACTTCGAGGGTGAAGATGCTATAATCGTCATTCCACTCAGTTTCCTTCTGGGATGAGTGCATTGGCAAAGACCGAATATAATTAGACTGATGTGCTGACACCTTCAGTCTTACAGTTTCAATATCGTATTCCTCGTCAACCATTACCCCAATACAACCTTCGAAAAAGGTCTCAGGATTAAAATCATCAGGATAAACAAAATGTTCATCATTTACCTCTAAATCCTTTATGCGATCAATGCCATAAACCATTACTTTATTGTAACAGGGGCTGAGTGCCACCAGATACCATCGCTGCTTGAACAGTTTAACACAATAAGGATAAACTGTAAAAGTGGTTACCTCTTTGCGCCAATATCCTTGATAGGAGATGCTGAGCTGGTTATTAGTTTTCATGGCATCCAGAATAGTAGCCAGATATTCTTGACCAGAAGGGATAACTTCAAGCAAAATCCTATCTTTAAGTGACTGACAGTCCAATAGTAGGTTACTAATGGATATGTTTCTTAATATCCAATTGCGAAGTCCTCCACGTTTAATCTCATCCACATTATCTATATAATAATGGTAGCCTCCCTTTCGCTCGCATTCGATATTCAGATGAAACATTTCCTCTGCGGCAATCCTCCATTTATGGAAAGTGCGAAGAGGAATTGGGGTTTCATCCATCTCTTGCTCAATCCATTTCTGATTGATTTCCTCATACGTAATGCGACCAGCTTTATAGATTGTGTCTACCAGCCAAACATACTTGTTGATTAGATCCATAGTCTTATTGTTTTCAATTCTCAGTTGCAAATATAGTAAAAACATACGCAAAATAGAGGCACACGTCATGGTCAGCCCTCCACTTTTATCTTTTTTTAGTATATTCTGCTAAAGAATCGGACAGGTTTTGATTCCTTTATGATTCACTTTGGATATTAACCTGGCGGACTGAAGTGGTATTGCTTCGGCCCACAGTTTCTTTACAGGTTATCGCACGTGCCTTGCTCACAGGAAGCCCTCTGTGATTTGAAAACATGCCATTGTTGCCAAATAACATGGGGTTATTGCGGAATAATGGCATGTTATCGTATGAGGGGTGTCCAAGTACTGAACTAAGAGATCAGAAAATCCTGTGATTACATGTGATAACTGACGTGTCCAATACTTTCGGAGAAATTGAAAATACTCTTGGAGTATTCGTAATTACTTTCGGAGTATTATTGATTAAAGAAGATACTTCCGCTTGAAAGAATAAAGAAAAACGGGTTCCCTTTGGTTCTTTATTCGCTTATTCGTACCTTTGCACAAAAGAAACGATTATGGAACATATCAAGATTCATCAGCATGGAACTGCACCTGCAGGAGATAGTCACATGTATTTTGCATAAAGCCTATCAGTCATTTTTGACTATCTTTATCTCTGCATCTACCACGTAAATGTCGCCATCCTTGTCCTTTAACACGTTCCTGGGCACTAAGTCCCAAACTTCATACATGTTATTGGCGAATCGGCCCTCATGGTTCTTCTTCGTAAAACCAATGGCTGCCATGTATGTTTCAATTTCGATAGGTGTAGCTGGTTGAGCATGCTTCACCAAATCCTGCTGCAATACAGGCATTACGCTACGCCCGTCATAACCAGCAAAACCTATAAAATAATAAAATGTATCTGGAAATATTAAATTGTGAAGTATAACCTTTTCAAGCAGATTAACGATACTACCGCTATTCAACAGATTGTTCACCTTGAAAACTGTATCCTCGCGAGTATAGATGTCATTTTCGTTTCCACTTGCACCTGGCAGGCCCAAATCAAACACCTCGTCCATCGGAATCCACATGCCTTTCTCTTTGGCATACGATTCTGCCGAACGCAGTTCCGCATCATAGCGACCTACATGTTCTTGGCCAGCTCCAGATTCCGCTTCATATACTTGACAGCGTCTTCTGAGCTCATCGGCGATTTCCGCGATTCGCTGATTTTCCGCATCTTTCTCTCCGATGCCTCTTTGTGAAATTGATTGAGATAAGTCATACTTCATTTTCTAAGCTTTGGTGCAAAGATAAGAACAATTTCGCAATCTTCCAAATTATTCGCTATCATTTTATTTGGTTTTTCGCTCGCTTATTCGTATCTTTTCGCTTCACGAGAAGGTACTCTCGCTCGACAATAAAAACAAAAATGCATATTTGTTTTGTATTGTTCTCGCTTATTCGTACCTTTGCACAAAAGAAACGATTATGGAACATATCAAGATATTCACAAAACTCATCAGCACGGAACTGCATTTGCAGGAGCATGCTGTGGAGAACACGCTGAAGTTGTTGGACGAGGGATGTACGATACCTTTTATTTCGCGTTACCGCAAGGAGCGGACGGGTGGATTGGACGAAGTGCAGATAACGGCTATCTCGAATCGGATGGAACAATTGCTGGAGATTGCCAAGCGCAAGGATAACGTCGTCAAGACGATTACGGAGCAGGGCAAGATGACGCCCGAACTGCAGAAGCGCATCGACGACTGTTGGGAGTCGACAATACTAGAGGACATCTACCTGCCCTATAAGCCCAAGCGCAGGACAAGGGCACAAGTGGCTCGCGAACAAGGACTGGAACCACTAGCACAGTTGCTGTTGTTGCAACGAGAGCAGGACCCCAAGCGTGCTGCCCAGCGCTTCGTGGTGGGCGACGTATCTGACGTCGCTGCAGCCTTGAAGGGTGCCCAGGATATCATTGCCGAGCAGGTCAGCGAGGACGAGCGTTCGCGCAATCAAGTGCGCTCTGCTTTCCGTCGCGAGGCATTCATCGAGTCGAAGGTTGTGAAGGCAAAGAAAGACAGCGACGAAGCCCAGAAATACAGCGACTACTTCGAATGGGAAGAACCCCTGAAGCGCTGTTCCAGTCACCGACTGTTGGCCATGCGTCGTGGTGAGAGCGAGGGCATTCTGCGAGTCAGCATTACCATTGACGACGAAGAAGCTGTAGAGCGTCTGCAACGCAACTATGTTCGTGGCAACGGAGCCTGCCAGCGTCTTGTGGCAGAGGCCGTTGAGGACGGCTACAAGCGACTGCTGTTGCCCTCGATAGAGACAGAATTTATGAACCTCAGCAAGCAGAAGGCTGACGAGGAGGCTATCCGCGTGTTTGCCGAGAACCTGCGACAATTGCTACTTGGAGCGCCACTGGGTCAGAAGCGCGTGATGGGCATCGACCCAGGTTTCCGCACGGGTTGTAAGGTCGTCTGCCTTGATGCCCAGGGCAACTTGTTGCACCACGAAGCCATCTTCCCCCACCCGCCTGTTAACCACCGCATGCAGGCCACCATGCACCTACAGGACATGGTGAAGAAATTCCAGATAGAGGCCATCGCCATTGGTAATGGTACTGCCAGCCGCGAGACGAAGGAGTTTGTTGAGGATGCGCTGAAGGAGATGACGCAGGGGAAACCTGCGCCCACCATCTTCGTGGTGAGCGAGGACGGCGCCTCAGTATACAGCGCCTCGAAGGTGGCGCGCGACGAGTTCCCTGACGAGGACGTGACTGTTCGTGGTGCCGTCAGCATTGGTCGCAGACTGATGGACCCGTTGGCTGAACTGGTAAAGATAGATCCCAAGAGCATTGGTGTGGGACAGTATCAGCACGACGTGGACCAAACACAGCTGAAGCACTCGCTCGACCAAACCGTTGAGAGTTGCGTCAATCTGGTGGGTGTCAACCTGAATACCGCCTCGCAACATCTGCTGACCTATGTCAGCGGACTGGGCCCTGTGCTGGCACAGAACATTGTGGACTACAGAAAGGAGAACGGTGCATTTACCAGTCGTGCGCAACTGAAGAAGGTGCCGCGTCTGGGTCCTGCCGCCTTCCAACAGTGTGCAGGTTTCCTGCGCATACCCAATGCCAAGAATCCACTCGACAACTCGGCTGTTCACCCAGAGAGCTACCATGTGGTAGAACAGATGGCGAAAGACCAGCATTGCAGCGTCAGCGACCTGATAAGCGATGCCTCTAAACGTTCGAAGATAGACATCAAGAAATACGTCACGGAAGAGGTAGGTCTGCCCACCCTGACAGACATTATGAAGGAACTGGAGAAGCCTGGTCGTGACCCACGCGAACAGATTGAGGAGTTTGAATTCGACAGCAGCGTACAGTGCGTAGAAGACTTGCACGAAGGAATGGAACTACCTGGGATTGTGACAAATATCACCAACTTTGGAGCCTTTGTAGACATCGGCGTTCATCAGGATGGGCTGGTACATGTGTCTCAGTTGGCAGACCGCTATGTCAGCGACCCCACACAGGTTGTCCGCCTGCACCAGCACGTCCGTGTCCGCGTCATTGGTGTCGATCTGCGTCGCCAGCGCATCTCGCTATCAATGCGAGGATTTAACAAACACTAAACAGGAAACCAAATTACTTCGCCACATTGACAATGTAGCGCTCAAGATAGGCTTTCTCTGACTCACCACCGTCTATGGGGAGAAAGTCGTCGACATACCAGTCACCACGCTCGAAGATGAGCGATAGCAGGAGCAGCAACGACGACAGAGTCCGTAACCGTTGAGTCCATAGCGGTAGAGTCGGCATCACTTGCCTGTCCTGTCTTGTTGCCACAGGCTACCATGATAAGGGCAGCTATCGTCCATAAAATTGATTTATTCATATTCGTTTCTTTTTTATTATAATAACCTAAAACTCCAGGGTGGTGCCTTCATCGCTGACGATGAGGGTGGCATGGCGGCCTATGGGCAAGGGGAAGTTGCGCAAATGGCTGTGTCCTACGGGAAAGTCGTAGCATACAGGGATGTCGTAACGCTGCAGGTATTCGTGGAACATGTCGTTCATATCCTCGAAACCGCCATCGGGATGCTTGTACTTGGTAAACTGGCCGATAATGATGCCACGAACATGCGACATCAGACCACGTAGTTCGATATTGTGCAGCATACGGTCAACCTTCGAGATACCCTCACTCGTATCCTCAAGGAAGAGGATAATATCAGGTAGCATAAGGGGATCGTAATCGGAGCCTGCCAACCCGTGAAGCACAGACATATTGCCACCAACGAGGATGCCTTCTGCGCGTCCCTGCTGATTGAGGGCGTGAGGTTGAAGCTGGTAGACGGGCATGTTGCCCATGAGCATATGGCGCAATGCCTGACTAACGGTATCGGTACCCTGATAGGTATTGAGGGCGTGACACATAGAACCGTGAATACCCTGAGCGCCCACTGCGGCCTGTGCTGAGAGCAGTGCCGTGACATCAGAGAATCCAATGATGGGCTTGGGATAGCGACGCAGCGTGTCAGGTGACAGTCGACAAAGTAGTTGGACGGCACCATCGCCTCCACGACTACACATGATGGCGCGGATTTGTGGGGAGCGCAATGCCCATATGAGGTCAGACAAACGCTCGTCAATCTTACCTGCAAAACCGCGATAGTCATCAAGGGCATGAGGCGCCACGATGCAGTGGAGACCCCACGACTGCAGGGTACGTACGCCACCATTGATAGTGGCACTATCGGTCGCACTGGAGGGTGAAATAATGGCAATAGTGTCACCAACACTGAGTGTCTGAGCCTCAGTGGACAACACAACGACTGTCAGGAGAATATGTAGTAATAGGTGCCTCATCTGGGTACAAAGGTACAATTATTTTTTGAAAGAAACAAAAAAAAGAGCTACAACCCATTAGGATTGCAGCTCCTTTTATTTTCTTGCTTATCAAAGCGCAAGGCTTACTTTACCTTAGCAACGATAGCCTTGAAAGCCTCGGGATTGTTCAGAGCCAGGTCGGCGAGCACCTTACGGTTGATCTCGATACCTGCCTTTGCCAGCTTGCCCATAAGTGCTGAATAGCTCAGACCCTCCTGACGAGCGGCAGCGTTGATACGCTGAATCCACAGGGCACGGAATGTGCGCTTCTTGTTCTTACGATCGCGATAAGCATAGGTAAGACCCTTCTCCCAAGTGTTCTTGGCTACTGTCCAAACATTCTTGCGGGCACCAAAGTAACCGCGAGTGAGTTTCAGAATTCTTTTACGTTTT